>NZ_CP060039.1:2550962-2869832 GCF_014211915.1 Burkholderia cenocepacia | reverse complement strand
CATAGTCGGGCAGCGCGGTGCTGAGATCGGTCGGATTCACGCCGGGCTTGTACGACGGCTCCACGGAACCGAGCGACGTCGACGGCCGGCCCGCGATGAAATCGCCGACCAGCTGGCCCGGCGCGCGGTAGTCGCCACCGCCGAGCTCGAACGCGCGTTCTTCCCATTTGCGCTGGAACGCGATGCCCGCGAGCGGGCCGCCCGGATAGTCGTCCGGCGTGATGCCGACGACGATGCCCGCGTTCGCATTGCGCTCGGCGCGGGAATACTGGCTCATCCCGTTGGTGACGACACGGCCCGGCTCCGACGTCGCGGCGACCACCGTGCCGCCCGGGCACATGCAGAAGCTGTAGACCGCGCGCCCGTTGCTGCAGTGGTGGACCACCTTGTAGTCGGCCGCGCCGAGCTGCTTGTGGCCCGCGAACTTGCCGAAGCGGCTGCGATCGATCAGCCCCTGCGGATGCTCGATGCGGAAACCCAGCGAGAACGGCTTCGCCTCGATGTAGACGCCGCGGTCGTGCAGCATCTGGAACGTGTCGCGCGCGCTGTGGCCCACGGCCAGCACCACGCGGTCGCACCGCAGCGTTTCGCCGTTCGACAGCTTGAGCGCGCGCACCTTGCCCTGGTCGATTTCGATGTCGTCGACGCGGGTTTCGAAACGCACTTCGCCACCGAGTTCGTGGATCGACGCGCGCATTTTTTCCACCATGCTGACGAGGCGGAACGTGCCGATGTGCGGGCGGCTCAGATACAGGATGTCCTCGGGCGCGCCGGCCTTGACGAATTCGTCCAGCACCTTGCGGCCATAGTGGTTCGGATCCTTGATCTGGCTGTACAGCTTGCCGTCGGAAAACGTCCCCGCGCCGCCTTCGCCGAACTGCACGTTGGATTCGGGATTGAGCACGCTCTTGCGCCACAGGCCGAAGGTGTCCTTGGTGCGCTCGCGCACGGCCTTGCCGCGTTCGAGGATGATGGGACGGAACCCCATCTGCGCGAGGATCAGCCCCGCGAACAGTCCGCACGGCCCCATGCCGATGACGACCGGGCGCAGGAAGTCGGCGTGTTCGGGCGCCTTCGTGACGAAGTGGTACGCCATGTCGGGCGTCACGCCGCAATGCGGCTTGCCGGCGATGCGCTTGAGCGCGGCCGCTTCGTCCTTGACTTCGATATCGACGATATACGTGAGCTTGATGTCGGCACGCTTGCGCGCGTCGTGCGCGCGGCGGAACACGGTGTAACGGAGCAGTTCGTCTGGCGCCACGCCGAGCTCCGCGAGGCGCGCGCGAATCGCGGCCTCGAGCGCGCTCTCGGGGTGGTCGAGGGGGAGTTTAATTTCGCTTAGCCGTAACATGGGGACTCGGATGCGATTGCCACGGCGCCGTGGCGGTGTTGATACAGGCGGGGCCGGCACCCCGGCGGCGGCGTTGTTCGCCGCGCGGGCATGCCGGACGCAAACCCTTCGCTGTCGTTGCGGGACAAGCGATACGGGCGGCAGTACGCCGACTCGTCCGGGCAACTCGGGCAACTTCAGGATAGGCGCACGAAGCGACCCGTGTGCACGGAAAATTGTCCCGCGTGTCGGGCGATCGGTGCGCCATCGTGACGATGCCGCGCGAGCGGTTTGCGTGAAAGCCGCGCCACGCGGGCGCGGCCCGGGCTTACTCCGCTGCCGGATGCACGCGGCTGTAGCGGTTCAGGATCGGGATCATCTGCGCGTAGATCTTCGGGTTCGCGGCGACGATCTCGTGGCGATGCAGGAAATCGGCGTCGCCCGTGTAGTTGCCGACGAGGCCGCCGGCCTCGGTGATCAGCAGGCTGCCCGCCGCCATGTCCCACACGTTGATGCCTTGCTCGAAGAACGCGTCGAGGCGGCCGGCCGCGACGTTCGCGAGATCGAGTGCCGCCGCGCCCGGGCGGCGCAGGCCCGTGCAGGCCTGCGTCATTTCGGTGAAGAGGCGCGCGTAGGCGTCGAGGCCGTCCTTCTCGCGGAACGGGAAGCCCGTGCCGACGAGTGCATCTGCCAGGCGGTCGCGGCGGCCGACGCGGATGCGGCGATCGTTCAGGTACGCGCCGCGGCCGCGGGTGGCCGTGAACAGGTCGTTCTTGTTCGGATCGTAGACGACGGCCTGCGTGACGACGCCCTTGTGCTCGAGCGCGATCGAGACGCAGTAGTACGGGAAGCCGTGGATGAAGTTGGTCGTGCCGTCGAGCGGATCGATGATCCACTTGAATTCGGATTCGTTCTCGGATTCGCCCGATTCCTCCGCGAGGATCGCGTGGTCGGGGTAGGCGGTCTTCAGCGTCTCGATGATCGCGTCTTCCGCGGCCTTGTCCACTTCGGTGACGAAGTCGTTCTGCTGCTTCTTGCGGATCTCGATCAGGTCGAGATCGAGGGACGCGCGATTGATGATCTGTCCGGCGCGGCGCGCAGCCTTGACAGCAATGTTGAGCATGGGATGCATGAGCCTGGATCCTGTAGCCGGCGGCAGGGCCGCCACGAAGTGGGACAACCGCCCGGAACGGCGCAAGCGTGCCGGGGCGAGGTGAGACGCGAATTGACAAAGAGCGGGGTACGACCCGCGCTGCGCCGGGCGCAACGCGTAAAGGCATGATTTTACCCGATTTTCGGCGGTTTCAGGCGACTGGCACGCGGGGAAACCCCCACTGGCCATCCGGACGAGTGGGTTTGCCGGGGCGATGGCGATACCATACGGCCATTCTGATGAACCGAGTCGTATCGTAGTGGAAACTCCGCAGAACACCGCCGCGCCGTCCGAATCGGGCGCGGCCTCGTCCCCGCCGCCGTCCGGCGGCTTCACGTCCACCCGCTTCGTGCTCGTCGAGCCGAGCCATCCCGGCAACGTGGGGGCGGCCGCCCGCGCGCTGAAGACGATGGGCTTTTCGCGCCTCGTGCTGGTCGCGCCGCGCGTGCCGCACGTGCAGAGCGACCCCGAGGCGATCGCGATGGCCAGCGGCGCGGACGACGTCCTCGCGTCCGCGCATGTCGTGCCGACGCTCGGCGAAGCGCTGTCCGGCGTGCACTGGTCGATCGCGCTGACCGCGCGCACGCGCGAATACGGGCCGCCGCGCCTCGCGCCGCGTGCGGCCGCCGCACAGGCGAGCGCGCAGGTCGGCACGGGCGACATCGCGCTCGTGTTCGGCAACGAGCGCACCGGTCTCGCGAACGAGCATGTCGAGCAATGCAGCGCGCTCGCGCACATTCCGGCCAACCCGGCCTACAGTTCGCTGAATCTCGCGCAGGCCGTGCAGGTGCTCGCATACGAGTTGCGCGTCGCGTTTCTCGAGCAGGCGAGCGAGCCGTCGGCGCAGCCGCAGGCCGAAGTCGGCACGCTCGCGCAGAGCGACGAGATCGAGCGGATGTACGTGCACCTCGAGAACGCGTTGATCGCGCTCGACTTTCTCGATCCACGCAATCCGAAGAAGCTGATGCCGCGGCTGCGGCGCCTGTTCGCACGCACGGGCCTCGAGCGCGAGGAGGTCAACATCCTGCGCGGCATCGCGAAGCACATCCTGCTGAAGTCGGGCAAGCCGGACGGCGACGCGTAAGCGGCCGGCGCTCCAGTCCGACCGATTCATGTTGCGTAACGCCCAACGCATCGTCTGGTCGGCTGCTCATGCGGTGATCGGCGATAAGCACCGGGCCGGCTTTCACCTGATCGACGGTCCCCGGAAGCCCCGTCACGGCAAGCGTTCCGGCCGAATACCCGTGCCGACGGCGGGGTGAACGCGCGGCCGCGTGCGGCCGGGCACGACTGGCCCTACAATCGCCGGACGTCATAAGTAAATTACCCGGCGCGATAACGGCCGACATTGCCGGCGATGCGCGTCGGCCTTTTCCCAGATCACATCATGTTCACGAGACTGCGCGAAGACGTCGCAACGATTCGCGAGCGGGATCCCGCCGCTCGCAGTGCGTGGGAAGTGCTGACCTGTTATCCGGGGCTGCATGCACTCGTGCTGCACCGTTTCGCGCACGCATGCTGGCGCGCGAAGCGCTACTGGCTCGCGCGGTTCGTGTCGCAGGCCGGTCGGTTCCTGACCGGCATCGAGATCCACCCCGGCGCGACGATCGGCCGGCGCGTGTTCATCGATCACGGCATGGGCGTCGTGATCGGCGAGACGGCGATCATCGGCGATGATTGCACGATCTATCAGGGCGTGACGCTGGGCGGCACGTCGCTCACGCGCGGCGCGAAGCGCCACCCGACGCTCGAGGCTGGCGTGATCGTCGGCGCCGGCGCGAAGGTGCTCGGCGGTTTCACGGTGGGCGCGGGCGCGAAGATCGGGTCGAACGCGGTGGTCGTCAAACCGGTGCCGCCCGGCGGCACCGCGGTCGGCAACCCGGCGCGCATCGTGATGCCGGCGCAGCCGAAGCCGCAGACCGAGCGCGCGGCATTCAGCGCATACGGGATCACGCCGAACGCCGACGATCCGATGTCGCTCGCGATCCACGGGCTGATCGATCACGCGGCGAAGGAAAGCCGCCGCGTCGACGAGATCGTCGCGGCGCTCGAGCGGCTCGGCACGCATCTGGAAACGCTGCAGGGCGCCGACGCGGCGCGCCTCGACCTGCGCAGGCTGTCGGCGGTGCTGGAAGGCAAGACGGTCGAACGCCAGACGTAACCCACGCGATGTGCGCTGATCGCTGCCGGTCAATGCGACGGCAGCGCCGGCGTCAGTCGAGCGGCATCGCGTGGATGCCTTCCGCGTCGACGCGCAGGTAGCCGCCGCGCGGCGTGCCGTGGTCGAGATCCCAGTCGGGCAGCACCCAGCGGATTCCGCCCGGTTCCGCGTGGCGCGCGGGGCGGTGCGTGTGGCCGTGAATGATCACGCTCGCGCGGCTCTTCCGGAACAGCGCGGCCACGCCATCCCGCGTGACGTCGTAGATGGCCGAAGCCGGGCGCATCCGGCCCGCTTCGCTGTTCGAGCGCATGCGCTGCGCGAGCGCGCGGCGCCAGCGGAACGGCCACGCGAGAAACAGCCATTGCGCGACGCGATTGCGCGCGAAGCGCCGGAACACCTGGTAGCCGCGGTCGGCCGTGCATTGCGCGTCACCGTGCGCGAGCACGATGCGCTGGCCGAACGCCATGATCAGCGAAGGGTCGGGCAGCAGCATCGCGCCGGCCGCCCTCATGAAGCGCCGGCCGAGCAGGAAATCACGGTTGCCGTGCATCACGTAGAGCGCGATGCCGCGTTCCGAGAACGTGTGCATCAGCGCGGCCATGCGCGCGGCGAACGGATCGTCGTCGAGGATGTCGTCGCCGATCCAGTATTCGAACAGGTCGCCGAGGATGAACACCGAGTCGGCGCTGTCGGCGGTGTATTTCACGAAATGCTCGAACGCGGCGACCGTCTTCGGAATCGCCTCGCTCAGGTGCAGATCGGAGAGAAACAGGAACGGGCGTGCGGCTTGCGCGTACTCGCGCTCGCCCGGCACGCCCGCGGAGACGCTTCGCGGCGGACTCTCCTGCAACATCGAAGTGCCTCCGTAACGACTATGCGTCAGACCACCACGGCCTTTTCGATCACGACGTCATCGGTCGGCACGTCCTGATGGAAGCCCGCGTTGCCCGTCTTGACGCCCTTGATCTTGTCGACCACGTCCTGGCCTTCGACGACCTTGCCGAACACTGCGTAGCCCCAGCCCTGCGGCGTCGGCGACGAGTGGTTCAGGAAGTCGTTGTCGTTCACGTTGATGAAGAACTGGGCGGTCGCCGAGTGCGGATCGTTCGTGCGTGCCATCGCGACCGTGTAGTTGTCGTTCTTCAGGCCGTTGTTCGCTTCGTTGTCGATCGGCGCGTCGGTCGGCTTCTGCTTCAGGCCCGGCTCGAAGCCGCCGCCCTGGATCATGAAGCCGTTGATCACGCGATGGAACACGGTGCCGTCGTAATGGCCCTTCTTCACGTAGTTCAGAAAGTTCTCGACCGTCTTCGGTGCCTTCGCGGCGTCGAGTTCGAGCTTGATCACGCCGTGGTTCGTATGCAGTTCAACCATGATGAATTCCTTCGGTGAGGCGGTTTAAATGGCACGCGGCCGGTCGTGCGACGCGGCCGCGTGTGGCGCCGGACGTGCCGGCAGGTGCTTACTTCGAGACGATGCTCGCCGATTCGATCACGACCGGTTGCGCCGGTACGTCCTGCATCGGGCCGCGCGAGGTCGTCGCCACGCCTTCGATCTTCTTCACGACGTCGAGGCCGGACACGACCTTGCCGAACACCGCATAGCCGTTGCCGTCCGGGTTCGGATAGTCGAGGCCGCCGTTGTCGACCGTATTGATGAAGAACTGCGCGGTGGCCGAATTCGGATCGCTCGTGCGCGCCATCGCGATCGTGCCCGTCAGGTTCTTCAGACCATTGCGGCTTTCCAGCGGGATCGGCGCGCGGGTCGGCTTTTCCTCGAAGTTGGTCTTGTAGCCGCCGCCCTGGATCATGAAGCCCCTGATCACGCGATGGAAGATCGTGCCGTTGTACTGGCCGGCCTTCACGTAATCGAGGAAGTTGGCGACGGATTTCGGCGCCTTCTCCGGATAGAGCTCGACGCGGATGTCGCCCTGCGAGGTCTTCAGCTGCACGACGGGGTGCGCGGTGGCCGTTTGCGCGAACGCGGGCGCGGTCGCGAGAAGGGCGGCGCCGCCAAGCGCCAGCAACAGACGTTTCATTGCGATCCTCAGGTTGGGAGGGAAGGAAGGTCGCGCCGCTTATTGCGACGGCGCGACGTACGGCGCCGCCAGTGCGCCCGACGGACCGCTGAACTGGAACGTCGGCGACATCGGCAGCGTGGTGGTGCTCACGTTCGCGGCGGCGCGGTCGGTGTAGTCGCGCGTGGCCGGCGACGTCGCGCGGGCGTTCGGCGCGGCTTTCGACGGCGACACGATCTTCTGCAGATCGGCGAGGCGCTGCGCGGTCGCGCCGCTCGTGCGGCCGAGCGATTGCGCGCGCTTGTACGACTCGGCCGCGAGGCGCAGGTAGAGATCGCCGAGGTTCTCGTACGCGAGCGAGTAGCCCGGGTTCGATTGCGTCGCGGTGACGAGCGCGGTGCGCGCCTCGTCATAGCGGCCGTGCTTCGCGTAGAGCGCCGCGAGGTTATTGTACGGCTCGGGCAGTTCGGGGTACGCCTGCGTGATCGCGACGAACTGCTGGATCGCGTCGTCGTCGCGGTTCAGGCGGGCCAGCACGGTGCCGCGCTTGAACTGCGCCTGCACGTCGTGCGGGTTCGACGCGATGCGCGCGTCGAGCTGCGCGAGCGCCTGCTGCCACTGCTTGCCGGCGATCGACGCGTCGATTTCGGGGGTGCCGTCGGCGACCGCCGGGGCCTTTTGCGCATGCGCCGCGGGAGCCGCGAAAAGCGTCAGCGCGACGCCCATGACGGTGGTCGCAACGAGGGTCGCAGCGCTCGGCGCGCGGCCGCGATGAGGTTTCATAGGCGTAAATCGGAATGTTATACTCCGAGCCATTCTAACAAAACGTCTGCGCGTTCCGGCGAGCGGCAGACAGTCTTTCTTAGCCTCTCGTGGCCGTCACCGCTGTGCTTGCAGCCTGACCGCCCCATGTGATATCGAGGACGCGCGGCCTGGCGCCGCAGCAGATGGTCCGTCCGTTTCACATGCTGGGCGAGCTTCGCCAGGGCGGTTTCCTTCGGCTCACGGTTCATCTCTATGGAATCACTGCGCATCTACAACACGCTCGCGCGTGACAAGCAAGTTTTCGTGCCGCGCCAGCCCGGCGAGGTGCGGATGTACGTATGCGGGATCACCGTCTACGACTATTGTCACGTGGGCCACGCGCGCATGCTGGTCGTGTTCGACCTCGTCCAGCGCTGGCTGCGTGCGATCGGCTATCGGGTCACGTACGTGCGCAACATCACCGACATCGACGACAAGATCATCCGCCGCGCGGTCGAGAACGGCGAGACGATCAAGTCGCTGACCGACCGCTTCATCGGCGCGATGCATGAGGATGAAACCGCGCTCGGCATCCAGCGGCCCGACGTCGAGCCGCGCGCGACGCAGTTCATCCCGCAGATGCTCGGCATGATCGAGACGCTCGAGACGAACGGCTACGCGTATCAGGCGGCCGACGGCGACGTCAATTACTCGGTGCGCAAGTTCGCAGACTACGGGAAGCTGTCGGGCAAGTCGCTCGACGATCTCCGCGCGGGCGAGCGCGTCGCCGCGAACGATGCGAAGCAGGATCCGCTCGACTTCGTGCTGTGGAAGCGCGCGAAGGCGGACGAGCCGGAAGGCGCGTCGTGGGCGTCGAAGTACGGGATGGGCCGCCCGGGCTGGCACATCGAGTGCTCGGCGATGGGCTGCTCGCTGCTCGGCAATCATTTCGACATCCACGGCGGCGGGCAGGACCTGCAATTCCCGCACCACGAGAACGAGATCGCGCAGAGCGAAGGCGCGACCGGCGAGACGTTCGTCAACTACTGGATGCACAACGGCTTCGTGCAGGTCGACAACGAGAAGATGTCGAAATCGCTCGGCAACTTCTTCACGATCCGCGAGGTGCTCGAGCGTTACGACGCGGAAGTCGTGCGCTTCTTCATCGTGCGCACGCACTACCGTTCGCCGCTCAATTACAGCGACGTGCATCTCGACGATGCGCGCGCGTCGCTCACGCGTCTGTACACCGCGCTGAAGGACGTCGAGCCCGACACGCTCGCGCTCGACTGGAACGAGCCGCACGCGCAACGTTTCGCGGCGGCGATGAACGACGATTTCAACACGCCGGTCGCGGTGGCGACGCTGTTCGAGCTGGCGGGTGAAGTCAACCGCACGCGCGATGCCTCGCTCGCACGGCAACTGAAACAGCTGGCGGGCCTGCTCGGCCTGCTGGGCCGCGAACCGCGCACGTTCCTGCAGCAGGCGTCCGGTGCCGCTCAGGCGGGCGGGCTCGCGGCCGACGAGATCGAAGCGCAGATCGCCGCGCGCGTCGCGGCGAAGCAAGCGAAGGACTATGCCGAAGCGGACCGGATCCGGGCGGAATTGCTCGAAGCCGGCATCGCACTTGAAGACAAACCGGGCGGATCGACCGAATGGCGTCGCGTATGAGCGCAGCGCGTTCCACTGACCGATCCGTCAGGTAGGAGGCAAGATGGCAACGGCCAGAAAAGCGCCGGTCAGGCGCGCGACCCCGGTCGCCGCGCGTCCGGCAGCCAAGCGCGTACCGGCGGCGAAGGCGGACGCGACGCGCGCCGTGCCGAACGGCGCGCTGAACGGTCATGCGCAGCCGGCGGCCGCGCAGCCGGCCGCCGACGCGGCCCGCAAGATACGTGCGTCCGAAGCGGACGGCGAGGAGGGCGTCGTGCGTCCCGCCTATTGGGACAAGGCGTGCGCGGACCTCGTCAAGCGCGACCGGATCCTGAAGAAACTGATTCCGAAGTTCGGCCCCGCGCATCTGGTGAAGCGCGGCGACCCGTTCGTCACGCTCGCGCGCTCGGTCGTCGGCCAGCAGATTTCGGTGCCGTCCGCCCAGTCGCTGTGGGCGCGCATCGAGGACGCCTGCCCGAAACTCGCGCCGCAACCGGTGATCCGGCTCGGCGCGGACAAGCTGATCGCGTGCGGGTTGTCGAAACGCAAGACGGAATACATCCTCGATCTCGCGCAGCATTTCGTGTCGGGGGCGCTGCACGTCGACAAATGGACGTCGATGGACGACGAGGACGTGATCGCGGAACTCACGCAGATCCGCGGCATCAGCCGCTGGACGGCCGAGATGTTCCTGATCTTCAACCTGTCGCGGCCGGACGTGCTGCCGCTCGACGACCCGGGCCTGATCCGTGCGATCAGCGTCAATTACTTCAGCGGCGAACCCGTCACGCGCAGCGAGGCGCGCGAGGTCGCGGCCAACTGGGAGCCGTGGCGCACCGTCGCGACCTGGTACATGTGGCGCAGCCTCGATGCGCCCGACGCCGACGCCTGAGCGTCGGCTATCGGGTTTTAAACATCAATAGTTGAGAGCCGGTTTTGAGCGTCGCCCGCGCGGGTAGAATACGCGCTGCCGCAAGACCCAAGGATTCGAACACATGAAGACCACGTTTCTGGATTTCGAACAGCCGATCGCCGAACTCGAGGCCAAGATCGAAGAGCTGCGATTCGTGCAGGACGACTCGGCTGTCGATATTTCGGAAGAAATCGAGCGGCTGTCGAAGAAAAGCCAGCAACTGACGAAAGACCTCTACGCGAACCTGTCGCCGTGGCAGGTTTCGCAGATCGCGCGGCACCCGCAGCGGCCGTACACGCTCGACTACGTCGCGGAGCTGTTTACCGATTTTCACGAGCTGCATGGCGACCGCGCGTTCGCGGACGACCTGTCGATCGTCGGCGGTCTCGCGCGCTTCGGCGGCCATCCGTGCATGGTGATCGGTCACCAGAAGGGCCGCGACACGAAGGAGCGCGCCGCGCGCAACTTCGGGATGCCGCGTCCGGAAGGCTATCGCAAGGCCGAACGCCTGATGCGTCTCGCCGAGAAGTTCGGGCTGCCGATCTTCACGTTCGTCGACACGCCGGGCGCGTACCCGGGCATCGGCGCCGAAGAGCGCGGCCAGTCGGAGGCGATCGGTCGCAACCTGTACGTGATGGCCGAGCTGAAGACGCCGATCATCACGACGGTGATCGGCGAGGGCGGTTCGGGCGGTGCGCTGGCGATCGCCGTGGCCGACACGGTGATGATGCTGCAGTTCTCGACCTACTCGGTGATCTCGCCGGAAGGCTGCGCGTCGATCCTGTGGAAGAGCGCCGCGAAGGCGCCGGAAGCCGCGGAAGCGCTGGGCCTGACCGCGCACCGCCTGAAGGCGCTCGGCCTGATCGACAAGATCATCAACGAGCCGCTCGGCGGCGCGCATCGCGATCCGAAGGGCATGGCCGCGTTGCTGCGCCGTGCGCTGGCCGATTCGCTGCGCCAGTTCCAGGGCATGAGCATCGATGCGCTGCGCGAGCGCCGCTTCGAGCGCCTGATGGCCTACGGCAAGTTCAAGGAAACCACGCCCGGCGCATGACCGGCCGTGTATTCAAGGCGCGTGCCGCTGCACGCGCGTCTCGCTCGTGATCCCACCCACCGAATTCTCCGCTGACCGCGTCGTCCTCGACGCGGTCGGCGTTGCGCTTTCCGGTCTGCCGCCGGACGCGCGCATCGCGATCGCCTACAGCGGCGGCCTCGATTCGACCGTGCTGCTCGATGCGGCCGTGCGCGTCGCGGGCGCATCGCGCTGCGTCGCGCTGCACGTGCATCACGGCCTGAGCGCGAACGCCGATGCGTGGGTCGCGCATGCCGAAGGGCAAGCGGCGCGGCTCGGCGTCGCATTCGAATCGATGCGCGTCGACGTGCCGCGCGACAGCGGGCTCGGGATCGAGGCGACCGCGCGCGAGCGTCGCTACGCGGCGCTCGACGAGATGGGCGAACGCCATGGCGTGGCGGCGCTGTGGCTCGCGCAACATGCGGACGACCAGGCGGAGACGGTGCTGCTGCAACTGTTGCGCGGGGCGGGAATCGCGGGGCTCGCCGCGATGGCGCCGCGTTATCGCCCGGACGGCGCGAGCATCGAGCGGGTGCGCCCGTTGCTGCGACTGTTGCGCGCACAACTCGAGCGCTACGCGGAGCAGCACGCGCTCGCGTGGATCGACGACGAATCGAACGGCGATACGCGCTATGCGCGCAATGCGCTGCGCGTCGACGTGCTGCCGGCGCTGGCCATGCATTTCCCGGGCTTTCGCGACGCGCTCGGCCGCGCGGCCCAGCATGCGGCCGCCGCTCAGCGGCTGCTCGACGATCTGGCCGAGCTCGATTTCGCCGTCGCCGCGCGCGATGACGGTCACGCGTTGTCGCGCGACGCGCTGGCAGGATTCGACGACACGCGCGGCGCGAACCTGCTGCGCTTCTGGATGCGCCGGCTCGGTTTGCCGGGCGCGTCGGCTACCCGTCTGGCCAACATGATGCGGCAACTGCGCGCGGCGCACGACGCGCATGCGCTGCGTGTGGATCACGCGGGGCAGTGCCTGCGGCTCTATCGCGATGTCGTGTACTGGGAGGCGGGCGACAGCAGCGAGCCGGCCGACGACGGCACGGGGACGCCGCAGCCGGAGGCGGCACTCGCGTGGGACGGGGAGGAAGTGTGGCATCTGCCGGGATGGCGCGGCACGTTCGTGTTCGCGCCCGCCGACGCGGGCAGCGCCGACGCGGTGCCCGAGGCGCTGCTGCGCGGTACCCGGCTGGCGGCGCGCGCCCGTGCCGGCGGCGAACGGATGCGCACGTCGCCGGGCGGGCCGGGCCGGACGCTGAAGAACCTGTTCCAGGAGCGCGGGGTGCCGGCCTGGCAACGCGACGTGCCGCTGCTGTTCGCGGGTGACCGGCTGATCTACGTGCCGCGGGTGGGCGTCAATCGCGACATCGGCGAACCGGCCGACGCGGCGCCCGGGGATGCGGCATGGCGCCGGATCGAATGGCGCCCCGACCTGCTGATCGCCTAGCAGCGGCAGGCGGTCGAACGCGCGATGGCGGGCCGATTTTCACCATTTGGTAAACAGCGCCGGAACGGCCGCCGACACGGCGCGCGGCTTGTCAAGCGGGCTTCTATCGGGTACGCTCGGTCGTTTGCTCGGCTCGATTTTTGAGCGTTTTGTGCAGGTTCTCCGCGTGACGTACCCGGTTTGCGCGGCCTGATCGGCCTTCCGGGCAAAATCCGCCACGCTTGCGTGTTGCGTCCCAGCCGTCCCCCTCGTCGTCCGTCCACAGCCACAAGCCGCGTGACCGAACGGCTACGCGGCCTGCCCAGCGCGCCCGTGCGGTTTCTCCTCCAGTTCAGAACGACAATGGCACTCATCGTACACAAATACGGCGGCACTTCGATGGGCTCGGTCGAGCGCATCAAGAACGTCGCGAAACGCGTCGCAAAATGGCATCAGGCCGGGCACCAGATGGTGGTCGTGCCTTCGGCGATGTCCGGCGAAACCAACCGTCTGCTCGGTCTCGCGAAAGAGATTTCGAGCCAGCCGAGCCCGCGTGAGCTCGACATGATCGCGTCGACCGGCGAGCAGGTCAGCGTCGGCCTGCTGTCGATCGCGCTGCAGGAAATCGGCGTCGAGGCCGTGAGCTATGCCGGCTGGCAAGTGCCGATCAAGACGGACAGCGCGTTTACGAAAGCACGCATTCACTCGATCGACGATGAGCGCGTGAAGGACGATCTGAACGCAGGCAAGGTCGTGATCATCACGGGCTTCCAGGGCGTCGATCCGGACGGCCACATCACGACGCTGGGCCGGGGCGGCTCGGACACGTCGGCGGTGGCGGTGGCGGCTGCGCTGGGTGCCGAAGAGTGCCTGATCTATACCGACGTCGACGGCGTCTACACGACCGATCCGCGGGTCGTCGAAGAGGCGCGCCGCCTCGACCGCGTGACGTTCGAGGAGATGCTGGAAATGGCCAGCCTCGGCTCGAAGGTCCTGCAGATCCGCTCGGTCGAATTCGCCGGCAAATACCAGGTGAAGACGCGTGTGCTGTCGAGCCTGACCGATCCGCTGATTGCGCTCGACGAAGAAATGCGCTCGGGCACCCTGATTACTTTTGAAGAAGACGAGACCATGGAAAAGGCAGTCATTTCCGGCATCGCGTTCCAGCGCGACGAAGCACGCATTGCTGTGATGGGCGTGCCCGACAAGCCGGGCATCGCATATCAGATCCTCGGCCCGGTGGCCGATGCGAACGTCGACGTCGACATGATCATCCAGAACCAGAGCGTCGAAGGCAAGACCGACTTCACGTTCACGGTCGGCCGCGGCGACTACCAGAAGGCGATGGACATCCTCACCAACCAGGTGCAGGGCCATGTGAGCGCCGAGCGCGTGCAGGGCGACCCGAAGGTGTCGAAGGTGTCGGTCGTCGGCGTCGGCATGCGTTCGCACGTGGGCGTCGCGAGCAAGATGTTCCGTACGCTGTCGGAAGAGGGCATCAACATCCAGATGATCTCGACGTCCGAAATCAAGATTTCGGTGCTGATCGACGAGAAATACATGGAGCTGGCCGTCCGCGCGCTGCACAAGGTATTCGAACTCGACCAGGCGTCGTGAATTTTTCGTGATGCATTGAAGAAACTGCATCACGGAAATTGACGCACGGTTCGAAACCCTATATTATCTCGTTCTCGTCGCACTGCCTCCCTGGTGCGAGCGAAAGTTTGGGAGACGTGGCCGAGAGGTCGAAGGCACTCCCCTGCTAAGGGAGCATCTGGGCCAAAACCTGGATCGAGGGTTCGAATCCCTCCGTCTCCGCCAAAAGCGGTGACAAAGCCCGCAAGTTCTCGGACTTGCGGGGCTTTTTCTTTTTCCGGCCCACCGTGTGGTGTCGTGCGCCAAGCATCGATGCCGTCGAGTCTCGTCTTCGGGCGCGCATCGTCGATACGGCATTCGGGCAATGAATGCTCGACGGGAGTGGCGGTCATGCGCTACATATCGCGTATCGTTCCGCGCGACTCGAGGTGATGCTCGTGGCAACCCCGCATTCCGTTCTGACCGTCCTGTCTCATCGACCTGTCGACGGATTGATCGACAACCACGCACGTTACGCGGATCTGCACGGCTACCGGCAGGCGACGGTCGACGGCATGCACGTGTATGGCGAGCGCCAGCAAGTGCTGTACAAGTACCACGCGATCATCGCGCAACTCGTTGCGATGGAGCACGGTGCGTTGCTGCTCGTGCTCGACCCGTTCTCCGTCGTGTTCGATCCGCACGCGCTGACGGATGTCGCGCACGGTTACGACGCGATCGTCACGACGCAGACGTCGAAATCGGCGTTGCCCGCCGCGAGCGGCATGATCTTCCGCAACGTGCCCGACGTACGCGAGCAGTTGCGCCGGCTGGCGCTCGAACTGGGCAAGTGGGCGATGCATCTTCCGGAGCGGCAGCACGCGTGCGAGGCGACGCTGCTGGCAGCGCACTTTCCACCGCTGCCATTCGACGTACCGCTTGCGAACGGCCATTTCGCGTCGGCCCAGACGGTCTGGAGCGATGGCGTGTCGATCGATTCGATCGCCGGCGCGCGACCGCTCGTGGCGCACCAGGCACCCGAGTGGCGAGACGTGAACGGCTTCTGGGCGCCGGTGCCCGATTACGACTTCCGCTACGTGACGGCGCTCGTCGACGATGCCGAACGGTACCAGCGCGGCGACTGTCCGCGCGCGATGGACGACTGGTGCGCCGCACAGCAGCGACCGCGCGAAGCAGAGCGGCATGTGAATCCGCATGCGCCGATCGCGTTCGTGAGCCTGCATACGTCGCATATCGCGGGCTATGGCGACCTGCACGAGGAGAATTTCGTCCGCTACTGCACGCGACATGGCTATGCGTACCACACGTATCGCGCCGCGCCCGCTTTCCTGCCGGACGGCATCGACGCGAACTGGGCGAAGCTGCATCTGATTCGCGAACATCTGCCGCATCACGCGTTCGTGTTCTGGGTCGATGCGGACATCCTCGCGATCGACCAGCGCCAGCGCATCGATGGCACGATCGAGGGGCGCGACTTCGTGATCGGGACCGATCACACGGCGTGGGCGATCAACTCGTGCATGATTGGCGTGCGCAACGTGGCGCCGATGCGCGAACTGGTCGAACGCATCTGCGCGCGCATCGAGCAGTTCGACGATCGCTCGTCGGTCTATGCGAGTGGTGGCGACCAGCAGGCGATCTATGTGGAGTTGCTTGAGTCCGGCATGATCGACGCGCGCCATATCGTCGATGCGACGACGCTCGCGTCGTCCCCGGTCTATGCGACGCGCGACAGCCGCTTCGTCCATTTCCCCGCCCAGCACGACCACTATCGTGCGGTGACGATGCGCGTATGGGATCGCTTGAGTCACCTGCGCTAATGGCCGCTCGCGTGAGAAGTGGTGCGCGAGGGTAACTCGATCTGCGGTATGCGCAGCATGAGATCGAATGAAATAAAAATGAAAGTATTTCTGTAAGACAGGAGAGGCCACGCGACCGCGGCACTGCGGAACGCTAAGCATGTCGTTCCGGCCCTCCGAAATGACCGGTTGACATCAAAAATGCGGCGCTGCGTCGATTTCTGTCGCACACGGCATCGAGCAATACGAAAAATTACTCATAAAAATCAGTAGGCTACACGGGCACGCAAAATTGATGTTCTGCTGCGCTGCAGAAAATATTCAATCGTTTTATGCTGGTTAACCCGATCGCATTTGAGCGGCATCAACTTTTCCGGTGATGCCGCTTTACATTTTGCCAACATTGGCGATTCACGAAATCTACCTGTCGATTTGATTTCGTCCCTTTCGTCGCGCCTGTCCCCGATGCAGGGCGCGACCTCCTCAAGGCGTTGTTGACATGCATGATTTCCCCTTCCTGAGCCTGGCCATCTGGGTTCCGATACTGTTCGGCGCGGTGCTGCTGCGCGCCGGTTCCGACCAGCATTCACGCCGGATACGACTGATCGCGCTGATCGGCGCGATCGCCGGGCTGGCGGCCGTCGTGCCGCTGATCGCCGGTTTCGACGCGCATTCGGCGGCGATGCAGTTCGTCGAAAGACGCGACTGGCTGGCGGCATTCAATGCCGGCTGGCGGGTCGGCATCGACGGCGCGTCGCTGTGGCTCGTCGTGCTGACCGCATTCACGACGCTCGTGGTGGTGGTGGCGTCGTGGGAGTCGGTCACGGTGCGCGTCGCGCAGTACTACGCGTCGTTCCTGATCCTGTCGGGGCTGATGGTCGGCGTATTCGTCGCGCAGGACGGGCTGCTGTTCTTCATCTTCTTCGAGGCGACGCTGATCCCGCTGTACCTGCTGATCGGTACGTGGGGGCGCGAGCGACGCGTGTATGCGGCCGTGAAGTTCTTCTTCATCTCGTTCGCCGGCTCGCTGTTTCTGCTGATGGCGATGCTGTACCTGTACGCGCAGTCGCATACGTTCGACATGGCCGTGTGGCGCACGCTGCAGCTCGGCTTCGCGCCGCAGTTGCTGGTGTTCCTCGGCTTCTTCGCGGCGTTCGCGGTCAAGGTGCCGATGTGGCCGGTCCACACGTGGCTGAGCGACGTGTACACGGACGGCCCGACGGGCGCCGCGCTGATGCTCGCGATGCTCAAGCTCGGCGGTTACGGGTTCCTGCGCTTCGCGCTGCCGATCACGCCGGACGCGAGCCACTTCTTCGCGCCGGCCGTGATCGCGCTGTCGCTGTTCGCGATCGTCTACGCGAGCCTGATCGCGCTCGCGCAGACCGATCTCGGCAAGCTGCTCGCGTATTCGACGGTCGCGCACATGGGGATCGTCACGCTGGGGCTGTTCCTGTTCAACCGGATCGGCGTCGAAGGCGCGATCGTGCAACTCGTGTCGTACGGCTTCGTGGCGGGCGCGATGCTGTTGTGCGTGAACGTGCTCGTGGATCGTACCAGGCAGCGCGAGATCGCCGCGTACGGCGGCGTGGCGGGCGTGATGCCGCGTTTCGCGACCTTCACGCTGCTGTTCGCGATGGCCAACGTCGGTCTGCCGGGCACGTCGGGGTTCGTCGGCGAGTTCATGGTGATCATGGGCGCGATCCGCTTCAACTTCTGGATCGGTGCGATCGCGGCGCTCACGCTGATCCTCAGCGCGTCGTACACGCTGTGGATGCTCAAGCGCGTCGTGTTCGGCAAGGTCGCGAGCCAGCGGATCGCGAAGCTCGCCGACCTGAATCGTCGCGAGATCGTGATGTTCGCGTCGCTCGCGCTGATCGTGCTGGCGGTCGGCATCGATCCGAAGCCGTTCACCGATGCGATCGATCCGACCGTCGGCAAGCTGATCCAGGAAGCGAGCCATTCGAAGGTGCCGGCAGGGGATGGCCCCGCGCCGGCGCTGCCGTCGTACATGGCGTCGACGCACGACTGATCCCGGCACACCGCGCCGCGCAAGCCAGCCGCATTCGCGCGGCAGGTATCGTTGCGCACGCATCGATCGAGGCTCAGCACGGGGCGTGCCGGGCCCGCTTCCGGCTGCGTGAAATTGCCCCGCGACAATGTGACTCACGGCAGATTTTGCAATGATGATTTGCCGCCTGCACCGGTTTTTCATCGCACTCGCGCGACGTATGATTCGGCCAATTTCGTGAATCGAATGCGCATCGGGCATACGCAAACGGATTCAATGACCCGCGGGGCTGTGTGATGAAAAGAAGGGCTTCAAGAGGCTGGTCGGCGCTGATGGCCATGGGCGCGGCGCTAAGCCTGTCAGGTTGTAATTTAGGTGTACTAAATCCGAAAGGAAGTGTGGGTGCCGCCGAAAAGGCGCTGATCGCGACGTCCACCTGGGCGATGCTGATCGTCGTCGTGCCGGTGATTCTGCTCACGCTGTGGTTCGCGTGGCGTTACCGTGCGTCGAACCGCAACGCCGCCTACGCGCCGAACTGGTCGCACTCGACCGCGATCGAGGTCGTGATCTGGACGGTGCCGACGCTGATCATCCTGTTCCTCGGCGTGCTCACGTGGAAAACCACGCACGAGCTCGATCCGTACAAGCCGCTCGAATCGGCGGTGAAACCGATCGACGTCGAGGTGGTCGCGCTCGACTGGAAGTGGCTGTTCATCTATCCGGAACTCGGTATCGCGTCGGTGAACCAGCTCGCGATTCCGGTCGGCACGCCGGTGAACTTCCGCATCACGTCGGATTCGGTGATGAACTCGTTCTTCATCCCGCAGCTCGGCGGCCAGGTCTATGCGATGGCCGGCATGCAGACGCGCCTGCACCTGATCGCCGACGAGCCCGGCAACTACGCGGGCACGTCCGCCAACTTCAGCGGCCGCGGTTTCTCCGACATGAAGTTCCGCACGCTCGCCGAGCCGCGCGAGCAGTTCGATGCGTGGGTGCAGAAGGTGAAGGCGTCGCCGGACCGGCTCGACGCGACTATGTACGGCGGCGTCGCGCAGCCGAGCGAGAAGGCGCCGGTGCGCTATTTCTCGTCGGTCGATCCGCGGCTCTTCCACAACATCATCGCGAAATACAACGATGGCCACGTCCTCGACCTGAAGGACGCCGCCTGCGGCACGAAGGGGTAACGCATGTTCGGCAAACTCACACTCTCGGCGATCCCGTTCGATCAGCCCATCATCATGGGGGCCGGCGCCTTCATGGGTCTGGTCGTGCTGGGCATTCTCGCCGCGCTGACGATCACCGGCCGCTGGAAATGGCTGTGGACGGAATGGCTGACCACGGTCGACCACAAGAGACTCGGCGTGATGTACATCATCGTCGCGCTGATCATGCTGCTGCGCGGCTTCGCCGACGCGATCATGATGCGCATGCAGCTCGCGCTCGCGTACAACGCGCCCGGCTACCTGCCGCCGCACCACTATGACCAGATCTTCACGGCGCACGGCGTGATCATGATCTTCTTCATGGCGATGGTGTTCATGGTCGGCCTGATGAACCTGGTCGTGCCGCTGCAGATCGGCGCGCGCGACGTCGCGTTCCCGTTCATCAACTCGTTGTCGTTCTGGATGACGGCGGTCAGCGCGATCCTGATCAACCTGTCGCTCGTGATCGGCGAATTCGCGCAGACGGGCTGGCTCGCATACCCGCCGCTGTCGGAGCTGCAGTTCAGTCCGGGGGTAGGGGTCGACTACTACCTGTGGGCGCTGCAGATCTCGGGCGTCGGCACGTTGCTGACCGGCGTGAACTTCTTCGTGACGATCATCAAGATGCGCGCGCCGGGCATGACGTTGATGAAGATGCCCGTGTTCACGTGGACGGCCCTGTGCACGAACGTGCTGATCATGGCGTCGTTCCCGATCCTGACCGCGACGCTCGCGCTGCTCGGCCTCGACCGTTACCTCGGCATGCACTTCTTCACGAACGACGCCGGCGGCAACGCGATGCTGTACCTGAACCTGATCTGGGCGTGGGGCCATCCGGAGGTGTACATCCTGATCCTGCCGGCGTTCGGGATCTTCTCGGAAGTCATCGCGACGTTCGCGAAGAAGCCGCTGTTCGGCTACAAGACGATGGTGTACGCGACCTGCGCGATCATGGTGCTGTCGTTCCTCGTGTGGCTGCATCACTTCTTCACGATGGGCTCGGGCGCGAACGTGAATGCGTTCTTCGGGATCATGACGATGATCATCGCGATTCCGACCGGCGTGAAGGTGTTCAACTGGCTGTTCACGATGTACCGCGGCCGGATCGAATTCACGACGCCCGTGCTGTGGACGATCGGCTTCATGGTCACGTTCACGCTCGGCGGCATGACCGGCGTGATGATGGCGATTCCGGGCGCGGACTTCGTGCTGCACAACAGCCTGTTCCTGATCGCGCACTTCCACAACGTGATCATCGGCGGCGTGCTGTTCGGCTATCTCGCGGGCTTCAACTACTGGTTCCCGAAGGCGTTCGGCTTCAAGCTGAACGAGAAGCTCGGCAAGGCTGCGTTCTGGTTCTGGCAGGTCGGCTTCTACGTCGCGTTCGTGCCGCTCTACGTGCTCGGCTTCATGGGCATGACGCGCCGCCTGAACCACTACGACAACCCGGCCTGGCATCCGTGGCTGATGGTCGCCGCGTTCGGCGCCGTGCTGATCGCGATCGGCATCGCGTGCCAGTTGCTGCAGCTGGTGGTCAGCATCCGCAACCGCCATCTGCCCGAGTACCGCGACACGACGGGCGACCCGTGGGGCGGCCGCACGCTGGAGTGGGCGACCTCGTCGCCGCCGGCCGACTACAACTTCGCGGTGATCCCGCAGGTGCGCACGCTCGACGCGTATGCAGACATGAAGGCACGCGGCGAAGGCCGGCCGAACCCGGCGACGTTCCGCGACATCCATATGCCGTCGAATACCTGCGCAGGCCTCGTGATCGCGGTCTTCAGCCTGGTGCTCGGCTTCGCGCTGGTGTGGCACATCTGGTGGATGGCGATCGGCGGGCTCGTCGGGATCATCGCGACGCTCGTGATCTACAGCTCGCGCGATAACGACGGCTATTACATCCCTGCGTCGACGGTGCGCAAGACCGAAGACAAGCAGCCGACGCGGCGCACGGCCGCGCGCGTCGACGACGTGGAACTGGAGGCCAACTGATGTTGCAGAAAACCTTGAGCGCAACCCTGCTCGAACACGACGACCATCCGCCGTCGCATTCGGTGTTCGGGTTCTGGTTGTACCTGATGACCGACTGCGTGATCTTCGCGGCGCTGTTCGCGACGTTCGCGGTGCTCGGCCACCAGTACGCGGGCGGGCAGACGGCGAAAGAGCTGTTCGACATTCCGGGCGTCGCGGTCGAAACCGCCGCGCTGCTGCTGTCGAGCATCACGTACGGCTTCGCGATGCTCGCGGCGTACCAGCAGCGGCGCGGCGCGCTGCTCGCATGGCTCGCGGTGACGTTCGTGCTCGGCGCGGCGTTTCTCACGATGGAATTGCGCGAGTTCTCGCACCTGGTCGCGGAAGGCGCGGGCCCGCAACGCAGTGCGTTCCTGTCGGCGTTCTTCACGCTGGTCGGCACGCACGGGTTGCACGTGACGGCGGGCCTGTTGTGGATGATCGTGCTGGCCGCGCAGATCGTGTTGCGTGGCGGCGACCTGACCGATCGCGACCTGCGGCGCCTGACGTGCCTGAGCCTGTTCTGGCACTTCCTCGACATCGTGTGGATCTGCGTGTTTTCCTTTGTCTATCTCGCGAGCGTGATCTAAATGGCCCATTCGCATTCGTCTCAACTCGAAGAAGGGCATGGCAGCGTCGGCGGCTACGTCGCCGGTTTCATCCTGTCGGTGCTGCTCACGGCCGCGTCGTTCGGCCTCGTGATGGGCGGCGTGCTGTCGCCGCATGCGTCGCTGATCGGGCTGGCCGTGCTCGCCTTCGTGCAGATCGTCGTGCACCTCGTGTACTTCCTGCACATGAACGGCTCGTCGGGCCAGCGCTGGAACGTGATGGCGTTCAGCTATACGGTGCTGACCGCCGCGATCGTGATCGTCGGCACGCTGTGGGTGATGCACAACGTCAGCATGAACATGATGTCGCGCTGAGCGGCAGCGTGGCGCATCGGGTTCGCATCCGTGCGCGTTCATGAAGAAAAGGCGGCACATGCGTGCCGCCTTTTGTGTTTTCCGGCGGGTGTGTTGCGCCGGAGTGCGCGGTCAGTGGTGCGTGCCCGCGTCGGCCGTCAGCGCGTGCGTGCAGTCGGCGCGGTACTCGGCGCCGAGCCGATCCTCCGCGCCATTGATATCGTCGGGATAGTAAGGGCTCGAGGGCGCCGGCTTGTAGCCGACCTGTTCGAGCTCGGACAGCTCGCGTACGAGGTCCGCACGCGAGACGCCACTGCCCGTGTGCACGAACGGGTACGCGTGGCATTCCTGCGGCGTGAGGTGTGGCCCCGCAAACGCGGCGGTGCTGGCGCATGCGAGCAGCATGCAGGCGACGGTGGTCGACAGTTTCATCCGATAGCTCCTGGTTTCGCGGCCCGATGCCGCATGACGTCAGCGTAGGCGGCAGCCGTCGCAGGGCGGGCGACGCACGGATGAAACATGTTTCACGTACGCACGTCGCGATGCCGAATGAAGTTATTTTCATCTGGCGCCGCACGGCAATCGCGGCGCTTACGATAGTGGCGGGCGCATCGTGCGCGCCCGTGTTGAAGTTCATTGCGAGGGCAACCATGCGAGTACTGACGGTCGAGGACGATGCGGTGACGGCGAACGAAATCGTCGGCGAACTGACCGCCCGCGGGTTCGAGGTCGACTGGACCGATAACGGCCGCGACGGGATGATGCGCGCGATGAGCGCATCGTACGACGCGATCACGCTCGACCGGATGCTGCCGGGCGCGGACGGCCTCGCAATCGTGACCGCGATGCGCACGGTCGGCATCGACACGCCGGTGCTGATGCTGAGCGCGCTGGGCGACGTCGACGAGCGCATCCGCGGGCTGCGCGCGGGCGGCGACGATTATCTGACGAAGCCGTTCGATTCCGGCGAACTGAGCGCGCGCATCGAAGTGCTGCTGCGCCGCCGGCAGGCATCGGGTGTGCCGCAGCAGACGCTGCTGAAGGTCGGCGTGCTCGAGCTCGACCTCATTTCGCGCTGCGCGCGCCGCGGCACCGACGAGATTCCGCTGCTGCCCACCGAATTCCGCGTGCTCGAATTCATGATGCGCAATGCAGGCCAGACGATCACGCGCACGATGCTGTTCGAGGCCGTGTGGGGCTATCACTTCGATCCCGGCACCAACCTGATCGACGTTCACATGGGCCGGCTGCGCAAGAAGATCGATCCGCCCGGCGCGAACCCGATGATCCAGACGGTGCGCGGATCGGGCTACATGCTCGCTTGACGGAGGCGCGAATGGACGCAGCCCGCGCGGCGCACTTCACGCGCCGCTGGCATACGACGACGTTTCGCTGGCTATGCGCGTACGCGGCGATCTTCTCGGTGTCGCTGCTGCTGCTCGCGGGCGTGATCAGCGTGGCCGCGACGCATACGATGACGCACGACACGGACGAAGTGCTCGCGTGGCAACTGATCTATTTCGATTCGATTCCCGATGCCGAGCTGCCGCTCGCGATCCACCGGCGGCTCGAGCACGAGCACATGCACACGAATTTCTACGGGCTGTTCGATGCGAGCGGGCGCCGCGTGGCCGGCGACATCACGACGCCGCCCGCGCTGCAGACCGATCGCCGCGGCCGGACGCTGAACCGCACGCTCGCGCTGCTCGACGGCCAGCCGTCGCCGATCGCGCGCGCGATGGCCGAGCGTCGCGACAACGGCATGACGCTGGTGGTCGCGCGCGACCTGTCGCATTTCATCCAGATTCGCGACGTCGCGATCCGCGGGCTCGTGATCGGCGGCGTGGTGATCCTGATCGCGGGCATCGCGGGCGGCAGCATGCTCGGCATGCGGCAGATGCGCCGCGTCGCCGCGATCCGGCGCGTCACGCGACAGATCGCCGAAGGCGATCTCGGCAAGCGGCTGCCGGTCGGCGGCTACGACGAACTCGATCTGCTCGCGCATCTCGTGAACCACATGCTCGACGAAGTCGAGCGGCTGATGGGCGAGGTGCGCCATACCTGCGACGGGATCGCGCACGACCTGCGCACGCCGCTCGCACGCGTGCATACGATGCTCGCGCGGCTCGCCGACCAGCCGTTCTGCGCGCATGATCCCGCGTCGGCGGCGCTGCTGGCTTCGGCGCGCGACGAAACCGACCGGCTGCTCGAACGGTTTCGCGCGATGCTGCGCATTTCCGAGATCGGCACGCTGAGCCGGCGCGGCGGTTTTGCCGCGGTCGACGTCGCGGCCCTGCTGCGCGACGTGTGCGAGCTTTACGAGCCATTGGCCGAGGACGTCGACGTGTCGTTCGCGCTCGAGGCGGCCACGGTCGACGGCATCCACGGCGATCGTGCGTTGCTGTTCGAGGCGTTCAGCAATCTCGCGGACAACGCGATCAAGTTCACGCCGCCGGGCGGCCGCGTGCGCGTCGTGCTCCAGACGACGCCGCACGGTCCGCTCGTCCGGTTCGAGGACACCGGGCCCGGCATCCCGCCCGGCGAGCGCAATGCGGTGCTAGAACGCTTCTATCGCGGCGAGCGCACGCGCCACGTGAACGGCTCGGGGCTCGGATTGAGCATCGTGTCGGCGGTGATGCGCGTGCATGGTTTCGCGCTGCGGATCGGCGATGCGCAGCCGGCCGGTACGGCGATCACGGTCGAATGCTGGCCGCGTTCGCTCGCATGACGGCGCGGGAGATCGAGCGATGCGCATCCTGCTGATTGCGCCGCCGAATCCGCACGCGTCGCGGCTCGACAAGGCGTTTCGAGAAAGCATGCACGGCGTCGAGCGCGTCGACGCATGGCGCGACGGCTGTTTCGCGGCGACGCAGGACCGGTTCGACGCGATCGTGATCGTCGCGACCGATGGCGGGGCCGCGGCGGCGATTCTAGATGAATTGCCGCGGCTCGCCGCGTCGGCCGGCGGTGCGACGATCGCCGCGATCGTTGCCGGCACCACGTCCGCCCAGCGCGCGCAGCTGCTGAACGCAGGCTGCGACGTATGCCTGGCCCATCCGTGTTCGTTCGTCGAATTGCACGAACGGTTGCACGCGCTGTGGCGCCGCGCGGGCATCATCGCGATGCGTGAATCGATCCGGCTCGACACGGCGACGCGCGCACTCGAGGAGCAGGGCCGGCGGCTCGCGCTCAGTGCACGGGAGTTTCGCGTGGTCGAATGCCTGCTGCGCGAAGCGGGGCGGCCGGTCGGGCGGGACGCCGTGCTGCGTTATGCGTGGGACGATGCCGACATCGAACCTGAAACGGTCAATGCGCTGGTCGTCCGGTTGCGGCGCAAGCTGGTCGCGCATGCGTTTTCCGCACGGATCGAAACGGTTGCGCGATTCGGCTTCCGGTTCGATACGGGCGGGTGACGGGGCGGATATCGACACCGGGCTGAAAGAAGCTCTTGACGGGCGGCGTGCGCAGCGCCACGCCACGCGGCCCGGCCCGGCCCGGCCCGGCCCGGCGACGGCAGCCGGGCGTCGATTGTTACAAGACGTTAGCGCGCGTGTCCCGTTGCGATGCCGCGCATCAGTTCTTACAAACTTGAAATATGCGGAGCCGGCGCTTGCCGCTATAGTCGAATCACACATGACACAACCAGAAGAGGAATCCATGAAGACTTTGCGTGTTGCCTCGCTCCTGACCGGTATGACGGCCTTGCTCGTGTCGGGCGCAGCAATGGCGGGAGTCAATGTCGGGATCAACGTCGGCGTGCCGGCACCGGTCTACGTCGCGCCCGCGCCCGTGTATGCGCCGCCGCCTCCGCCGGTCGTCTACCAGCCGGCGCCTGTCTATGCACCGGCGCCCGTGTACGCCCCGGCGCCGGCGATCGTGATCGGCTGGCACGGCGACCGCTACTGGGACGGCCGCCGCTACTGGGGCCGCGACGAGTGGTATCGCCACCATGGCCGCGGCTGGGGCGGCGATCGCGGTCACTGGGATCACGGCCGCCACAACGGCTGGCGCTGATCGACCGGTCGCGCATGTGTGCCGCGTGCGCGACAACCGCTCGCGAGAAAACCGCCCGCGTGGCGGTTTTCTTTTGGCTCGACGGACTGAATGGGTAGAATCGCTCCACGTTACTACCCTCATTCGATCGACAGGGCCTCTATGACGAAGGGTTCGCCCCGGGCCGCCGCCACGCGTGCCTGCCTTGGCGCGCTGCGGGCCGCCGGCCGCGTGGCCACGGTGCTGGCGCTGCATGCGGTGCTGGCCGCGCCGGCCGCGCACGCGGCCTACGCCATCGCGCAGTACGGCGAGCCGAAGTATCCGCCGGGCTTCAAGCATTTCGACTACGTGAACCCCGACGCGCCGAAGGGCGGCACGCTCGTGCTCGCGAATCCGAGCCGACTGACGTCGTTCGACAAGTTCAATCCGTTCACGATGCGCGGCAACACCGCGCCCGGCATCGACATGCTGTTCGAGAGCCTCGCGACCGGCAGTTCCGACGAACCGGCGTCCGCCTACGGGCTGCTGGCCGACGACATCGACATCGCCCCGGACCGCCGTTCGGTCACGTTCCACCTGAATCCGCGCGCCCGCTTCTCGAACGGCGATCGCGTCACGGCCGACGACGTCAAGTTTTCGTTCGACACGTTGAAGAGCAAGCAGGCCGCGCCGCAGTTCGGCGCGTATTTCGCGGAAATCGCGAAGGCCGTGGTCGTCGATCCGGCGACCGTGCGCTTCGAGTTCCGTAGCGCGAACCGCGAACTGCCGCTGATCGCCGGCGGCGTGCCCGTGTTTTCGCGCAAGTGGGGATTGCGCGCGGACGGCTCGCGCATCCCGTTCGACCAGCTTGCGTTCGAGCAGCCGATCGGCAGCGGCCCGTACGTGATCGAGCGCTACGACAACGGCCGCACGATCACCTACCGGCGCAACCCCGCGTACTGGGGCGCCGACCTGCCGGTACGGGTCGGCACCAACAACTTCGAGCGGATCGTGTACAAGCTGTACGGCGACGGCGTCGCGCGGCTCGAGGCGTTCAAGGCCGGCGAATACGACGTGCTCGTCGAGTACATCGCGCGCAACTGGGCGCGGCGCGACGTCGGCAAGCGTTTCGACAGCGGCGAGCTCGTCAAGCGCGAATTCCGCCAACATAACGGCGCCGGCATGCAGGGCTTCTTCATGAACCTGCGCCGGCCGCTGTTCCGCGACGTGCGCGTGCGCCAGGCGCTCGACCTCGCGTTCGACTTCGAGTGGCTGAACCGGCAACTGTTCTACAGCGCATACACGCGCCTCAACAGTTATTTCGCCGACACCGACCTGCAGGCGACCGGTACGCCGAGCGACGGCGAGCTGAAGCTGCTGGAGCCACTGCGCGGGCAGCTCGATCCGGCCGTGTTCGGCCCGACGGTCACGCAGCCGGACACGAATCCGCCGGGCTCGCTGCGCGCGAACCTGCTGAAGGCGCGCGCACTGCTCGCGCAGGCCGGCTGGACCTATCGCGACGGCGCGCTGCGCAACGCGAAGGGCGAGCCGTTCGCGTTCGAGATCCTCGACGATGCGGGCGGCGCGATGGAAGGCGTCGTGACCGCCTACCAGCGCAACCTGGCGAAGCTCGGCATCGTCGTGCGGTTTCGCACGGCCGATTACGCGCTGCTGCAAAAGCGCCTCGATGCATTCGACTACGACATGACGACGATCCGCTTGCCGGGCGTGCAGGTGCCGGGCGCCGAGCAATACTCGCGCTACGCGAGCAAGTTCGCCGACGAGCCGGGCTCCGACAACTTCATCGGATTGAAATCGCCGGCCGTCGACGCGTTGTTGCATGCGCTCGGCGCCGCGCAGACGCGCGAGGAACTGCTCGACGCGACGCACGCGCTCGACCGCGTGCTGATGCACGGCTACTACGCGGTCCCGCAGTGGTACAGCACGACGCACCGCATCGCGTACAAGCGCACGCTCGCCTATCCGCGGACGCTGCCGCTGTACTATTCGGCCGAGGGCTGGGTCGTGTCGACCTGGTGGGCGAAGCCCGACCACTGACCCGCGCCGGCCCTTCGTCCAACCCCGCCATCCGATCACGAGTCGACGCCCTATGTGGAGCTACATCCTCAAACGCCTGCTGCTGATGATCCCGACGCTCGTCGGCGTGCTGACGCTCACGTTCGCGGTGATCCAGTTCGTGCCGGGCGGCCCCGTCGAGCAGGCCGTGCAGGAGTTGCGCAAGGGCGCGACGGAGCAGGGCGCGACGCCGTTCGGGATGCGCGCGCACACCGGCGTCGACGCGCAGCAGCTCGCGCAACTGAAGGCGCTGTACGGGTTCGACAAGCCGCCGCTCGAACGCTACTGGCTGATGCTGAAGCGCTTCGCGCGCTTCGATCTCGGCGACAGCTATTTCCGCCACCAGAGCGTGTGGTCGCTGGTCGTGCAGAAGCTGCCGGTGTCGATCAGCATCGGGCTGTGGACGTTCTTCCTCACGTACCTGATCTCGGTGCCGCTCGGCATCGCGAAGGCCGTGCGCAACGGTTCGCCGTTCGACGTTGCGACGAGCCTCGTCGTGCTGGTCGGCTATGCGATTCCGGGCTTCGTGCTCGGCGTGCTGCTGCTCGTGCTGTTCGGCGGCGGCTCGTTCTGGCAGCTCTTTCCGCTGCGCGGCCTCACGTCGGACAACTTCGCGCAGCTGTCGCTCGTCGGCAAGGTGCTCGACTACCTGTGGCACATCGCGCTGCCGATCACCGCGTCGGTCGTCGGCAGCTTCGCGGTCGTCACGATGCTCACGAAGAACGCGTTCCTCGACCAGATCCGCCGGCAATACGTGCTGACCGCGCGCGCGAAGGGGCTCTCCGAGCGCAGCGTGCTGTGGAAGCACGTGTTCCGCAATGCGATGCTGCCGTTGATCGTCGGCTTCCCGGCCGCGTTCATCGGTGCGTTCTTCACCGGCAGCCTGCTGATCGAGACGCTGTTCTCGCTCGACGGCCTCGGGCTGCTGTCGTACGAGTCGGTCGTGCGGCGCGATTACCCGGTCGTGCTCGGCACGCTGTACCTGTTCACGCTGATCGGGCTCGCGACCAAGCTGATTTCCGATCTTTGCTATGTGTGGGTCGATCCGCGCATTCAATTCGACAACCTGGAGCGCTGACATGAAACGAGCCATTCGCATGCCCGGCGCCAGCGGGCGGGGCGCGCGATGAACCGGGCCGTCGCCTCTTCCCGTATCGACGCCGCACGTGCGCGCGTGTCGCCGTCGCCCACCCGCCGCGTGTGGCAGCGCTTCAGGCAGCAGCGCCTCGGCTACTGGAGCTTCGTGATCTTTGTCGTGGCCTTTGCCGCGAGTCTCGCGGCGCCGCTGTGGTCGAACGACAAGCCGCTCGTGGTGCGCTACGACGGCCAGACCTATTTCCCGATGTTCCATGCGTATCCGGAGACGACCTTCGGCGGCGATTTCCCGACGCCGGCCGACTATCTCGATCCGTATGTGCGCAAGCGGCTCGAGGCGCCCGGCAACTTCGTCGTCTATCCGCCGAACCGCTATTACTACGACACGCTGAATTACTTCTCGAACGTGCCGAACCCGGCGCCGCCTTCGCGCGAGAACTGGCTAGGCACCGACGCGCAGGGCCGCGACCTGCTCGCGCGGCTCGTGTACGGTTTCCGCGTGTCGGTCGAGTTCGGGCTGATCCTGACGGTGATCGGCACGCTGCTCGGGATCGCCGCGGGCGCGGTGCAGGGCTTCTTCGGCGGGCGTATCGACATCGTCGGGCAGCGGCTGATCGAGATCTGGAGCTCGCTGCCGGAGCTGTACCTGCTGATCATCTTCGCGTCGATCTTCGAGCCGAGCTTCCTGCTGCTGATCGTGCTGTTGTCGCTGTTCGGCTGGATCGGTCTTGCCGACTACGTGCGCGCGGAATTCCTGCGCAACCGCACCCAGGACTACGTGCGCGCGGCCCGCGCGATGGGGCTGACGAACTGGCAGATCATCTGGCGCCACGTGCTGCCGAACAGCCTCACGCCGGTGATCACGTTCCTGCCGTTCCGGATGAGCGGCTCGATCCTCGCGCTCACCAGCCTCGATTTCCTCGGGCTGGGCGTGCCGCCGCCCACGCCCAGCCTCGGCGAGCTGTTGGCGCAGGGCAAGGGCAACCTCGACGCATGGTGGATCTCGCTGTCGACGTTCGGCGTGCTGGTCGCGACGCTGCTGCTGCTGACCTTCATGGGCGACGCGCTGCGCAACGCCCTCGACACGCGGATCGCCGATTCGGTGCGCGCGGCGGGAGGGCAGCGATGAGCGAGTCGACCGTATCGACGCAGCACGAACCGCTGCTGTCGCTCGAGCGTCTGCATGTGCGCTTCGGCGACACGGTCGCGGTGGACGACGTGACGCTCGCGATCGGGCGGGGCGAGCGGGTCGCGCTCGTCGGCGAATCGGGGTCCGGCAAGAGCGTGACCGCGCTGTCGATCCTGCGGTTGCTGCGCGACGCAGAGGTCACGGGCGCGATCCGCTTTGCCGGGCAGGATCTGGCGGCCAGGAGCGAGCGCGAGATGCGCGGGCTGCGCGGCTCGGACATCGCGATGATCTTCCAGGAGCCGATGACGGCGCTCAACCCGCTGTATACGATCGGCGTGCAGATCGGCGAGACGATCGTGCTGCACGACGGCGTATCGGCCGTCGAGGCGCGCAAGCGGGCGATCGCGTTGCTCGCGCGCACCGGCATCGCGGAGCCCGAGAAGCGGGTCGACAGCTACCCGCACCAGTTGTCGGGCGGCCAGCGGCAGCGCGCGATGATCGCGATGGCGCTCGCGTGCCGGCCGCGCCTGCTGCTGGCCGACGAGCCGACCACCGCGCTCGACGTGACGATCCGTGCGCAGATCGTCGACCTGCTGCTGGAACTGCAGCGGGAAGAGGCGGAAAAGCGCGGGATGGCGATCCTCCTGATCACGCACGATCTGAATCTCGTGCGGCACTTCGCGCAGCGGGTGGCGGTGATGGAGCACGGCCGGCTCGTCGAGAGCGGGCCGGTCGAGCAGATTTTCGCGGCACCCGAGCATCCGTATACGCAGCGGCTGCTGAACAGCCGGCCGCAACGCACGGTCACGCCGGTGATGCCGATCGCGCCCGTCGTGCTCGACGCGCGCCACGTGAGCGTGCAGTTCGCGCGCAAGCGGCCGGGCTTCGCGGGCTGGTTCGGCACGGTGCCGGTGACGGCCGTCGCCGACGTGTCGGTGTCGGTGCGGCAGGGCGAAACGCTCGGCATCGTCGGCGAATCGGGTTCAGGCAAGTCGACGCTCGCGATGGCGCTGCTCGGGCTGCAGAAGACGGCCGGCGGCGAGATCGAATTCCAGGGACGCGCGCTGTCGACCTATCGCGGCCGCGAGCAGACCGCGCTGCGCTCGAACATGCAGGTGGTCTTTCAGGATCCATTCAGTTCACTTTCGCCGCGTCACACGATCGAGCGGATCGTCGGTGAAGGGCTCGAACTGCATCGCCCGGACATGACGCCCGACGCGCGCCGCGCGAAGTCGCTCGCGGTGCTGCGCGAAGTCGGGCTCGACCGTACGGTGCTGCAGCGTTATCCGCACGAATTCTCGGGCGGGCAGCGCCAGCGGATCGCGATCGCGCGCGCGCTGGTGCTGGAGCCGCGCATCCTGATCCTCGACGAGCCGACGTCGGCGCTCGACGTGTCGATCCAGCAGCAGGTGCTGAAGCTGCTCGCGAATTTGCAACAGAAATACAACCTCGGCTATGTATTCATCAGCCACGACCTGGAGGTGATCGGTGCGATGGCACACCGCGTCGCGGTGATGCAGGACGGCGCCGTCGTCGAGTCGGGGGAGGTGTCCGACATCTTCACCCGACCGTCACATCCTTACACACAAAAGCTGTTGAAAGCGGTCTGGAAAGCGTGATAGGCGTCCAATGGTCTGACCATCTCGATTGTATTTATTAATTTGTTTTGACAAACGATTACGCGCTGGCTAGTATCGACCGAAATTTTCCGCCAATCAGCTGATTTTTAAGCACATTCCATCGACCAATGCAGCATCGATCCCTGACCCAGGCATGCGCGCGCACCATCGCCGGGCTGTTCATCGGCGCCCTGTTCGCAGCAGCACCCGGCGCGTTCGCCGACGAAGTCAGCAGTTTTAACCAGAATGTCACCAATTCGACTCAGATCGGGTCGGGTTCCTCCCTCCAGCAGACCAACGCGCAGTCGTCGAGCGGCGGCGCGAAGTCGTTCCTTGCCGGCATGGCGGGCAAGGCGGGCGACGTGGTCGTCGGCGCGCTGAACATGATCGGCGTTCGGTATCGCTGGGGCGGCAACTCGCCGGATTCGGGCCTCGACTGCAGCGGCTTCGTGCGCTACGTGTTCCAGGACACCCTCGGCATGTCGCTGCCGCGTCGCGCGGAAGAAATGAGCCGCGTCGGCGAGAAGGTGAGCATGAGCAACCTGAAGCCGGGCGATCTCGTGTTCTTCAACACGATGCGCCGCACGTTCTCGCACGTCGGCATCTATATCGGCGACAACAAGTTCGTGCACTCGCCGTCGACGGGCAGCACCGTCCGCGTCGACGATCTCGACAGCGGCTACTGGGAAAAGCGTTTCACCGGTGCGCGCCGGATCGAATCGGAATTCCCGATGAAGCCCGAAGACCTGCGCCGCGTGCGCGCGACGATCGGCGACGATTCGGCGAACGGCAGCAACTGACGTTTGCCGGTCGGTCAGGCCGGACGATAAAAAACCCTGTCACCGAAAGGCGGCAGGGTTTTTTGTTTTGAGGCTGGCGCCGACGGCGCGGCGTAAGTCGTTCCGTCGGCCACCGGGAGGCGGCGCGTGCCGCGGCCTCCCGCCCATCGCGGCCTACGCGGCGGCAGTCACGCCCCGCGCCGCCGCGAGCTTGCGCTGCAGTTCCGGCATGACGCGCGCGACCGCTTCCTCGCCCGCGAGGATCGCCGCGTTGCGCTGGTTGAAGTCGCTGCCGCCCATCGCCGCCAGGTTCGGGCGAATCACGACGTCCGCATACTTGTCGAGCTCGTAGGTCTTGATCGTCTGGCCCATGATCGTGAAGGTCTGCAGCAGCATCTCGATCGGGTTGTTGGTCGCCGCGCCGTCCGGCCGGGCCGAGATGTCGACCGCGATCACGAAGCTCGCGCCCATCTTGCGCGCGAACGACGCCGGCACCGGGCTCACCAGCCCGCCGTCCACATATTCGCGATTGCCGATCTTCACCGGCTCGAACACCGACGGCACGCTGCACGACGCGCGCACCGCGAGCCCCGTGTTGCCTTGCTGGAACAGGATCGGCTGGCCGCTTTGCAGGTCCGTCGCGACGATGCCGAGCGGCTTCGCCATCTTCTCGATCGGCCGGTTGTTGAGCGTCTTGTTCAGGAAGTTTTGCAGCGCGACGCCTTGCAGCAGGCCGCGCGAGCGAAACGGCAGCGCCCAGTCGCTGATCGATGCCTGGTCCATGTCGAGGGCGATCTTGTTGATCTGCAGCGCGTTCATGCCTGACGCGTAGAGCGCGCCGACCACCGAGCCCGCGCTCGTTCCGGCGACGATCTCGATCGGAATGCCGCGCGCCTCGAGCGCCTTCAGCACGCCGATGTGCGAGAACCCGCGCGCGGCGCCGCCGCCGAGCGCGATGCCGATCTTGACGGGCTTCTCCTGCGGCAGGGCCGTGCCGGGGCGGGACTTGTCGCCGAAGGACGTACAGGCGGCGAGGCTGGCGGACGCGCACGCGATCGTGAAGTGACGGCGCGACAGGCGAGGGGACGACATCGAATGGTTCTCCGGCGGCTTGGCGGCGGGTTACACGGCCCGCGGCGGCGATAGGTTCCGAGCGGCCGCGCAGCGGGTTGCGTGCGGCCGGCGCCGCGCCGGCTGGCGGCCGCGGCGCGCACATCATAAAGCAAGCGGTGCGCTTGGCGCGATGTCCGGCGCGAGTATAATTCCGGCTTCTTTCCCGTTCCGGGCGCCGCCGGCTCCGTTGCTGTCCGGGCTGCCGCGTCGTCCCGCGTCGAATCATTCATGCGCCCCAGGCGTTCGAGTTACCGTTTATGACCCGTCCTGTCCGTACCCGCTTCGCGCCGAGTCCCACCGGCTTCATCCACCTCGGCAACATTCGCTCCGCACTTTATCCGTGGGCGTTCGCCCGCAAGATGAAAGGCACGTTCGTGCTGCGCATCGAGGATACCGACGTCGAGCGCTCGTCGCAGGAAGCGGTCGATGCGATCCTCGAGGGGATGCAGTGGCTCGGGCTGGATTTCGACGAAGGCCCGATCTACCAGATGCAGCGGATGGACCGCTATCGCGAAGTGCTCGCGCAAATGCTCGAGAAGGGTCTCGCATATGCGTGCTACATGTCGGCCGAGGAACTCGACGCGCTGCGCGAACGCCAGCGCGAAGCCGGCCTGAAGCCGCGCTACGACGGTACGTGGCGTCCGGAGCCCGGCAAGGTGCTGCCGGAGCCGCCGGCCGGCGTGAAGCCGGTGCTGCGCTTCCGCAATCCGCTGACGGGCACGGTCGTGTGGGACGATGCGGTGAAGGGGCGTGTCGAGATCTCGAACGAGGAGCTCGACGACCTCGTGATCGCGCGCCCGGACGGCACGCCGATCTACAACTTCTGCGTGGTGGTGGACGACATGGACATGGGCATCACGCACGTGATCCGCGGTGACGACCACGTGAACAACACGCCGCGCCAGATCAACATCCTGAACGCACTCGGCGGCGAGCCGCCCGTCTATGCGCACTTGCCGACCGTGCTGAACGAGCAGGGCGAGAAGATGAGCAAGCGGCATGGCGCGATGAGCGTGATGGCGTACCGCGACGCGGGCTTCCTGCCGGAAGCCGTCGTCAACTATCTCGCGCGTCTCGGCTGGTCGCACGGCGACGCCGAGATCTTCTCGCGCGAGCAGTTCGTCGAATGGTTCGATCTCGAGCATCTCGGCAAGTCGCCCGCGCAGTACGACCACAGCAAGCTGAGCTGGCTGAACGCGCATTACATCAAGGAAGCCGACAACGCGCGCCTTGCCGAACTCGCGAAGCCGTTCCTCGACGCACTCGGCATCGATGACGCGGCGATCGCGACGGGCCCCGCGCTCGACGCGGTGGTCGGCTTGATGAAGGATCGTGCGACGACGGTCAAGGAGATCGCGGAAGGTGCGGCGATGTTCTATCGTGTGCCGGCACCCGACGCCGACGCGCTCGCGCAGCACGTGACCGATGCGGTGCGTCCGGCGCTGGCCGATCTCGCTGCCGCGCTGAAGGCGGCCGACTGGACGAAGGAAGCGGTGTCCGCCGCGCTGAAGGCGACGCTCGCCACGCACAAGCTGAAGATGCCGCAGCTCGCGATGCCGGTGCGTCTGCTGGTGGCGGGCACGACGCATACGCCGTCGATCGACGCGGTGCTCGTGCTGTTCGGTCGCGACGTCGTGGTGACGCGCATCGAGGCCGCGCTGGCTTGACGTTCGTGCGCGTGCGAAGCTGTCCGTGCATGAGGTACGAGGCGGCTTCGCAAAAAATTTCGCACGAATCGTAAAAAGGGTATTTACAAGTTCGAAATCGGTCCATATAATCTCATTTCTGTTCTGCAAGGGGGTATAGCTCAGCTGGGAGAGCGCTTGCATGGCATGCAAGAGGTCAGCGGTTCGATCCCGCTTACCTCCACCAACAGAACAAGATGGATTGATTTGCGAAGCAGCGGTAGTAATAAATGCTTCACAAAATGATTCAAAGCAGTTAGAATTTCGGCCTTCGCTGTTGACCAGAAGTGAATAGCGAAAGTCAGACAAATCTGAAAAGATTATGTCCCCTTCGTCTAGAGGCCTAGGACATCACCCTTTCACGGTGAGTACAGGGGTTCGAATCCCCTAGGGGACGCCAGATTCAGCGGCGTTTCATAGAAGTGTCGCAAGGCTTGCAGGAACGTAACCGACGTCCTGCAGGTTGGGTAAGAAAGCTGGAGCGGTAGTTCAGTCGGTTAGAATACCGGCCTGTCACGCCGGGGGTCGCGGGTTCGAGTCCCGTCCGCTCCGCCAGAACGAAGCCCGTTCAAGACGTTTTTGAGCGGGCTTTTGTATTAAAGATGTAAGCAGTACGTTGTCCCCTTCGTCTAGAGGCCTAGGACATCACCCTTTCACGGTGAGTACAGGGGTTCGAATCCCCTAGGGGACGCCAGATTCAGCGGCGTTTCGTAGAAGTGTCGCAGCGTGTGCAGGAACGTGACGAGATCCTGCAGGCGATGGTGCAGAAAGCTGGAGCGGTAGTTCAGTTGGTTAGAATACCGGCCTGTCACGCCGGGGGTCGCGGGTTCGAGCCCCGTCCGCTCCGCCAGAACGAAGCCCGTTCAAAAGCGTTTTTGAACGGGCTTTCTCGTTAAAGATGTAAGCAGTACGTTGTCCCCTTCGTCTAGAGGCCTAGGACATCACCCTTTCACGGTGAGTACAGGGGTTCGAATCCCCTAGGGGACGCCAGATTTCGGCGTCGTTCGAACAAACGACGCGCCGGCAGGAAGTAACCGACGCCTGCCAGGCAAGCAGCAAGACTGGAGCGGTAGTTCAGTCGGTTAGAATACCGGCCTGTCACGCCGGGGGTCGCGGGTTCGAGTCCCGTCCGCTCCGCCAAACAAACAACAATGCCCGCCTTGTGCGGGCATTGTTGTTTGTGCGTTCGGTCGTTGTGCCCGCTTGCGGGCACGTGACTGCGGAGCGGAGGAAGCCGCCTGCGCGGCTTCCGGCGGGACTCGAAGGGCTGCGCTTGCAAGCGCAGCCGCGGCCTGCGGGAGGTAGGCGAGTCCCGTCCGCTCCGCCAGAAAATGAAGAAGCCCGCCTCGTGCGGGCTTTTTCATTTGCATCGCTCGTCCCGCCTTTCGCTCACTCCTCACCCGTGTGCTGCATCGAGCGCCGCGCCCCTACGAGAAATTCGCGATTGCATCCGCACGCGACTGCGCTATCGTGGCGGGATGCGTTTCCGACTCCTGCGCGATGCTCGATCCGACCGACCTGCGACTCCTGTATCAGCTCCGGCCCGCGGAGCCCGGCGATTTTCCGTATGCCGAAGCGTTGACGCACGGCAATATGGGCGGCTACTACAAACGCCATGGGCTCGTCTGGCGCAGCGACCTGTTCTATGCGAGCTGGCGCGAATCCGAGAACTTCATCCTCGAGGCCGACGGCGAGCGCATCGGCGTGCTGCGCGTGACCGAGGAGGGCGATTCGCTGCATATCCGCGACGTGCAGATCGCGGCCGGGCATCGCGGGCAGGGCGCCGGCACCTATATGCTCGAGATGTCGCATCGCTGGGCACGTGCGCGCGGGCTGCACGAACTGCAGTTGCGCGTGTTCGTCGACAATCCTGCCGCGCGCTTGTACCTGCGCATGGGCTACCACGTCACCGGCCCGCGACTGGCGCAACTCGGCTCGATTCGCCACATGGTGCGGCCGGTCTGAGGGGCGGCGCGCCGGAGCGCGCAATCAGCGCACCGCGTCGATCGGGCCGTCGTCGTCGTCCGGCGTTTCGCTGTCCGCGAAACCGCCTTCCGGGCCTCGATGTTCGTAGCCACGGAGCATGAACGCGCGCGGGCTTTCGCCGAAGGCGCGGCGGAACATGGCCGAGAACGCGCTCTGGCTCTGGTAGCCGAGTTCGCGCGCGATATGCGACAGCGGGCGCCCCTGGTTCAGCAGCGGGATCGCCCGGGCGAGCAGCGCCTGCTGGCGCCACTGCGAAAAGCTCACGCCCAGTTCCTGCTTGAAAAGCCGCGATATCGTGCGCGTGCTCGCGCCGACCTCGCTCGCCCAGTGTTCGAGCGACTCCGCATGCGCGGGGTGCGCCAGGACCGATTCGCACAGCAGGCGCAGCCGTTTCTCGTCGGGCATCGGCACCGCGAGCGGTAGCGGTTCGGCCTGACTCAGTTCGTCGAGCACGAGCCCGCACAGCAGGCGCTCGCGCGCGGTGCTCAGATCGCGTGCGTCGAGTGCGACGATCAACTCGCGCAGCAGCCCCGTCACCTCGACGACGCGGCATGCATCGAGCCCGCCCGGCACGATCGACTCGTCGATGTACAGCGTGCGCAAATAGGCCTCTTCGACGATCGTGACCTCGTGCGTCACGTGCGGCGGCACCCAGATCGCGCGAGACGGCGGCACCATCCAGGTCGTGCCGGTCGTCGCGACGCGCAGCACGCCGCGCGACGCGTACGCGAGCTGAGCCCAGGCATGCGTGTGCAGCGGAATGCGGCGGCCGGCATCGACCTGCCGCGCGCGCACGCGCATCGGATGGACGGCGGTCGGCGCGAATTCCGGCGGGATGTCGATGACGTCGTACGGTTTCGATACGTCGGCTGGAGCGGGCGGATTCATGAACGGTTCGGGCAGCGCGGCGGCGATGCCGTTATTTTAGAAGGCGCAGCGCTTGCGCATGCGGCGGTTTTTCCGGCCATCATGCCGGGTTCAAATGAACTTTGTGTGGGCGCTGGCGAATCCGGGGGCGGCTGGCCGCTGCCGCGCGTCGACGGTTCGAACCATCGGGCCGGTATCGGGGTCTATCGATGCGTGCGCCATGTCGCGCCCATCGCGCGCCGAGCGCATGCAAACACGGCAACACACGAATCGAAGAGGAGAACCATGATGCGCCATGTATTCGTCTATGGCACCTTGAGAGCCGGACAGGCCAACGACATCGGCCATGCGGCCGCCCGCCACGGCATCGCCGCGCCGACGCTGCTGGGCGCGGCCGCGCTGCCCGGCGAACTGGTCGATTTCGGCACGTATCCGGGCATGATTCCCGGGCCGGCCGGCAAGTCGCTCGTCTGGGGCGACGTCTACGAGGTCGACGAGCGGCTCGTGCCGGTGCTCGACGAGATCGAGCGCGTCTATCCGGGCGTCGACTCGCTGTTCAAGCCGGAAGAGGCGACGGTCGAACTCGGCGGCCGGCAATACGCCTGCCTGTATTATCCGGTCGCCGCGCACGCGGCAGCCGGGCGTCCGCGCATCGCGTCGGGCGACTGGGTCCAGCATCGGCGCGAGCAGGAAGCCGCCTGAGCGTGCCTGCCGGCGGCGGCTGGATTTGCCGCTGTCGAATCCAAAAGAAAAGCGCCCCGCGGGGCGCTTTTTCATGCCATTGATCCGTCGTCGCACGCGACCGGCGGCACGACGTGGAGCCGGCCGACGATCGCAGCGGACAGCTCGTCAGATTTCCTCGTACAGCGGCAGCGTCAGGAATTCGGTGAAGCCTTCCGACGTCGACATCTGTTCGAAGATCGCTGCGGCGCGTTCGTACGGCTGCGTGTTGCCGCCGACCGCGCGCTTCACGTTGTCCAGTTCGATCTTCGCGAATTCGCGCACGAGTTCGGCCGTGACCTTGCGGCCGTCGTCGAGCACGCCCTTCGGCGAGCGGATCCATTGCCACACCTGCGAGCGGGAAATCTCGGCCGTTGCCGCATCTTCCATCAGGTTGTGGATCGGCACGCAGCCGTTGCCGTCGAGCCAGGCGCCGAGATAGTGGATCCCGACGTTGATGTTGTTGCGCAGGCCGGCTTCGGTGATCGGCGCTTCCGGCTGGAAGTCGAGCAGGTCCCTGCCTTCGACGTGCACGTCGTCGCGCTGCTTCGCGATCTGGTTCGGCTTGTCGCCGAGCACCTTGACGAACTCTTCCATCGCGATCGGCACGAGGCCCGGGTGCGCGACCCAGCCGCCGTCGTAGCCGTCGGTCGCGTCGCGCTGCTTGTCCGAGCGCACGCCGCCCATCGCCTTGTCGTTCGCTTCCGGATCGTTCTTGATCGGAATCAGCGCGCTCATCCCGCCGATCGCCGGCGCGTTGCGCTTGTGGCAGGTCTTCAGCAGCAGCAGTGCGTACGCACGCATGAACGGCACCGTCATCGTGATCTTCGAACGGTCGGCCAGGCAAAAGTCGCGGTCGTTCTTGAACTTCTTGATCGCCGAGAAGATGTAGTCCCAACGGCCGGCGTTCAGGCCCGAGCTGTGTTCGCGCAGTTCGTACAGGATCTCGTCCATCTCGAACGCGGCGAGGATCGTCTCGATCAGCACCGTCGCGCGGATCGTGCCGCGCGGCACGCCGACCGCTTCCTGGGCCGCGACGAAGATGTCGTTCCACAGGCGCGCCTCCAGATGGCTCTCCATCTTCGGCAGGTAGAAGTACGGGCCCGAGCCGCGCGCGAGCAGTTCCTTCGCGTTGTGGAACAGGAACAGCGCGAAATCGAAGATGCCGCCGGACACGCGCTGGCCGTCGACCGTCACGTGCTTCTCGTCGAGGTGCCAGCCGCGCGGACGCACGATCAGCGTCGCGACCTTGTCGTTCAGCCGGTACGACTTGCCGTTCTGCTCGAGCGAGATCGTGCGGCGCACCGCGTCCTTCAGGTTGATCTGGCCGTCGATCTGGTTCGTCCAGCTCGGCGCGTTCGAATCCTCGAAGTCCGTCATGTACGAATCGGCGCCCGAGTTCAGCGCGTTGATGATCATCTTGCGCTCGACGGGCCCCGTGATCTCGACGCGGCGGCATTGCAGGTCGGCCGGCAGCGGCGCGACCTTCCAGTCGCCTTCGCGGATCGCCTTCGTCTGCGCCAGGAAATCGGGGCGCTCGCCCGCGTCGAGGCGTTTCGTGCGCTCGACGCGCGCCTGCAGCAGCGCCTGGCGGCGCGATTCGAACGTGCGGTGCAGCGCCGCGACGAGCGCCAGCGCGTCGGGCGTCAGGATGGCTTCGTAACCCGGCTTGATTTCGCCGGTGATCGTCATGCCTTGCGGCAGCGTGATCGAGGTGCTCATGAGTCTCATCTCCTTGGTCGGTCAGTTGCGGTTTCGGTGAAGGGGGAAGGCGGCAGCTGCGAGCGTCATGCACCCGGGCCGGGGCGCGTGCGGTTTGCGGGTCTGCCGGACGGAGCCGGGGTGGGTGTGGCGAGGAAGGCGAGCAGGTCGGCCATGCCGGTGCCGGTGCCGTCGGGCGGCGCGCCGAGTTCCTCGGCGGGCGCGCCCGTGCGGTTGAGCCAGAACGTCGTGTAGCCGAACCAGGTGGCGCCGGCGACGTCCCACGCGTTCGACGACACGAACACGATGTCGCGCGGGTTCGCCCCGAACGCGGCGGTGCCGAGCGCGTAGGCGGCCGGGCTCGGTTTGTACGCGCGCACGGTGTCGGCCGACAGCACGCGATCGAACAGGCCGGACATGCCGGCGCTCTTGATCGCGATGTCGAGCATCTGCGGGGTGCCGTTCGACAGGATCGCGAGCGGCGGGCGCGGGTCGAGCGCGCGCAGCTTGCGCAACGCGGGCACCGTATCGGGATAGGTCGACAGGCACGCGTATTCGTCCATCAAGCGCTTCTCGGCCGCGCCGTTCAGCGCGAGCCCGAGCCGGCGCGCGGCGAACCGCAGCGCATCGAGCGTGATGTCCCGGAACGGGCGATAGTGCGCGCCGGCCGGATCGGCGAGCGTGCGCAGCTGCGAGTATTCGATCTGCTTGCGTCGCCACAGCTGCGACAACCGTTCCCCGTGTCCGGGAAACATCTGCTCAGCCGCGGCCAGCACGGCACGCACGTCGAACAACGTGCCGAATGCGTCGAAGAGGATGGCGTCGGGAGAGGAGAGTGTCGTTGTGGCCGACATAGCCTTGCGCTCCAGTTTCAGAGGTCGGGTCGATTCTATTCGTGATCGAAGGTGCTAAAAAAGACGCTAAACATCACTTGATCTTTTACTTTCATATACCTAATCTGAGCGACTCACGTTATTTGAAAGGCGGCGATGCCGTCCTTTCGAGAGAGTCATGGACCGGTTCAAGCAGATCGAAACGTTCGCCGCGGTCGCGGCGAAAGGCAGCCTGTCGGCGGCCGCGCATGCGGAAGGCGTCGCGCCGGCGATCATCGGCCGCCGCCTCGACGCGCTCGAGGAGCGGCTCGGCGTGAAGCTGCTGGTACGCACGACGCGCAAGCTCACGCTGACGTTCGAGGGTTCGGCGTTCCTCGAGGATTGCCAGCGCATCATCAACGACATGCAGAACGCGGAAGCGAGCGTGTCCGCCGGCGGCGTCAAGGCGAGCGGCCATCTGCGGATTTCCGCGCCGGCCGGCTTCGGCCGGCGGCACGTCGCGCCGCTCGTGCCTGAATTCAGCGTCGGGCACCCGGATGTGTCCGTCACGCTCGACCTGTCCGACCGAATGGTCGACCTCGTCAACGAAGGGTTCGATTGCGCGGTGCGGCTCGGCGAACTGCCCGACTCGTCGCTGGTGTCGCTGAAACTCGGCGAGAACCGCCGCGTGTGCGTCGCGTCGCCCGCGTATCTCGCGCGGCGCGGCACGCCGGCCACGCTCGCGGAACTGGCGCGGCACAACTGCCTCGCGCTCGCGGCGAACGCGAACCAGCAGCGCGGCTGGTCGTTCCAGGAGGACGACAAGGTCGTGTCGATCCGCGTGAACGGCACGATGGAATGCTCGGACGGCGCGGTGCTGCACGAGTGGTGCCTCGCAGGCCATGGCCTCGCGTGGCGCTCGTGGTGGGAAGTCGGCGAGGACATCGCGGCCGGGCGGCTCGTCAGCGTGCTCGACGCGTTCGCCGCGCCGCCGATCGGCATCCACGCGGTGTTTCCGCAACGCCGGCATCTGCCGCTGCGGGTGCGCCTGTTTCTCGATTACCTGAAGCACACGTACGAGCGGCCCGGCTATTGGGGCGAGTAGGCGACGCGCGCCCGCGTGTTTCCGATATGAGGGCGAACCCGCTGCCGATTCGGCCGGCGCGATTTCGCACACTACAATCGTAAGAGGCATGCGCGCCGTGTCGCGGCCGGCTCGACCGGCGCCGCGGCGCGTGGCGTGCAATTGACGAAGGAGGGCGCGATGTTCCGGCACATCCTCGTTCCAACCGACGGTTCCGAACTGTCGCAAAAGGCGATCGACGGCGCGATCGACCTGGCTCGTGCGGTCGGCGCGCGCGTGACGGCCTACGCGTGCCTGCCGCAATATCCGTACTCGCCGTTTTCCGAAGTGATCATCGAGCCGCCCGCCGACTTCCGTGCGCGCAGCGAGCGTGAGGCGCGCGCGCATCTCGACGAGGTGGAGGCGGCCGCGAAGGCGGCCGGGGTCGCGTGCGACACGTGGACGAGCGTGCATCCGTCGCCGTATCTCGGCATCATCGAGGCGGCGGAGCGCGGCGGGTGCGACGTGATCTTCATGGCGTCCCACGGACGCCGCGGGCTCGGCAGCCTGTTGATCGGCAGCGAGACGCAGCGCGTGCTGACCCATACGAAAATTCCGGTGATCGTCTATCGGTAGGGCAGCGCCGGCCGTGGCCGGGCAAGCTGCGCCGCAGAAAAAGGGCGCGCCGGACGAAGCCGGCGCGCATCGTTGCTGGCGGCCCGCAGGCCGCGCGGCCGGTCGCGCGAAGGGACTCGCGCGCCTGCCGTCTCCTCCCTGATTGTTGTTCCGGTGGCCGATGCCGCGGCGTCGCGAGACGCGGCGGCATCACGCCTGGGCGCGTTACGCGACTTTCTTGCCGTCGAAGAACTGTTCGTCCTCGGTCGAGCCGTGCAGCGCGGTCGTCGATGCTTCGCGTTCGACTGTCTGCGTCACCGCGTCGAAGTAGCCGGTGCCGACCTCGCGCTGATGCTTGACTGCCGTGAAGCCCTTGTCGGCGGCCGCGAACTCGGCCTGCTGCAGTTCGACGAACGCGCTCATCTGCGTGCGAGCATAGCCGTGCGCGAGGTTGAACATCGAGTAGTTCAGCGCATGGAAGCCGGCCAGCGTGATGAACTGGAACTTGTAGCCCATCGCGCCCAGCTCCTTCTGGAACTTCGCGATCGTCGCGTCGTCGAGGTTCTTCTTCCAGTTGAACGACGGCGAGCAGTTGTACGACAGCAGCTTGCCCGGGAACTGCTTGTGGATCGCTTCCGCGAACTTCTTCGCGTACTCGAGATCGGGCTTGCCGGTTTCGCACCAGATCAGGTCGGCGTACGGCGCGTACGCGAGGCCGCGCGAGACCGCCTGTTCGAGGCCCGGCTTCGTGCGGAAGAAGCCTTCCACCGTGCGCTCGCCGGTCAGGAACGGCTTGTCGTTGTCGTCGACGTCGGACGTGATCAGGTCGGCCGCTTCCGCGTCGGTGCGCGCAACCAGCACGGTCGGCGTGCCCATCACGTCAGCCGCGAGCCGCGCGGCCGACAGTTTCGCGACGGCTTCACGCGTCGGCACGAGCACCTTGCCGCCCATGTGGCCGCACTTCTTCACCGATGCGAGTTGATCCTCGAAGTGAACGCCCGATGCACCGGCCTCGATCATCGCCTTCATCAGCTCGAACGCATTGAGCACGCCGCCGAAGCCGGCTTCCGCGTCGGCGACGATCGGCGCGAAGAAGTCGACGTAGCCTTCGTCGCCCGGGTTCTTGCCTTCCGACCACTGGATCTGGTCGGCGCGCGTCAGCGTGTTGTTGATGCGCTTCACGACGAGCGGTACCGAGTTGGCCGGGTACAGCGACTGATCCGGGTACATTTCGCCCGCGACGTTTGCGTCGCCGGCGACTTGCCAGCCGGACAGGTAGATGGCCTTCAGGCCGGCCTTCACCTGCTGCATCGCCTGGTTGCCGGTCAGTGCGCCGAGTGCGTTGACGAACGGCTCGTTGTTGATGAGGCTCCACAGTTTTTCCGCGCCGCGCTTGGCCAGCGTGTGCTCGATCGGGATCGAGCCGCGCAGGCGGACCACGTCCTCAGCCAAGTAGCTGCGCTTGATGCCCTTCCAGCGCGGATCGGTTTCCCATTGCTGCTGCAGTTCCTGTGCCTGTTGCTGACGCGACATGATGAGCTCCTTGATGCGATGTATGCCTGCCGAATCTGACGGGGATGATGCTGTTCGCGAGGCGGGGAAGCGGTACGTTCCGTTTCGCGAGGTCTTGTATAAGAGTCTAGGCAAATCGCCGGGAGCGAAACAGGGGCTGGCTCGGGAGGTGTGGAATTTTTTAGTTGTTTTTAATCAATGGCTTGATTGCATTATTTCGGGATAAGAAACGCATTTTCCTATCCCGCAATCGTATGGGTTGTGCCGTGCAGCATGATTTTTTACGACGCAAAAAAATTTTCCACATCGTGAAATAGGCGGCGAGGCAAAAAAAAACCGGCGCGGATGCGCCGGTTGGCTGGGATAGGCGAGTAGCCGATCCGCAGGGCGGCCGAGGACCGCCCGTGTGTGCTTACGATGCCGAGTTGCTGCGGCGCGGGCCGCCGCTGCGCTGGCCGTCGCGACGCGGGCCGCCGTCACGGCTGCCGCCCGGCTTGCCGCTCCAGCCGCCGCCATTGCCGCCGCCGTAGCTGCGGCCATTGCCGTTGCCGTTGCCGCCATGACCGCCGCCCGGCTTGCCGCCGAAACGGCGACCGCCGTTACCGCCGCCCGGACGGCCGCGACCACCGGTGCCGCCGTTACGCGGGGGCGACTTGCGCGGCTCGAAACCTTCGATCACGTTGACCGGCAGCGGCGAGCGCACGAAGCGCTCGATGCGCTTGAGCGCGCCTTGCTCGGCGTGGTGCACGAGGCTTACCGCGATACCCGAACGGCCCGCGCGGCCGGTACGACCGATACGGTGCACGTAGTCTTCCGCGAACTTCGGCAGGTCGTAGTTGAACACGTGCGTGATGCCCGGGATGTCGATGCCGCGTGCCGCGACGTCGGTGGCAACCAGCACGCGCACACGGCGCTCGCGCAGCGCACGGATCGTGCGGTTGCGCGCGCCCTGCGGCAGATCGCCGTGCAGCGCGGCCGATTCGAAGCCTGCGTCGGCGAGACGGCCGGCGAGCTGGTCGGCGTCGATCTTGGTCGCCGTGAAGATGATCGCCTGGTCGAGCGCGTCGTCGCGCAGCAGGTGATCGAGCAGGCGATCCTTGTGATCGCGGTCGTCGACGTAATGGACGGTCTGCGCGATGTTCGCGCGCGATTCGAGGCGCTGCTGGATCTCGATCCGTTCCGGATCCTTCAGCAGGCGGCTCGTCAGCGAACCGATCTTGCCGTCGAGCGTGGCCGAGAACAGCATCGTCTGGCGCGATTCCGGCGTGGCGGCGACGATCGTTTCGATGTCTTCGATGAAGCCCATGTCGAGCATGCGGTCGGCTTCGTCGAGCACGAGCATCTTCAGTTCGGACAGGTCGATACGGCCGCGCTCGAGGTGATCGAGCAGCCGGCCCGGCGTGGCAACCAGGATTTCCGGGTTCTTCGCGAGCAGCATCAGCTGCTGGCCGTAGGCGACGCCGCCCAGGATGCTGACCGTGCGCAGGCGCTTCAGGTGCTTGCCGTACGTCGATGCGGCCGTCGTGACCTGCATCGCGAGTTCACGGGTCGGGGTCAGCACGAGCAGGCCCGGGCGCGCGACGGGTTGCGGGCGGCGCACGCGGCGGTCGCCCTGGTTCGGTTCACGCGGCGCGCGCGGCTGCTGCGCCTGCGTCTTCTGGAGCTGCGCGAAACGTTCGATCGCGGGCAGCATGAATGCGGCCGTCTTGCCCGAACCGGTCGGGCTCGACACCAGCAGGTCGCGGCCGGCGATGCCGGCCGGAATCGCGCGCTGCTGGACCGGCGTCGGCTTCACGTAGCCGGCGGCCTGCAGCGCGGAGACGATCTCCGGCGACAACCCGAGCGACGCGAAGCTCGGCTCGTCCGACGCCGGTTCGACCGCGGCCGGTGCGGCGGCGTCGTCGAGACCGAGCGCCTGGTCGGCGATCGCGTTGAGCGGGCTGGAGTTGATGCTCGAAGTCATAACAATCCTTGAAACACAGTGGGTGAAACGTCGGCGCCAATCGCGCATACCCAAGTCGTCGGATTCAGCGAGCAAATCGGGAAACGGGTGCAATCCGCCGAACCGTCGGCGGATGAGGCATTAGAAGCTGTTTTGGGTGCGGCGCGCTTCAGGAGCGGGGCCGCCAGCCTAGTTGACGACCGCAAGGGTCGAAGCAGGAGGGGACAGGTTCTAAACCGGATTGGAGCTTAACGCTACGAGGCGTCGGGCCGGAACGGCTTGCGAGCCGAGCGCGGGAGGTGACGCAGGCCGCATTATAAAGAAATTTGCTGCGCTGCGCCACTGATTTGATTGCCGATTGCGGCGGCGTCGATTCCGTCAGGACGCCGTGCCGTTTTTCAGCGATTCGACGAGTTCGATGTACTGCTGCTTCGCCGCATCCTGCGACGTGCCCTTCAGCGCTTCCCAGGCATCGTACTTGTATTTGCCGACGATGTCGGTGAAGCCCGGCTTGTCGCCGTGCGCATCACCGTCGGTCGCCTGCTTGAAGAGCGCGTACAGGCGCAGCAGGGTCAGGTTGCCCGGCCGCTCCGTCAGTTGCTTGACGTCGATCTGGGCCTGGTCGAATTGGGCGGTGAGTTCGCTCATCGGGTGTCTCCGTAAGGGTTTCAGATCGGCCGATCTTAACAAGCGGGCCGTCGCGCGGGTCGAGCGATCCTTCCAAACCGCCGCCGGCGCCGCCCGCGCGCACAGATCGGGCCCGATCGCCCGTGGGAGCGGGGCGGCGCATTACAATGTCGGCCATGACGCAAACAGTGCTCCTCGCCATCGATACGTCGACCGAATACTGCTCGGTCGCGCTGCTGCGCTCGGCCTCGGCCGATGACGCCGTTTCCACCCCGCAAACCTGGGTCCGCCACGAGCCGACGGGCGCCGTGTCGAGCACGCGCGTGCTGCCGGCGATCCAGGAGCTCTTCGCCGAATCCGGGCTGACGCTCGCCGACTGCGATGCGATCGCGTTCGGCGCGGGCCCTGGCTCGTTCACGGGCCTGCGTACCGCGACGGGCATCACCCAGGGCCTCGCGTTCGGGGCCGGGCTGCCGGTCGTGCCGATCGGCACGCTGCTCGCGTGCGCCGAGCATGCGCGGCTGCGCGCGCCCGGCACGACCCGCGTGCTCGCCGCGCTCGACGCGCGGATGGACGAAGCCTACTGGGCGGATTTCGAATGGGACGACGGCGCCGGTGACTGGCGTACGCTGCATCCGGCGTCGCTCGACGCGTCGGGCGCCATCGGCGTACCCGATGCGCCGTTCACGCTCGCCGGCAATGCGGCCGCGGCGTTCGGCGCGCAGTTGCCGGCCGCCGCGCGGGCGGCCGCAATCGACGGCGAGGCGCTGCCGCATGCGCTGGCGGTCGCGCATGCCGCGCTGCGCGCGTTCCGCGCCGGGCGGGCGGTGCCGGCCGATCAGGCCGCGCCCGAATACGTGCGTGACAAGGTCGCACAGACCACCGCCGAGCGCATCGCGGCACGGGCCGCGCAGACGGGCGGAGCGAAGGGATGACAGGGGTCCTGCTGAGCGACCGCTATCTGGCGCCGATGACGGACGCCGACCTCGACGAAGTCGTCGCGATCGAGCACGTCGCGTACGAATTTCCGTGGAGCCGCGGCAATTTCGAGGATTCGTTGCGCAACGGCTATCTGGGCGTGTGCCTGCGGCACGTGACGGGGTCGCTCGTCGGCTATTGCGTGCTGATGCCCGTGGTCGACGAGATGCATCTGCTGAACCTGTGCGTCGCGCCGGCCGCGCAGCATGCGGGCGCCGGCCTCGCGCTGCTGCGCGAGGCGGTGCGCATTTCTCGCGCGGAGGGGCTCGACGGCGTGCTGCTCGAAGTGCGGCCGTCCAATCCGCGCGCGATTCATCTGTACGAGCGCTTCGGTTTCGTGACGATCGGCCGGCGCAAGAACTACTATCCGGCGAAGCATCGCAGCCGGGAGGACGCGATCGTGATGCGTCTGACGCTGAACAAGGACGAGGGGGACGCGCATGGCGTGGGGTGAAGCGGCGCTCGAGGAACTCGGCCTCGCGCAGATCTGGGTGCGGCGCGGCCAGCGCGCGGACGAAGGCGCGGCAGCCGACGCGCCTGCCGTCGCGCAAACCGCGGCGCCCGACGACGGCTCCGCCGTCGCGGCCGAGCGGCCGGTGCGTGCAGCACGTGCACCGGGGCAGGACGATGCGCCCGCGACCGTCGCGCGTGGTGTGGGCGGCGGCTTGCCGGCTCGCGACGCCGGGGTGTCGGCGCACGGTCTCGTCGAGGGCGATCGACCGCCCGCGCGAGCTGCATCGCCTGCATCGACCGATACGATGCCGCCGAAGGATGATGCACCGCCGGCGGGAGACGACGATTTCGCGTGGTTCGACGCGGCGCCGCCGGGCGAATCCGTGCCCGTGCCGGCCGCCGAATCGCGCCCCGTCGGCACACCGGTCGCCGTGCTCGACTGGGATGCGTTGGCCGCGCGCGTGGCCGACTGCACGCTGTGCCGTCTGTGCGAGAAGCGGACCAACACCGTGTTCGGCGTCGGTGATCGCGAAGCGGACTGGATGCTGATCGGCGAAGCGCCGGGCGAGAACGAGGACAAGCAGGGCGAGCCGTTCGTCGGTCAGGCCGGCAAGCTGCTCGACAACATGCTGCAGTCGCTGGCGCTCAAGCGTGGCGACAACGTGTACATCGCGAACGTGATCAAGTGCCGCCCGCCCGGCAACCGCAACCCGGAGCCGGACGAGGTCGCGAGCTGCGAGCCGTATCTGCAGCGCCAGGTCGCGCTCGTGAAGCCGAAGCTGATCGTCGCGCTCGGCCGGTTTGCCGCGCAGACGCTGCTGAAGACGGACGCGAGCATCGCGTCGCTGCGCGGCCGCGTGCATGCGTACGAGGGCGTGCCGGTGATCGTCACCTATCACCCGGCATACCTGTTGCGCAGCCTGCAGGACAAGTCGAAGGCGTGGGCCGACCTGTGCCTCGCGCGCGACACGTTCAAGCGTGCGGAAAGCGCCGACACGAACGGCCCGGCCGGGCCATGACGACCGGCGCGGCGTTCGCGTTCGTCGATACGCTGCATGACGCCGCAGTGCGCGATCTGGGCTGGCTGCTCGCCAGCCCGAGCCTGCTCACCGCGGTGCCGGGCGCGCCGCTCGCGCGCCCATGGCCGGATGCAGCGGGCCAAGCGGCCGTCGAAGCGTGGCTCGCCGCGCTCGATGCGCAGCCCGGGCCGCTGCATCGCGCGCTCGACGGGTTTCGGCCGACCCGGCTCGGCCGCTACGCCGAATGCCTGCTCGAGTACTTTCTGACCCACGGGCCGTCGCTGCGGCTCGTCGCGGCCAATCTGCCGCTGCGCAGCAACGGCCGCACGCTCGGCGAAGTCGATTTTCTCGTCGATGCGCCGGACGGCCGGCGCCTGCACTGGGAACTCGCGGTGAAGTGCTATCTATGCGCGCCGGTCCGCGACGGCGCATCGCTTGCCGACTTCGTCGGCCCCAATCTCGTCGACCGGTTCGACCGCAAGCGCAGCCGGCTGCTCGACCACCAGTTGCGGCTCGGCGAACACGACGGCTTTGCCCGGCTCGGCTACGGCGCCCCGGCCGACGCGCAGATGTTCATCAAGGGCTGGCTGTTCCATCCGTACGGCGCGCCGGTGCCGCCGGTGTCCGTCGAAATCGCGCCGGATCATCCGCGCGGTTTCTGGCTGACGCACGGGCAGTGGCCGGCGTGGGCGGCTGCGCAACGTGACGGCGCGGCATGGAGCGTATTGCCGAGACTGGCGTGGCTGGCGCCGCGACGTGCCGTCGCCGGCGCGGGTATCGAGCCCGAGCCGCTGGCGAGCGCACCGGAGTTGCCGGCCGTGCTGGCGACGCGCCAGACGCCCGACCTGATCGCGATCCATGAAAAGGGGGGCGACGGCACGTGGCGCGAGACGGCGCGCGGTTTCATCGTGCCCGACGACTGGCCGGCGCGCGCGCAGGCGTTCGCGGCGCAGGATCACTGACGCCGCGTCAGCGGCCGCTCACCACCAGCGATGGAAGTGATGGACCGGACCGACGCCGTGACCGACGTCGAGGTGGCCGCTCGCGGCGATCGCGCCGGTCAGGTAGGTTTTTGCCTCGCGTACCGCGCTTTCGAGGTCGGGCTGCTGCGGCAGCAGCGCGGCGATTGCCGACGACAGCGTGCAGCCGGTGCCGTGCGTATTGCTGACCGGCACGCGTGCGCCGTCGAGCCGCACGGTGCGGGTTGCTTCGACGAGCCAGTCGGGGCTCGCGGACGCGTCGGGCAGGTGGCCGCCCTTCATCAGCACGGCGCGTGCGCCCGTCTGCAGCAGGGCCTCGCCTTGCCGCACCATGTCGTCTTCGGTGGTGGCGGGCGCGTCGTTCAGCAGCGCGGCCGCTTCCGGCAGGTTCGGCGTGACGACCGTCGCGAGCGGCAGCAGCGTGTCGCGCAGCGCGTCGACGGCATCGGGCGCGAGCAGCGCGTGCGAACTTTTCGAGATCATCACCGTGTCGAGCACCACGAAGCGCGGCGCGTAACGGCGCAGCGCGTCGGCCACCGCCCGCACGATCGCCGCGTTGGCGAGCATCCCGATCTTGACCGCATCGATGCGGATGTCGTCGAACACCGCGTCGAGCTGCGCGGTCACGAACGCGGCGTCCGGCGCATGCAGGCCCGTCACGCCGCGCGTGTTCTGCGCGGTCAGCGCGGTGATCACGCTCGCACCATATGCGCCGAGCGCCGAAAACGTCTTCAGGTCGGCTTGGATGCCTGCGCCGCCGCCCGAATCGGAGCCGGCGATCGTCAGGAGGTTGGGTATCGGGTGCGTCATGAGGGCAACGCGCCGGTGTGAGCACCGGCGCCGGCGGACGAAAACGGAAAGTGTAGCGTCAGTGCCGCGATTCGCCGATCAGCGCGACCGAGTCGAACTGACGCTGGTTCGCCTGGTGGCGGCGCATGACGAGCCACATCGTCAGGCAGACGAACGTGCCGAACAGCACGATCACGACGCCGACCGGCACGTCGAGCCACACGAGCACCGCATACAGGCACAGCATCACGAGCACCGACAGGTTCTCATTGAAGTTCTGCACCGCGATCGAATGGCCGGCCGACAGCAGCACGTGGCCGCGATGCTGCAGCAGCGCGTTCATCGGCACGACGAAGTAGCCGGACAGCGCGCCGACGCCGATCAGGAAGATGTAGGCGACGATCAGGTAGAACGGCAGGCGCAGATGGCCGAAGTGCACGGCCCACTGCGCCGGGAACAGGTCGCGCGTGTAGAACGCCATCAGCATCACCGCGATGCCCATGATGATGCCGACGGGCAGCACGGTCAGCGACTTCTTCAGCGGAATCCGGGCAGCGGCGGCAATCGCGCCGGCCGCCACGCCGACCGCGACTACGGCCTGCAGGATCGCGCCTTCGGACAGCGACATGTTGAGCGACACCTCGGCCCACTTCAGCACGATGAACTGCAGCGTCGCGCCCGCCCCCAGAACAGCGTGGTGACCGCCAGCGAGATCTGGCCGAGCTTGTCGCGCCAGAGCACCATGAAGCAGTCGGCGAAATCGGTGAGCAGCTTGACCGGGCCGCGCTCCTGCTTCGGGTAGCGGGCGCCCGTGTCGGGAATGCGCAGGTTGAATAGCGCGGCGACCACGTAGATCGCCATGATGATCGCCATCGCGGCTTCGGCGGGCGTGCCGATCCAGGCGGGAGTATGGGCGATCACGTGCGATGCGATGTGCGGGCTGATCAGCGCGCCCCGAGCACGGTGCCGAGGATGATCGAACTGACGGTCGTGCCCTCGATCCAGCCGTTCGCGGCGACCAGCCGGTCGGCCGGCAGCAGTTCGGTGAGAATCCCGTATTTGGCGGGGGAGTAGGCCGCCGCGCCGAAGCCGACGATCCCGTACGCGATCAGCGGGTGGGCGCCGAACAGCATGATCAGGCAGCCGACCACCTTGATCGAGTTGGTGATGAACATCACGCGGCCCTTCGGGCGCGAATCCGCGAACGCACCGACATACGCCGCCAACACCACATAGGACAACACGAAGAACAGCTTCAGCAGCGGTGTCATCCAGTTGGGGGCGTGGAGGTCTTTCAGCAGGGCGATGGCGGCGATGAGAAGCGCATTGTCGGCCAGCGACGAGAAAAACTGCGCGGCCATGATGGTGTAAAAACCTTTTTTCATCTGATGCGATGCTTTCGTCGCTGCGGCAGGGCCGCGTAGGCCGCCTGGTATGCGATCGGCTTATTCCGTTCGAAATGGGTTGTGCGCACGGCTTTATAACATGAAAATACGCGAATTCGGACTAGCAAGATTCCCCGATCGTTCCGCAAATTGTCGGCTTCGGTGCTCAAAAGGCGCGGTAAGCTGATGATTCGCAAGCGTCTTTACGTAAATTTCCCATGCCGCGCCCGATCTCCGCCACCATCCACACCGCCGCTCTCGCGAACAATCTCTCCGTCGTCCGCCGCTTTGCCGGCCCGTCCAAGGTCTGGGCGGTCGTCAAGGCCAACGCGTACGGCCACGGTCTCGCCCGCGCGTTTCCGGGCCTGCGCGGCACCGACGGCTTCGGCCTGCTCGACCTCGACGAGGCGGTGAAGCTGCGCGAGCTCGGCTGGGCCGGCCCGATCCTGCTGCTCGAAGGCTTCTTCCGCTCGACCGACATCGACGTGATCGACCGCTACAGCCTGACGACGACCGTCCACAACGACGAGCAGATGCGGATGCTGGAAACGGCGCGGCTGTCGAAGCCCGTCAACGTGCAGTTGAAGATGAACAGCGGGATGAACCGGCTCGGTTACGTGCCGGAAAAATACCGTGCCGCGTGGGAGCGCGCCCGCGCGTGCCCCGGCATCGGTCAGATCACGTTGATGACCCATTTTTCGGACGCGGACAACGAGCGCGGTGTCGCCGAGCAGCTCGCGACGTTCGAGCGCGGCGCGGAAAGCATCGCCGGCGCGCGCAGTCTCGCGAATTCGGCCGCCGTGCTGTGGCATCCGGATACGCACTTCGACTGGGTGCGGCCGGGGATCGTGCTGTATGGCGCGTCTCCGTCCGGGCTGTCGTCCGATATCGCGGACACGGGGTTGAAGCCCGCGATGACGCTCGCATCCGAGCTGATCGCGGTGCAGACGATCGGGAAGGGCCAGGCGATCGGTTATGGTTCGACGTTTTCGGCGCAGGCGCCGATGCGGATCGGCGTCGTCGCGTGCGGCTATGCGGATGGCTATCCGCGCGTGGCGCCCGAAGGCACCCCCGTGATCGTCGACGGCATCCGTACGCGGATCGTCGGCCGCGTGTCGATGGACATGATCACCGTCGACCTGACGCCGTGCCCGCAGGCCGGCGTCGGCGCGCGTGTCGAGCTGTGGGGCAACGCGCTGCCGATCGACGACGTCGCGCGCCATTGCGGCACGATCGGCTACGAGCTGATGTGCGCGGTCGCGGCCCGCGTGCCGGTGCGAGCGGAATAAGGGCATCGCGCGTGGCCAAACAGAAAACCGTTTACGTCTGCAGCGAGTGCGGCGGACAGACCCCGAAGTGGCAGGGCCAGTGCCCGTCGTGCCAGGCCTGGAACACGCTCGTCGAATCGGTCGCCGAGTCGCCGGCCGCCCATCGGTTCCAGTCGCTCGCGAAGCGGGCGCCGGTGCAGCGGCTCGCCGACATCGAGGCCGCCGACGTTCCGCGCTTCTCCACCGGCATCGGCGAATTCGACCGCGTGCTGGGCGGTGGCCTGGTGCCCGGCGGCGTCGTGCTGATCGGCGGCGATCCGGGCATCGGCAAGTCGACGCTGCTGCTGCAGTCGCTCGCGGATATCGCGAACGAGCGGCGTGCCCTCTATATCAGCGGCGAGGAATCGGCCGCGCAGATCGCGTTGCGCGCGCAACGGCTCGCGTTGCTCGACGGCGGCGCGCCGGCGGCCGAACTGAAGCTGCTCGCCGAGATCCAGCTCGAGAAGATCCAGGCCGCGATCGATACCGAGCGGCCGGACGTGGCCGTCATCGACTCGATCCAGACCGTCTATTCGGACGCGCTCACGTCGGCGCCGGGCTCGGTCGCGCAGGTGCGCGAATGCGCGGCGCAGCTCACGCGCATCGCGAAACAGTCGGGCACCGCGATCATCATGGTCGGGCATGTGACGAAGGAGGGCAATCTGGCCGGCCCGCGCGTGCTCGAGCACATCGTCGATACCGTGCTGTACTTCGAAGGCGACACGCATTCGTCGTTCCGGCTCGTGCGCGCGTTCAAGAACCGCTTCGGCGCGGTCAACGAACTCGGCGTGTTCGCGATGACCGAGCGCGGGCTGCGCGGCGTAGCCAACCCGTCCGCGCTGTTCCTGTCGCAGCACGAGCAGGTCGTGCCCGGTTCGTGCGTGCTCGTCACGCAGGAAGGCACGCGCCCGCTGCTCGTCGAAATCCAGGCGCTCGTCGATACGGCGCACGTGCCGAACCCGCGCCGGCTCGCGGTCGGCCTCGAGCAGAACCGGCTCGCGATGCTGCTCGCGGTGCTGCACCGCCACGCGGGCATCGCGGCCTTCGACCAGGACGTGTTCCTCAATGCGGTGGGCGGCGTGAAGATCACCGAGCCGGCCGCCGACCTCGCGGTGCTGCTCGCGATTCACTCGTCGATGCGCAACAAGGCGCTGCCGAAAGGGCTGATCGTGTTCGGCGAGGTGGGGCTGGCGGGCGAAATCCGGCCGTCCCCGCGCGGGCAGGAACGGCTGCGCGAAGCGGCGAAGCTCGGCTTCGCGTCCGCGCTGATCCCGAAGGCGAATGCGCCGAAGCAGCCGATCGAAGGGCTGAACGTGATGGCCGTCGAGCGGCTCGAGCAGGCGATCGACCGCGTGCGCGATCTCGAATGAGCGGGCGGGGCCCTGGCAGGGGCCGTAGCGGGCCGGACGATCTGTCGCGTAATTCGCTGTAAAGAATATGTAGGCTGATGTAACCCGCCGGACATCGCTTTTCCCTATCCTTTGCCGGATTGTCGAACCGCGCAATGCGAAGGGAACCTATGTTGAAATCGTACGGGGAAGCGCCTGGCGGACGCCTTTACAACCTGCGCGGCTGCCGCGTGTCGGAGCCGATTCGCCAGCCGTGGGGCGGTGGATGCCGGATCGTCGAGTGGATCGACGAAGAAGGGCGGCTGGCGCGCAAGGTCGTGTCCGAGGACGTGACGGAAGCCGAAGTCGCCGCTGCGATCCGCCGGCCGATCAAGGGGCGCCGGCACTTGATGGGCGATGACGAGCAGATGCCGCGCGACACGCTGCCGCGTCGTTGAGTGGGGGCGCGGCCGACATACGGGCCGATGCAACCCCACCAACGCAGCAATGACGACGAGGCCGGGCCCGGGCGCCCGGCCTCGTCGTTTCCGGGTTCGGTGCGGCGGGGCGGATTCGTGGCTCGTCGACGCCCCGACGCGCCGCGTCTCCGATGAAGCGAACCGCGGCTGACGGCGCGCCGGGGCCGCGTTTAACCGATCTGCTCGAGTTCTTCCTGCACGGCGAGCCAGTCCGCCTCGACCGTTTCGAGCCGGGTATTGACCTCGCCGAGCTTGCGGATCGCGTCGGTCAGTTCCGTCTTGCGCGCGGCTTCGTAGCTCGCCGGATCGGCGACGAACGCGTCGAGGCGCGCCTTTTCGGCGTGCAGTGCTTCCATTTCCTTCTCGAGCTTCGTGATGCGGTTCTGCAGCGGCTTCTTCAACTGGGACAGCCGTTGGCGTTCCTCGGCCGCCTGACGCTTCTGATCCTTGCGGTTGACGCCCGGATCGGCGCCCGCGGCCGCCGCGCTGTCGGCCTTCGCGGCCGCGCGCTGCTCGGCCGCGTGCTGCAGCAGCCAGTCGCGGTAGTCGTCGAGGTCGCCGTCGAACGGCTGCAGCCGGTGCTTCGCGACCAGCATGAACTGGTCGGTCGTCGCGCGCAGCAGGTGACGATCGTGCGACACGAGGATCAGCGTGCCTTCGAATTGCGCGAGCGCCATCGTCAGCGCGTGGCGCGTTTCGAGGTCGAGGTGGTTCGTCGGTTCGTCGAGCAGCAGCAGGTTCGGTTTCTGCCAGATGATCAGCGCCAGCGCGAGGCGGGCTTTTTCGCCGCCCGAGAACGGCCCGACCGGGCTGGTCGCCATGTCGCCCGAGAAATTGAAGCCGCCGAGGAAGTCGCGCAGTTCCTGCTCGCGCGTGTCGGGCGCAAGCCGTGCCAGATGCGCGAGCGGCGAATCGTCTTCGCGCAGCGTTTCGAGCTGGTGCTGCGCGAAATAGCCGATCGTCAGCCCCTTGCCGTCGCGCACGTGCCCCGACAGCGGCGCGAGTGTGCCGGCCAGTGTCTTGATCAGCGTCGACTTGCCCTGGCCGTTGGCGCCCAACAGGCCGATACGCTGGCCGTTCTGGATCGACAGCGCGACGCGCTCGACGATCGGGATGTCCGTTCCGTCGTCGGCGTGGTAGCCGCAGCGGACGTCCTCCATCACCATCATCGGGTTCGGCGCGGCATCGGGCGTGCGGAATTCGAACGTGAACGGCGACGCGATGTGCGCGGGCGCGATCAGCTCCATCTTCTCGAGCGCCTTCATCCGGCTTTGCGCCTGCTTGGCCTTGGTCGCCTTGGCCTTGAAGCGGTCGACGAAGCTCTGCAGATGCTCGATCGTCTTCTGCTGCTTCTCGTACGCGCTTTGCTGCAGCGCCAGTTGCTGCGCGCGCAGCACTTCGAACTGCGAGTAGTTGCCGCCGTAGCGCTTCACCTGGCGGTTTTCCAGATGCAGCGTGACGTTGCAGATCGAATCGAGGAATTCGCGGTCGTGCGAAATCACGACGAGCGTGCCGGGGTAGCGATGCAGCCAGTCTTCGAGCCAGACGATCGCGTCGAGGTCGAGGTGGTTCGTCGGTTCGTCGAGCAGCAGCAGGTCGGAGCGGCACATCAGCGCCTGCGCGAGGTTCAGGCGCATGCGCCAGCCGCCGGAGAAGCTCGCGACGGATTCGCGCGTTTGCGCGAGCGTGAAGCCCAGGCCGAGCAGCAGCGCTTCGGCGCGGGCCGGCGCGGTGTAGCCGTCGGCATCGGCGAATGCCGCGTGCGCGTCGGCTTCGGCGGCGCCGTCATGTGCGGCCGACGCGGCGGCGATGCGGGCCTCGATCTCGCGCAGCGCGGTATCGCCGTCGAGCGTGTAGTCGAGCGCCGAGCGGTCGACCGCGGGTGTTTCCTGCGACACGTGGGCGATCCGCCACGACGGCGGCATCGAGAAATCGCCTCCGTCGGAATGCAGCTCGCCGCGCAGGACGGAAAACAGCGTCGACTTGCCGGCGCCGTTCGCGCCGATCAGGCCGGCTTTCTCGCCGGGATTGAGCACGAACGAGGTCGACTCGAACAGCGGCTTGGTGCCGCGCGCAAGGCTGAACTGATTGAAACGGATCACGGCGGAAATGACTGGCCAAAACCGCTATTCTAGACCGCGCGCCGGTTGCGCCGGGCATCGGCCGTTCGGCGGATGCCGCAACGGCGCAATTTCGCCTAGACTCCACGTCGATCGGTTTCATAAAAGGAGTGCCCGATGTCCACCCTGTATTCGTTCAGCGCAGAGACGCTCGCCGGCGCGCCGGTATCGCTCGACGCGTATCGCGGCAAGGTGCTGCTGATCGTCAATACCGCGAGCGAGTGCGGTTTCACGCCGCAGTACGCGGGTCTGCAGAAGCTGTACGACCAGTATGCGGCGCGCGGTTTCTTCGTGCTCGGCTTCCCGTGCAATCAGTTCGGCAAGCAGGAGCCGGGCGACGCCGCGCAGATCGGGGCATTCTGCGAGCGCAACTACGGCGTCACGTTCCCGATGTTCGCGAAGATCGACGTGAAGGGCGACCATGCGCATCCGCTGTATCGCTACCTGACCGACGAGGCGCCCGGCATTCTCGGCCTCAAGGCGATCAAGTGGAATTTCACGAAATTCCTGATCGACCGCGAAGGGCGCATCGTCAAGCGCTACGCGCCGTCCACCAAGCCCGACGAAATCGCCGCGGACATCGACAAGCTGCTGTGACGGCGATGCGCGGCGTGCGCCGCGCCGGTGTGAATGGTGCGGGCGCGGCCGTCGTCGCGGCCGTTACAGGATCGGCGCGAACAACCGCGCGACGTGCATCGCGATGCGCCGCCAGGCAGGTGAGTGCTGGTATTCGTCCGCATCCACCTCGTACGCCTGCGCGAAGTCGGCATCGAGCATCGTCTCGACTTCGCCGGCGAATGCGCGATCGACGGTCATGACCATGACCTCGAAATTGAGGCGGAACGAACGGTTATCGAGATTCGCGCTGCCGACCGCCGCCGCGATGCGGTCGATCAGCACGACCTTCTGGTGCAGGAAGCCGGGCCGGTAGCGGAACACTTTCACGCCCGCATCGACGAGGTCGCGCGCGTAAAGCTTGGACGCCTCGAACACGACGTAGTGATCGCGCCGGCTAGGGATCAGGATGCGTACGTCGACGCCGCGCATCACGGCGAGTTTCAGCGCGGAGACCACGGCTTCATCGGGAACCAGGTACGGCGTGGTGATCCAGACCCGTTCGCGGGCGGCGTTGATCGATTCGACGAAGAACAGCGAGCCGGTTTCCTGCTTGTCCGCCGGCCCCATCGGCACCGCGAGGCAATGCATGCCGTCGCCGGGCTGCGCGGGCGGCGGCAGCGCGATGGGCGGCAGTTTCTGCGTCGCCCAGTGCCAGTCTTCGGCGAACACGTACTGGATGCTCGCCACCACGGGGCCGCGGATCTCGATGTGGGTGTCGCGCCATGGCGACAGGCGCGGCTTCGCACCGAGATATTCGACACCGACGTTGTGGCCGCCGACGAACGCGCGATTGCCGTCGACGACGACGATCTTGCGATGGTTGCGGAAGTTCAGCTGGAAGCGATTGACGAATTTCCGGTTGGTCGCGAACGGATGGACCTCGACGCCACCGCGGCGCAATGCGTCGACGTAGCTGTGCGGCAGGTCGAAGCTGCCGATGCTGTCGTACAGCAGGCAGCAGCGTACGCCGGTGGCCGCGCGCGCGAGCAGCGAGTCGCGCAGCATCCGGCCGAGCGCATCGTCGCGCACGATGAAGAACTGGACGAGCACGTAGTCGCGCGCGTCGTCGATCGCCGACAGGATGGCGGAGAACGTCGCGTCGCCGTTGACCAGCGTGCGTACCGAATTGCCGCCGAGGAACGGCATGCCGCCGAGCCGAGTGAGCGCGAGCACGGCAGCCTGCCCCAGCGCGTCGGCGGCCGGCCCGTCGGTCGCGTCGGTTGCGCGCCATGGCGCACGCGGTGTGTGCGTGCGCAACATTTCCAGCTCGTGGCGCCGGGCGTCGACGTAGCCGGAGAATTTGCTGCGGCCGAGGAACAGGTATGGAACGAGTGTCAGGTACGGCATGGCCGTGAGCGAGACGGCCCACGCGATCGCGCCTTGCGACGTGCGCGTGTTCATGATTGCGTGGCACGCCGCGACGATCCCGAGCACATGGATGGTCAGGATCAGGGTGCCGAGATGGAGCCAGTCGAGGGTCATGGGCGCTTAAAGGACTCCTGCGGGACACCCGATGGGACTCCCGAAGTCGTGCGGCCGGGCGGCCGCCTACGCGCATCTTACCCAACCGTGCGGCGCAACGGGGCGCCGCACGGCGGGTGGGCCGGCAACGCTCAGGCCTTGCGCGGCAGATCGGACGCCTGGATCAGGAATACGGCGTCATCGCCCGCGCTGGTGGGCAGCCACGTGAGCTCGAGGCCGCCGAATGCCGCTTCGACGTGCTCGCGCTCGTTGCCGATCTCGACGACGAGCACACCGTCGTCATGCAACCAGCGGTGCGCTTCGGCGACGATGCGTCGCACGATGTCCATCCCGTCGTCGCCGCCGGCGAGCGCCATCTCCGGCTCGTGCCGGTATTCGGGCGGCAGCGCGGCCATCGACGCGGCATTCACGTACGGCGGGTTCGTCAGGATCACGTCGTAGCGCGAGTCGGGATCGGTGCGGAACGCGGGCAGCGGTGCGTAGAGATCGCCGCGGTGCAGCCCGATCCGGTCTTCGAGGCCGTAGTCGCGCACGTTGATTTCCGCGACTTCGAGCGCTTTGTCCGACAGGTCGACCGCGTCGATCTCGGCATTCGGGAACGCGCTTGCCGCGAGGATCGCGAGGCAGCCGGAGCCGGTGCACAGTTCGAGCACCGCGCCGACCTGCTCGGGATCGGCGACATACGGCTGCAGCCCGTCGTCAAGCAGTTCGCCGATGAACGAGCGCGGCACGATCACGCGTTCGTCGACGTAGAAGCGGTGGCCATGCATCCACGCTTCATGCGTGAGGTACGCGGCCGGCACGCGGTCGGCCGCGCGTCGTTCGATCACCGCGAGCACGGCCGCGATTTCGTCGGGCAAGAGGCGCGCGTCCATGAACGGCTCGAGCGTGTCGAGCGGCAGGTCGAGCGTATGCAGCACGAGGTAGGCCGCTTCGTCGTACGCGTTGTCGGAACCGTGGCCGAACGCGAGCTTCGCTTTCGAGAAGCGCGTGACCGCGTAGCGCAGCAGGTCGCGAACTGTGGCAAAAGGTGTCGTCATGCGAGGCTCCGTCAGGCGATCAGTTGTTCGAGCACGCGTCGGTACACGTTCTTCAGCGGGTCGACGAAGCGCACTTCGATGTGCTCGTCGATCTTGTGGATGCTGCCGTTCGGCGGGCCGAACTCGATCACCTGCGGGCAGATGCGCGCGATGAAGCGGCCGTCTGACGTGCCGCCCGTCGTCGACAGCTCGGTCGTGATGCCGGTCTCGGTGCGGATCGCGTGTTCCAGTGCGCCCGACAGTTCGCCGCGCGGCGTGAGGAACGGCAGGCCGCTCACCGACCACTTCAGCGTGTATTCGAGGCCGTGCTTGTCGAGGATCGCGTGCACGCGGGCCTGCAGGCCTTCGACGGTGCTCGCGGTCGAGAAGCGGAAGTTGAACAGCAGGTCGGCGTGACCGGGGATCACGTTGGTCGCGCCGGTGCCGGCGTGCAGGTTCGACACCTGCCAGGTGGTCGGCGGGAAGTATTCGTTGCCGGCGTCCCATTGCTCGGCGGCGAGCTCGGCAAGCGCCGGCGCGAGCAGGTGGATCGGATTCTTCGCGAGGTGCGGATACGCGATGTGGCCTTGCACGCCCTTGACGACCAGTTCGCCGGACATCGAGCCGCGGCGGCCGTTCTTGACGACGTCGCCGAGCTCGGCCGTTGACGTCGGTTCGCCGACGATGCAGTAGTCGAGCCGTTCGCCGCGTTCCTGCAGCAGCTCGACGACCTTCACGGTGCCGTCGGTGGCCGGGCCTTCCTCGTCGCTCGTGATCAGGAACGCGATCGCGCCGCGGTGGTCCGGATGCGCCGCGACGAATTCCTCGGAGGCGACGACGAACGCCGCGAGCGACGTCTTCATGTCGGCCGCGCCGCGACCGTACAGCTTGCCGTCGCGATGGGCAGGGACGAACGGCGGCGAGGTCCACTGTTCGAGCGGGCCGGTCGGCACGACGTCGGTGTGGCCCGCGAACGCGAGCAGCTTGCCGTCGCGGCCGTCGGTGCCGCGCTTGACGGCCCACAGGTTGGTCACGCCGTGCGACGCGATGGTCTCGCATTCGAAGCCGAGCGCGGCGAGGCGCTCGGTCATGATCTGCTGGCAGTGCTGGTCGTCGGGCGTCACGGACGCGCGGGCGATCAGCTGTTCGGTAAGGGCTAGGGTGGCGGACATGGTTCGGACCACTTTCGATAAAAAATGCCGGCGCGGTGGCCGGCAGCGACAGGGCGTCGGGCGGCGCCCGTGGGCGCAGCGGCGACCCTATGCGGCAAACAGCGCCGCGTATTGATCGGCCACGAAGCCGAGCGATTTCACGCGGCCGTTGACGACGAGCACGGGGCGCTTGATGACCGACGGCTTGTGGATCATCAGCGCGACCGCGCCGGTCTTCGTTTCGGCGGCCGCCTTCATCGCGTCGTCGAGGCCGCGCCACGTGGTGCCGCGCTTGTTCACGAGCGCGTCGAGCGACACGTCCTTCAGCCAGTCTTCGATCAGCGGCGCGCTGACGCCGAGCTTCTTGAAATCGTGGAACTCGAATTCGACGCCGTGATCGTCGAGCCACACGCGGGCCTTCTTCACGGTGTCGCAGTTCGGAATGCCGTAGACGACCACGGTGTGCGGCTTTGCCATCAGTCGCCTCGCAGCAGCTCGTTCAGGCCGACCTTCGCACGCGTCTTCGCGTCGACCTTCTTCACGATCACCGCGCAGTACAGGCTGTGCGAGCCGTCCTTCGACGGCAGGTTGCCGGCGACGACGACCGAGCCGGCCGGGATGCGGCCGTAGCTGACTTCGCCCGTCTCGCGATCGTAGATCTTCGTGCTCTGGCCGAGGTACACGCCCATCGAGATCACCGAGTTTTCCTCGACGATCACGCCTTCGACGACTTCCGAGCGCGCGCCGATGAAGCAGTTGTCTTCGATGATGACCGGGTTCGCCTGCAGCGGCTCGAGCACGCCGCCGATGCCGACGCCGCCCGACAGGTGCACGTTCTTGCCGATCTGCGCGCACGAACCGACCGTGGCCCACGTGTCGACCATCGTACCTTCGTCGACGTACGCGCCGATGTTGGTGTACGACGGCATCAGCACGACGTTCTTCGCGATGAACGAGCCGCGGCGCGCGATGGCCGGCGGCACGACGCGGAAGCCGCCCGCGGCGAAGTCTTCGGCCGTGTAGTTCGCGAACTTCGACGGCACCTTGTCGTAGAACTGCGAGTAGCCGCCGGCCGGCATCGGCGCGTTGTCCTCCAGGCGGAACGACAGCAGCACGGCCTTCTTCAGCCACTGGTGGACCGTCCAGTTGCCGTCGATTTTCTCGGCGACGCGCAGTGCACCCTTGTCGAGCTGCTCGATCGCGTGAGCGACGGCTTCGCGGACGTCCGCGGGCGCGGCCTTCGGCGACAGCTCGGCGCGGTTTTCCCAGGCGGTATCGATGATTTGCTGAAGTTGTTGCGACATGTTCGTTTTCGCAGGAGATGGATGGAATTGATCGGGATGGACGTCTTACCGCGCGAGAGCGCGGCAGAAATCGACGATGCGTTGCGCGCCCTCGACGCATTCGGGGTGCCCGCGACGAGCGCGATCCGGATGAAATCGCGGCCCGGGTTCGTGCCGTGCGCATCGCGCGCGAGGTACGAGCCGGGCAGAACCGCCACATTATAGTCGGCGTACAGCCGGCGGGCGAACTCGGTGTCCGACAGGCCGGTACGCGACACATTGGCCCACAGGTAGAACGCGGCGTCGGGCAGCTTCACGTCGATCACGTCGGCGAGCATCGGCGTGACCGTATTGAACTTCTGCAGGTACAGCGCGCGGTTCTCGCGCACGTGCGCCTCGTCGTTCCACGCCGCGATGCTCGCGTGCTGCCAGACCGGCGACAGCGCGGCGCCGTGGTACGTACGGTACAGCAGGAATTTCTTGAGCAGCGCGGCGTCGCCGGCGACGAAGCCCGAGCGCATGCCCGGCACGTTCGAGCGCTTCGACAGGCTCGACAGCATCACGAGCCGCTCGAAGCCGCGGCCGAGGCGGTGCGCGGCCTCGAGGCCGCCGAGCGGCGGCGCCGCTTCGTCGAAATAGATTTCGGAATAGCACTCGTCGGACGCGATCACGAAACCGTGGCGGTCCGACAGTGCGAACAGCTCGCGCCAGTCGTCGAGCGTCAGCACGGCACCCGTCGGGTTGCCGGGCGAGCACACGTACAGCAACTGCGTGCGCGCCCACACGTCATCGGGCACGGCCGCGTAGTCGCACGCGAAGTTGCGGGCCGGGTCGCTGTTCGCGAAATAGGGTTCGGCACCGGCGAGCAGTGCCGCGCCTTCGTAAATTTGATAGAAAGGATTCGGACAGAGTACGATCGCCTTCTTGCCGTCCGCAGACGGCCGTGCATCGATCACCGTCTGCGCGAGCGAGAACAGCGCTTCGCGCGAGCCCGATACCGGCAGCACCTGCGTGGCCGGATCGATCGCCGGCAGCCCGTAGCGGCGCTCGAGCCAGCGCGCGATCGACGTGCGCAGCGCGTCCGAGCCGGCCGTGGCCGGGTACGACGCGAGCCCGTCGAGCGCGGCCACCACGGCGTCGCGGATCAGCGCCGGCGTCGCGTGTTTGGGCTCGCCGATGCCGAAGCTGATCGGTTTGAGGTCGCCGGAAGGCGTCACGTCCTTGAACAGGGCGCGCAGCTTTTCGAAGGGATAGCGCTGGAGCGAGTCGAGTCGAGAGTTCACGGGCGAAGCGGCCATCGCGGCCGGTTGGAGCGAAAGAAGCGGCGGGCGCGCCGCGCGGCTGCGAACGGGCGCCGGGGCGCGCGGCTCGCAACGGACGATTATAGCGTGACGCAATGCGGTCACGGCCTGCCGGAACGGCGGCCGGGCCGGTCGAATAAAGGGTATCGAACCAAATGAACAACGCGGTACGCGGCAGCCTGCCGACGCTGGCCATCCTGATCGGCGCGTCGGTATGGGGCCTGATCTGGTATCCGCTGCGGATCCTCGCGTCGCTCGGCGTGACGGGCACGCTGGCCAGCGCGCTGACGAGTCTCGTCGCCTTCCTGTTCGTGATCGTCGCGCGGCACCGCACGATCGCGACGCTGCGCTGGCACTGGGTGCTGCCGGGTATCGCGGTGACGGCCGGCGTGACGAATCTCGGGTTCGTATGGGGCACGATCCACGGCGAGGTGCTGCGCGTGATGCTGCTGTTCTACCTGACGCCGGCCTGGACCGCGATCTACGCGCACTTCCTGCTGCGCGAGCGGCTGACCTGGGCCGGCGCGGGGCTCGCGGCGCTGTCGATCGGCGGCGCGATGCTGATGCTGTGGTCGCCGGCGCTCGGTTTGCCGCTGCCCGCCAACCCGGCCGAATGGGCCGGCCTCGCGGCCGGGCTGAGCTTTGCGATGAGCAACGTGCTGGTGATCAAGGCGAGCCGCGAGCTGCCGGACATGCGCGCGGAAATGCGCACCGCGACGCTGTTCGGCGGCGCGGCCGTGTTCGGCGCGATCGCGTCGCTGTTCGAAGGGCTGCCGGCCGCGCCGGCGAGCGGCCAACTGGGCGTGGCCGCACTGATCATCGCGGCGATCGGCGTGACGATGGCGTCGAACAACCTGCTCGTGCAGTACGGTCTCGCGCGCGTGCCGGCGAACCGCGCGTCGATCATCATGCTGTTCGAGATCGTGATCACCGCGCTGTCGGCGTGGGTGTTCGCGAACGAGCTGCCGAGCGCGCGCGAGTGGGCGGGCGGCGCGTGCATCGTGCTCGCGACGTTGCTGTCGAGCCGGGTCCATCGTGCCGCGCCGGCACCGGACAAACCCGGCGACGGTCGGGACGGCACACGCGCGATGGTATGATGGAAGCCGTTTGCGGGGCCCAACGCTGGATGCGCGCGGCCCCGTTTTTGAATTCCGGGGCGCGTGGCGCGCAGGGGCTCTCCGGCCCCGCGCCGTGCGGCCCCGTCCGTTTCACACCTTCTTCACATCCGATACCGCCGTGCGTCTGAGCTCGATCAAACTCGCTGGCTTCAAATCCTTCGTCGATCCCACGCATTTCCAGGTTCCGGGCCAGCTTGTCGGCGTGGTCGGCCCGAACGGATGCGGCAAGTCCAACATCATCGATGCCGTGCGCTGGGTGCTCGGCGAGTCGCGCGCCTCCGAGCTGCGCGGCGAATCGATGCAGGACGTGATCTTCAACGGTTCGACCGCCCGCAAGCCCGGCAGCCGGGCCAGCGTCGAACTGATCTTCGACAACTCCGACGGCCGCGCGGCCGGGCAGTGGGGCCAGTACGGCGAAATCGCCGTGAAGCGCGTGCTGACGCGCGACGGCACGTCGAGCTACTACATCAACAACCTGCCGGCGCGCCGCCGCGACATCCAGGACATCTTCCTCGGCACCGGCCTCGGGCCGCGTGCATACGCGATCATCGGGCAGGGCATGATCGCGCGGATCATCGAGGCGAAGCCGGAAGAGCTGCGCGTGTTCCTCGAGGAAGCCGCCGGCGTGTCGAAGTACAAGGAACGTCGCCGCGAAACCGAGAACCGCCTGCACGACACGCGCGAGAACCTGACGCGCGTCGAGGACATCGTCCGCGAACTCGGCGCGAACCTCGAAAAGCTCGAGGCGCAGGCGGTGGTCGCGACCAAGTACAAGGAACTCGTCGCCGACGGCGAGGAGAAGCAGCGCCTGTTGTGGCTGCTGCGCAAGAACGAGGCCGCCGGCGAGCAGCAGAAGCAGCAGCGCGCGATCGAGCAGGCGCAGATCGACCTCGAGGCGCAGACGGCGAAACTGCGCGAAGTCGAGGCGCAACTCGAGACGCTGCGGGTCGCGCACTATTCGGCGAGCGACGCGATGCAGGGCGCGCAGGGTGCGCTCTACGAGGCGAACGCCGAGGTGAGCCGCCTCGAAGCCGAGATCAAGTTCATCGTCGAATCGCGCAACCGCGTGCAGGCGCAGATCGCCGCGCTGAATGCGCAGCGCGAGCAGTGGCGCGCGCAGGCCGAGAAGTCGCAGGACGAGCTCGAGGAAGCCGAAGAGGCGCGCGCGATGGCCGACGAGAAGGCCGCGCTCGCCGAAGACAACGCGGCCGCGAAGCACGATGCGCTGCCGGCGCTCGAAGCGAAGTGGCGCGACGCGCAGGCGCAGCTCAACGACGAGCGCGCGCGGATCGCGCAGACCGAGCAGTCGCTGAAGCTCGAGGCCGCGCACCAGCGCAACGCCGATCAGCAGCTCCAGCAGCTTCAGCAGCGCCACGAGCGCCTGAAGAGCGAAGCGGGCGGGCTCGACGCGCCGGACGAAACGCAGCTCGAAGAGCTGCGCATGCAACTGGCCGAGCAGGAAGAGATTCTCGCTGAAGCGCAGGCGCGCCTCGCCGACGCGCAGGAAACGGTGCCGCGCCTCGACGGCGAGCGCCGCGCCGCGCAGGAGCGCGTGCAGGCCGAAGCCGCGCAGATCCACCAGCTCGAAGCGCGCCTCGCCGCGCTGAAGCAGTTGCAGGAAAACGTGCAGACCGAAGGCAAGATCCAGCCGTGGCTCGACAAGCACGAGCTCGGCGCGCTGCCGCGTCTGTGGAAGAAGCTGCACGTCGAGGCCGGCTGGGAAGCGGCGCTCGAGGCCGTGCTGCGCGAGCGTCTCGCCGCGCTCGAAGTATCGAATCTCGACTGGGTGAAGGCATTCGCGACCGATGCGCCGCCCGCGAAGCTCGCGTTCTACGCGCCGCCGGCGGCCGGTGAGCCGCCCGCCGCGGTGGCAGGGCTGCGGCCGGTGCTGTCGCTGGTGCGCATCGACGACGCGGGCATCCGCGCGGTGCTGAACGACTGGCTCGGCAACGTCTACGTGGCCGACGACGTCGCGCAGGCGCTCGCGACGCGCACGCAGTTGCCGGCAGGCGGCGCGTTCGTCGTCAAGGCCGGCCATATCGTCACGCGCGTCGGCGTGCAGCTGTACGCCGCCGATTCGGAGCAGGCCGGGATGCTGGCCCGCCAGCAGGAAATCGAAAACCTGACGCGCCAGGTGCGGGCGCAGGCGCTGCTCGCCGACGAGGCGCGCACGGCTGCCGTGCGGGCGGAAGCCGCGCACACGCAGGCCACGCAGGCGCTCGGCGACGTGCGCGCGCAGGCCGAACGCGCGACGCAGCGCGTGCATGCGCTGCAGATGGACGTGCTCAAGCTCGCCCAGGCGCACGAACGCTATACGCAGCGCAGCACGCAGATCCGCGAGGAACTCGAGGAAATCGGCGCGCAGATCGAAGAGCAGCGTGCATTGCGCGCGGAGTCGGAAGCGAGTTTCGAGCGCTTCGACGGCGAGCTCGCCGAACTGCAGGCGCGCTTCGAGGACAACCAGCTCGCGTTCGAGTCGCTCGACGAATCGCTGACGCAGGCGCGTCAGGAAGCGCGCGACCTGGAGCGCGGCGCGAACGACGCGCGCTTCGCCGCCCGCAACGCGGTGACCCGGATCGACGAGCTCAAGCGCACGATCCAGGTCGCGCACGAACAGAGCGAGCGCGTCGCCGTGTCGCTGGAAGACGCGCGCGCCGAACTCGAGACGATCAACGAGCAGACCGCGCACACGGGCCTGCAGGACGCGCTCGAAATTCGCGCGGCGAAGGAAGAAGCGCTGCAGGCCGCGCGGATCGAGCTCGACGACCTGACCGCGAAGCTGCGCGCGTCGGACGAGCAGCGGCTCGTCGCCGAGCGTTCGCTGCAGCCGCTGCGCGACCGCATCACCGAACTGCAGCTGAAGGAGCAGGCCGCGCGCCTGGCCGTCGAGCAGTTCGCCGAGCAGCTCGCAGCCGCCGAGGTCGACGAAACCGCGCTGGCCGCGAAGTTGACGCCGGATCTCAAGCCGTCGTACCTGCAGGGCGAAGTCACGCGCCTGAACAACGCGATCAACGCGCTTGGCCCGGTGAACATGGCCGCGCTCGACGAGCTGAAGGCCGCGAGCGAGCGCAAGGTGTTCCTCGACGCGCAATCGGCCGACCTGATCGACGCGATCACGACGCTCGAGGACGCGATCCACAAGATCGACCAGGAAACCCGCACGCTGCTGCAGGGCACCTTCGACGAGGTCAACCGTCATTTCAGCGACCTGTTCCCGCGCCTGTTCGGCGGCGGCCAGGCGAAGCTGATCATGACGGGCGACGAGATTCTCGATGCCGGCGTGCAGGTGATGGCGCAGCCGCCGGGCAAGAAGAACGCGACGATTCACCTGCTGTCGGGCGGCGAGAAGGCGCTGACCGCGACCGCGCTCGTGTTCGCGATGTTCCAGCTGAACCCGGCGCCGTTCTGTCTGCTCGACGAGGTCGACGCGCCGCTGGACGATGCGAACACCGAGCGTTTCGCGAATCTCGTGCGCGCGATGTCGGACAAGACGCAGTTCCTGTTCATCTCGCACAACAAGATCGCGATGGAAATGGCGCAGCAGCTGATCGGCGTGACGATGCAGGAGCAGGGCGTGTCGCGGATCGTGGCGGTGGACATGGAAACCGCCGCGGGTTTTGCCCAGAATTGACGTTTGACGAAACCGGACCGCGTTCGCGCGGCGCACGAGCGCCCGTTCGCGGTCCCGACGAAAAAGAATTGCTGATGGAGCGTGCATGGACGAGTTGACACTCGGTTTGATCGGCGCGGGCGCCGTCGTGGTGGGCGGCGTCGTGGTCTACAACGCATGGCAGGGCGCGAAAGTGCGGCGCAGGATGCCGCGCCCGATGCCGGAGGAAGCGGCCGAGGCGATGAACCGCCCCGAGCGCGACGAAGAGTTGCCGTTCATCGAACCGGTGCGTCAGCCGGTGCGCCGCGAGCCCGCGGCACCGGTCGCGGCGGCGCCGGCGGCTGCGGCCGACGCCGCGCGCGTCGAGCCGACGTTCGGCGGGGCCGGGAGCGGCGCGGCGCCGGCCGATACGCCGGCCGACCTGCAGGCCGAGGCGACGGGCGTCGACACGTCGGCCGAATCGACCGAACCGGTTGCCGGCGAAGAGGCCGTGCCCGCCGCGACGCATGAAGCGGCGGCCGAACCGGCCGAGCCGACCGAACCGGTGATGCCGGCCGCGACGACGGTCTCGTCGGCGCCGCCTGCGATCGTCGACCGCCGGATCGACTGCATCGTGCCGATCCGCCTCAACGGCCCGCTGCCGGGCGACAAGATCCTGCCGGTCGCGCAGCGGCTGCGCCGCGCGGGCAGCAAGCCCGTGCACATCGAAGGCAAGCCCGAAGGCGGCCAGTGGGAGCTGCTGCAGAACGGCGTGCGCTACGAAGAACTGCGCGCGGCCGCGCAGCTCGCGAACCGCAGCGGCGCGCTGAACGAGCTCGAATTCTCCGAGTTCGTGACGGGCGTCCAGCAGTTCGCGGACGCGATCGACGGCGCGCCGGAATTCCCGGACATGATGGAAACGGTCGCGATGGCGCGCGAGCTCGACGCGTTTGCCGCGCAGTGCGACGCGCAACTGTCGATCAACGTGATGTCGGACGGTGCGCCGTGGTCGGCGAACTACGTGCAGGCGGTCGCGTCGCAGGACGGCCTGCTGCTGTCGCGCGACGGCACGCGCTTCGTGAAGCTCGACGCGAAGCAGAACCCGGTATTCATGCTGCAGTTCGGCGACACCAACTTCCTGCGCGACGACCTGACGTACAAGGGCGGCAACATGATCACGCTGGTGCTCGACGTGCCGGTGGCGGAAGAGGACATCCTGCCGTTCCGGCTGATGTGCGATTACGCGAAGTCGCTGTCCGAGCGGATCGGCGCACGCGTCGTCGACGATTCGCGCCGGCCGCTGCCGGAGTCGACGCTGGTCGCGATCGACCAGCAACTGATGAAGCTGTACGCGAAGCTCGAGGAAGCCGGCATCCCGGCCGGTTCGCCGATCACGCGCCGCCTCTTCAGCCAGTAACTCGATGGCGCGGACGACGATCGTTGGCGCCGTCGTCCGTCGCTGCGGCGCGCACCGTTTCGTGTGCGCTGCAGCACGTCATCCGGCCCGCATTGCGTGCCCCGCCGCGGCGTCAAACTGAGATAATCGGGCATCCGATTTTTCAGAACGACTCTGCCGCCAGCATGGCCCGAACCCAAGCCGAACCGCCAGCCAGCCAGCCCGACGCGCGCGCCGCGTGGCTGCGCGACCAACTCGAGCGGGCGAACTACGCCTATTACGTGCTCGACCAGCCGGATCTGCCCGACGCCGAATACGACCGGCTGTTCCGCGAGTTGCAGCAGCTCGAAACCGACCATCCCGAACTCGTGACGCCCGATTCGCCGACGCAGCGCGTCGGCGGCGAAGCGGCCGGCGGCTTCACGCCGGTCGTCCACGATGCGCCGATGCTGTCGCTGAACAACGGCTTCGCCGACGAGGACATCGTCGCGTTCGATAAGCGCGTCGCCGACGCGCTCGCCAAGACGACCGACCTCGCCGGCTCGGTGACCGACCCCGTCGAATACGCGTGCGAACTGAAGTTCGACGGCCTCGCGATCTCGCTGCGCTACGAGCAAGGCGTGTTCGTGCAGGCCGCGACGCGCGGCGACGGGACGACGGGCGAGGACGTGACCGAGAACGTGCGCACGATCCGCTCGATTCCGCTGAAGCTGAAGGGCAAGCACGTGCCGGCGGTGCTCGACGTACGCGGCGAGGTGCTGATGTTCAAGCGCGATTTCGCACGCCTGAACGAACGCCAGCGCGCGGCCGAGCAGCGCGAATTCGCGAACCCGCGCAACGCGGCGGCCGGCAGCCTGCGCCAGCTCGACTCGAAGATCACCGCGCAGCGGCCGCTGTCGTTCTTCGCGTACGGCATCGGCGTGCTCGACGGGATGCCGATGCCCGACACGCACAGCGCGCTGCTCGACTGGTACGAGTCGCTCGGCCTGCCGGTGAACCGGGAGCGCGCGGTCGTGCACGGCGCCGAAGGCTTGCTCGACTTCTTCCGCAAGGTCGGCGAGAAGCGCGAGTCGCTGCCGTATGACATCGACGGCGTCGTCTACAAGGTCAACCGGCGCGACGAGCAGGAGCGGCTCGGCTTCGTGTCGCGTGCACCGCGCTTCGCGCTCGCGCACAAGTTCCCCGCGCAGGAAGCGCTGACGAAGCTCGTCGCGATCGACGTGCAGGTCGGCCGCACCGGTGCGATCACGCCGGTCGCGCGTCTCGAGCCGGTGTTCGTCGGCGGCGCGACCGTGACCAATGCGACGCTGCACAACGAGGACGAAGTGCGCCGCAAGGACATCCGGATCGGCGACACCGTGATCGTGCGGCGCGCGGGCGACGTGATTCCGGAAGTCGTCGGCGCGCTGCTCGACCGGCGCCCGGCGGATGCGGCCGAATTCGTGATGCCGACCGAATGCCCGGTGTGCGGCTCGAAGATCGAGCGCCTGCCGGACGAGGCGATCGCGCGCTGCACGGGCGGGCTGTTCTGCCCGGCGCAGCGCAAGCAGGCGCTGTGGCATTTCGCGCAACGCCGCGCGCTCGATATCGATGGCCTCGGCGAGAAGATCATCGACCAGCTCGTCGAGCTGAATCTCGTGCGCACGCCGGCCGACCTGTTCAATCTGGGCTTCGCGACGCTGGCCGAACTCGACCGGTTCGCCGAGAAGTCCGCGCAGAACCTGCTCGATTCGCTCGAGAAGGCCAAGCATACGACGCTCGCGCGCTTCATCTACGGGCTCGGCATCCGCCATGTCGGCGAATCGACCGCGAAGGATCTCGCGAAGCATTTCGGCTCGCTGACGCCGATCATGGACGCGTCGATCGAGGAACTGCTCGAAGTGAACGACGTCGGGCCGATCGTGGCCGAGTCGATTCACCAGTTCTTCGCGGAAGAGCACAACCGCACGGTCATCGAGCAGTTGCGCGCGCCGGGCAAGGTCACGTGGCCGGAAGGGCCGCCCGCGCCGAAGGCGCCGCAGGGCGTGCTGGCCGGCAAGACGGTCGTGCTGACGGGCACGCTGCCGAATCTCACGCGCGATGCGGCGAAGGAGATGCTCGAAGCGGCCGGCGCCAAGGTGGCTGGTTCGGTATCGAAGAAGACGGATTACGTGGTCGCGGGCGCCGAAGCCGGCAGCAAGCTCGCGAAGGCCGAGGAACTCGGCATCCCCGTGCTGGACGAAGACGGTCTGCACCAACTCCTGGAGGGCAATACGCCATGATTCGCGAGATCCTGAAGATGGGCGATCCGCGCCTGCTCGAAATCGCCCAGCCGGTCGAGCGGTTCGATACACCCGAGCTGCACGAGATCGTCGCGGATATGTTCGAGACGATGCACCACGCGAACGGCGCGGGGCTCGCCGCGCCGCAGATCGGCATCGGGCTTCAGATCATCATCTTCGGCTTCGGCAACAACAACCGCTACCCGGATGCGCCGCCGGTGCCGGAGACCGTGCTGATCAACCCGAAGGTCGAGTACCTGCCGCCGGAGATGGAAGAGGGCTGGGAAGGCTGCCTGTCGGTGCCGGGCATGCGCGGCGTCGTCAGCCGCTACGCGAAGGTGCGCTACAGCGGCTTCGACCAGTTCGGCCAGAAGATCGATCGCGTCGCCGAGGGGTTCCATGCGCGCGTGGTTCAGCATGAGTACGATCATCTGATCGGCAAGCTGTATCCGATGCGGATCACCGATTTCACGCGCTTCGGTTTCACCGAGGTGCTGTTCCCGGGCTCGATCCGGCCGACGACGACTGATCGTCCGCGCTTCCGCGAAAATGAAAAAGCCCGCTTGAGCGGGCTTTTTCATTGGATCGCGCACCGGGTGCGCCTACGGTCAGAACGTCTCGTCGGCGGACAGATAGCGCCATTGGCCTTGCGGCAGCGCGCCGAGCATCACGCGACCCATGCGCACGCGTTTCAGGCCGATCACGTCGAGGCCGACCAGTTCGCACATGCGGCGGATCTGGCGCTTCTTGCCTTCGCGCAACACGAAGCGCAACTGCTCGCCGTTCTGCCAGCTCACCAGCGCGGGCTTCAGCGCGACGCCGTCGAGCTCAAGGCCGTGGCGCAGCTTCGCGAGCGATTCCGCCGGGAAGTGCTGGTCGATGTCGATCAGTCGCTCGCCGAAGCGCACGCGCACCAGGTATTCCTTGTCGATGTCTGACTGTTCGCCGATCAACTGCTTCGCGATCACGCCGTTTTGCGTCAGCACGAGCAGGCCGGTGGAGTCGATGTCGAGACGGCCGGCCGGTGCGAGTGCATGCAGGTGTTGCGGGGAGAAGCGCACCGGCGAATGGTCGCCGCTCCAGCGGTTCGCGCGCGTGATCAGCACGGCCGCCGGCTCGTAGCCGTCTTCCGCTTGGCCCGATACGTAGCCGACCGGCTTGTGCAGGAGGATCGTCACTTGCGCGGCCTGCGCGGCGCTCGCACGCTCGTCGATCTCGATCTTCTGGTCGGCGCGCACCTTGGTGCCGAGCGTGTCGATGCGTTCGCCGTCGACGAGCACCCAGCCCTTTTCGATCCATTCGTCGGCTTCGCGGCGCGAGCACATGCCGAGTTCGGACATCCGCTTCGACAGGCGCAGCAGGCCCGTTTCGTCGCCGTAGTCGACGTCGGCCGCCGCGCGCTTGACGGGTTGCGCGGTCTTCACCGCGCCGAACGAACGGCGCTCGCCATCGCGCGCGGGGCGGGCCGGACGGTCGCCGAAGCTGCGCTTCGCGCCATCGCCGGCGGGCTTGTCGCGGTAGGACGGGCGCTTGCCTTCGTCGGCACCGGCACGACGCGGCCGCGCATCGTCATCATTGCGGCGCGGGGGCGATCAGACGACGTGCGGCGGTCGCCGAAGCTGCGCTTCGCCCCTTCGCCAGCGGGCTTGTCGCGGTAGGACGGGCGCTTGCTGTCGTCGCCACCTGCTGCACGGCGCGGACGCGTGTCGTCATCACGGCGGGGCGGGCGATCGGACGACGGACGGCGGTCGCCATAGCTGCGTTTCGCGCCTTCGCCAGCCGCGTTGTCGCGATAGGACGGGCGCTTGCCTTCGTCGGCGCCTGCGCGGCGCGGACGTGCATCGTCATCACGGCGCGGCGGACGATCGGACGACGTGCGGCGGTCGCCGAAGCTGCGTTTTGCGCCTTCGCCGGATGCGTTGTCGCGATAGGACGGGCGCTTGCCTTCGTCGGCGCCTGCGCGGCGCGGACGTGCATCGTCATCACGGCGCGGCGGACGATCGGACGACGTGCGGCGGTCGCCGAAGCTGCGCTTCGCGCCTTCGCCGGATGCGTTATCGCGATAGGGCGCGCGTGTGCTGCCTTCGCCACCCGCGCGACGCGGCCGCGCATCGTCATCGCCACGGCGAGGCGGCCGATCGGACGACGTGCGGCGATCGCCGAAACTGCGCTTCGCACCTTCACCGGCCGCATTGTCGCGATACGGCGCGCGCGCGCCACGCTCGGCGCCGCCGTCACGCGGGGCGCGCTTGGCCGGTGCGCGATCCGCGCCCGGACGCTCGGCGCCGGCCGCACCACGCGGCTTGAACGAGCGCTCGCCGGTGGCGGCGGCCGCAGCGGGCGCCTTCTTCGGGCGGGCCGGCTTATCCCCTGCGGGCGGCGCGGCGGGGCGCACCGGCTTGCGGGCGACGAGGCTGCCGGAGCGGACAGGGGCGCGAGTCGGCGACGCCGGCTTCGGATTCTTGACGGTTAATTTGGTGCGCATAAACGCTGGGATTCATTCAGACTGCGATCGCACGCAGCAATTCGGTTTCGAGCTGGATCTGCAGGCGGTTGTCGGACAGGCCGGCGCCCGCGAGCAGGAAGATGTCTTCGACGCGCTCGCCGAGCGTATTGATCCGCGCCGCATGGACGCCGATCCGATGTTCGGCGAGTACGCGCGCGATCGAATAGAGAAGGCCCGGCCGGTCGTTGGCGGACACGGACAGGATGTAGTACTGACCACGCTCGTCGGCCCGCAGGTCGACGCGCGGCGTGATCGGAAACGTCCGGGACAGCCTCGACAGGCGGCCCTTTGACGGTTCCGGCAGCGATGCGGTTTCGGCGAGCCGCGTCGCGAGCTGCTGCTCGACGAGATTCGCGATGTCGCGGTAACGCACGTCGCGTTCGGTCTGCGTGACGATGAAGTTGTCGAGCGCGTAGCCGTGCCGCGTCGTGCTGACGCGCGCATCGAGCACCGACAGCCCGTTGCGGTCGAAATACGCGCAGATGCCCGCGAACAGGTCGGGGCGATCCTTCACGTACACGAGCACCTGCAGCGCGTCGCCGATCGGCGACGGCCGCGCGCGGACGATCGCGGTTTCGGCGTTCACGTGCCGGTACAGCACGCGCGTCTGCCACGCGATGTCGGCCGCGTCGTGACGCAGGAAGAAGCCGACGTCGAGCTGATCCCACAGCGCGCGGTGCGCGTCGTCGGGCACGGTTTCCAGGCGCAGCAGCGCGAGCGCCTGCTCCTGTCGCGACTTCAGCTCCGAATGCGCGTCGGGGTTCGCGCCGCCGAGCACCGCGAGCGTGATGCGGTACAGATCCTCGAGCAGCTTGCCCTTCCAGGTGTTCCACACCTTCGGGCTCGTGCCGCGGATATCGGCGACGGTCAGCAGGTAGAGCGCGGTGAGATACCGCTCGTTGCCGACGACTTCGGCGAAGCGCTTGATGACCTCGGGGTCGCTCGTGTCCTGTTTCTGCGCGACCTGGCTCATCGTCAGGTGATGCTGGACGAGCCACACGATCAGCGCCGCGTCGTCGCCGGCGATGCCGTGCTCACGGCAGAAGCGTCGCGCGTCGGCCATCCCGAGCGTCGAGTGATCGCCGCCGCGGCCCTTCGCGATGTCGTGGAACAGCGCCGCGACGTACAGCACCCACGGGCGCTCGAAGTTGCCGATCAGCTGGCTGCAGAACGGGTATTCGTGCGCATGCTCGGCCACCGCGAAGCGGCGGATGTTGCGCAGCACCATCAGGATGTGCTGATCGACCGTGTACACGTGGTACAGGTCGTGCTGCATCTGGCCGACGATACGGCGGAAATTCAGCAGATAGCGGCCGAGCACGCTCGTCTGGTTCATCAGCCGGAACGCGTGCGTGATGCCTTCGGGCTGCTGCAGGATCCGCATGAACGTGGCGCGGTTCTGCGGATCGCGGCGCCACGCGTTGTTCATGATCTCGCGCGAGTTGTACAGCGCGCGCAGCGTGCGGGCGGACAGGCCTTTCACGCCGCGGGTCGTTTCGTACAGCAGGAACGCTTCGAGGATCGCGTCGGGATGGCGCTCGAACACGCCGTCGTCGACGATCTCGAGCATCCCCTGTTTCTCGACGAAGCGATCGGCCGACAGCACGCGCGTGATGCCGCTCGTCGCGGGGAACAGCTGCGCCTCGATATTCTGGATCAGGATCGTCGCGAGCTGCGTGACGGCTTTCGCGGCCCAGTAGTAGCGGCGCATCAACTGCTCGCTCGCGCGCTTGGCCTGCGTCGGCTGATAGCCGAAGCTCTCGGCGGCCTGCGTCTGCAGGTCGAACACGAGCATGTCCTGGCGGCGCCCGGCGATCACGTGCAGCCGCGCGCGCAGCGTCTTCAGGAAGCCTTCGTTGCGGCGCAGCTCGCGCGCTTCGCGGTCGGTGATGAGGCCGCGCGTGTCGAGTTCGCGCCAGCTGCTGCCGAAGCCGGCCGCGCGTGCGATCCACAGGATCGTCTGCAGGTCGCGCAGCCCGCCGGGGCTTTCCTTCACGTTCGGTTCGAGGCTGTACGGCGTGTCCTGGAACTTCGCGTGGCGCTGGCGCATCTCGAGCACCTTCGCGGTGAAGAACGCGCGGGCGTCGAGCGCTTCGTGGTAGCGCACGGTGAAGCGCTCGAACAGCGCGGTGCTGCCGACGATGCGGCGCGCTTCCAGCAGTGAGGTCTGCACCGTGACGTCCTGCGACGCCTCCTCGATGCACTGCGCGACCGTGCGCACGCTGCTGCCGATCTCGAGGCCGAGATCCCACGCCATCCCGATGAACCGCTCGATGCGCGCGTCGAGCGCCGCGTCGTGCGCATCCGGCAGCAGCACGAGAATGTCGACGTCGGAATAGGGCGCGAGCTCGCCGCGCCCGTAGCCGCCGACGGCGACGAGCGCGAGCGTCGCGGGCAGCCCGCATTCGTCCCACACGCGCTTCAATGCATCGTCGGTGAGTTTCGACAGCGCGTGCATCAGCGACGCGACGTTCGCCGCGTGACGAAAGCGCTCCAGCATCTCCGTCTTGGCGGCCTTGAATTCGGCGCGCCGCGACAGCGCTTCGGGCGAGGGGGCAGCGTGAGCGCTCATGGGCGGCCGTTCAGGTGCGGGTGGGGAGGGCTGGCGCGACGGCGCTCAGACGGCGGCGGCCGGTTGCGCGAATACGGGGCGCGCCGGCGAGCCGGCCGACACGGTCAGCACTTCGTAACCGGTTTCGGTGACGAGCACCGTGTGCTCCCACTGCGCGGACAGGCTGCGGTCGCGCGTCTTGACCGTCCACTGGTCGGGCATCGTGCGGATGTCGCGTTTGCCGGCGTTGATCATCGGCTCGATCGTGAAGATCATCCCGGCCTTCAGTTCGATGCCGGTGCCCGGGCGACCGTAGTGGACGACCTGCGGGTCCTCGTGGAACACCGTGCCGATGCCGTGGCCGCAGTATTCGCGCACGACGCTGTAGCCCTGTGCCTCCGCGTGCTTCTGGATCGCGTAGCCGATGTCGCCGAGGTGCGCGCCGGGCTTGACCTGGTCGATGCCGAGCCACATGCATTCGTAGGTGGTCTGCACGAGGCGCTTCGCGAGGATCGAACCCTCGCCGACGATGAACATCCGGCTGGTGTCGCCGAAGTAGCCGTTCTTGATCACGGTGATGTCGATGTTCAGCGCGTCGCCGTTCTTGATCACCTTCTCGCCGGGAATGCCGTGGCAGATCACGTCGTTGACCGAAATGCAGGTGGCCTTCGGGTACGGCGGATAGCCGGGCGGCTGGTAGTTCAGCGGCGCGGGGATCGTGCCTTGCTCGTTGAGCATGAACTCGTGGCAGAGGCGGTCGAGTTCGGCGGTCGTGACGCCCGCGACGACGTGCGGCGTGATGAAGTCGAGCACTTCGCTCGCGAGACGGCAGGCGACGCGCATCTCCGCGATATCGTGTTCGTTTTTGAGCGTAATAGCCATCGAGGTATGCCTGGAATGCGGTGAATTGACGGATTATCGCACCTTATGGCGGGCCTCGCAGCCCCTGCCGGCCGCGCGGATGCGGGTTTTCGCGGATTGTCCGGCCAGCTGCCGCGCGGCAAGCGGAAGTGCCGCGCGACTTGAGAGCGGACAAATCCGCGTGCTATACTCTTTGGCTAAGTCGATATCCAAATTTGCCGTTGTGCCCCATCTTGGGGCGGCATCGCGGTGAAAGGCTTACGGCACGGGCGTTTCGCACGTGCCGAATCGCAAGCCGGCGCAACCAGGGTGCCGTCCGTGCGGAATCCACGTCCTTCGAGGCGGGGTCGCGCGGCGGTACGGCAGCCGGCTTAAGACCCAACCCTCGTGGAGAATTTACATGGCAGTTACGATGCGCCAAATGCTGGAAGCGGGTGTCCACTTCGGTCACCAGACGCGCTTCTGGAACCCGAAGATGGCTCCGTTCATTTTCGGTCACCGCAACAAGATTCACATCATCAACCTCGAAAAGACGCTGCCGATGTTCACGGACGCACAGAAGTACGTGCGCCAGCTGGCAGCGAACCGCGGCACGATCCTGTTCGTCGGCACGAAGCGCCAGTCGCGTGACACGATCGCCCAGGAAGCGCAACGTGCGGGCATGCCGTACGTCAACGCACGCTGGCTCGGCGGCATGATGACCAACTTCAAGACGCTGAAGGTATCGATCAAGCGCCTGAAGGACATGGAAGCGGCCGTCGAATCGGGCGAAACCGAGAAGATGAGCAAGAAGGAAGCGCTGCTGTTCGAACGCGAAATCGCCAAGCTGCAGAAGTCGATCGGCGGCGTGAAGGACATGGGCGGCATTCCGGACGCAATTTTCGTCGTCGACGTCGGCTACCACAAGATCGCCGTCACGGAAGCGAACAAGCTGGGCGTGCCGGTCATCGCCGTGGTCGATACGAACCACTCGCCGGAAGGTGTGGATTACGTGATCCCGGGTAACGACGACTCGAGCAAGGCAGTCGCGCTGTACGCCGAAGGCGTGGCCGACGCGATCCTCGAAGGCCGCGCGAACGCGGTCAACGAAGTGGTCCAGGCCGCACGCGGCGACGACGAGTACGTCGAGGAAAACGCGTAACTGGCCCCGAGCCGGCGCAAAAAGGGGGCTCTCAACAGGCCCCCTTTTTTTAAGCTTGTGCGCCGGACCTGATCGCGCCGAATCGGCGCGGGTCCGGAAACGAATCTCGGCCGTTCGCGTCCAAGCGGGCGGCGTTGTGAATACAGACTCAAGGAGCGAATGATGGCGGCAATTACCGCAAGCATGGTGGCAGAACTGCGCGCGAAGACCGACGCACCGATGATGGAGTGCAAGAAGGCGCTGACGGAAGCCGACGGCGATCTGGCCAAGGCTGAAGAACTGCTGCGCGTCAAGCTCGGCAACAAGGCGAGCAAGGCCGCATCGCGCGTGACGGCAGAAGGCGTCGTCGCATCGTTCGTCGGCGGCAACGCAGGCGCGCTGGTCGAACTGAACTGCGAAACCGACTTCGTCGCGAAGAACGACGACTTCCTCGCGTTCTCGAAGACGGTCGCGGAACTCGTCGCGACGCAGAACCCGGCCGACGTGGCCGCGCTGTCGGCGCTGCCGCTCGAAGGCTCGACCGTCGACGCAGTGCGTCTGGCGCTGATCGGCAAGATCGGCGAGAACGTGTCGATCCGCCGTTTCGTCCGTTTCGAAACCGCGAACAAGATCGCCACGTACCTGCACGGCGCGCGTATCGGCGTGATCGTCGAGTACACGGGTGCGGAAGAGCAGGTCGGCAAGGACGTCGCGATGCACATCGCCGCGATGAAGCCGGTCGCGCTGTCGTCGGCCGACGTGCCGGCTGAACTGATCGACACGGAACGCCGCGTCGCCGAGCAGAAGGCCGCGGAATCGGGCAAGCCGGCCGAAATCGTCGCCAAGATGGTCGACGGCAGCGTCCAGAAGTACCTGAAGGAAGTGTCGCTGCTGAACCAGACGTTCGTGAAGAACGACAAGCAGACGATCGAGCAGATGCTGAAGGCAGCGAATGCGACGGTGCAGAAGTTCGCGCTGTTCGTCGTCGGCGAAGGCATCGAGAAGCGCCAGGACGACTTCGCCGCCGAAGTGGCCGCGCAAGTCGCAGCAGCAAAGCAGCAGTAAGCAGTCAGGCAGCATCCGCGGCGGGCGTCCGCTCCGCCGCGGCCGGCGGCGCCGCCGGCCGGCCGGGAACCCCGGTCCGGTCGTCGGCGCTTGCCCGAATCAGTATTTCGCCCCTACAGTTCGTGGTTGTCATCCTCTCGTCGCTCGGAAGCCCCTATGTCCAATGCCTATAAACGCGTCCTCCTCAAACTCTCCGGCGAAGCGCTGATGGGCGACGATGCCTTCGGCATCAATCGCGCGACGATCGAACGGATGGTGGCCGATATCGCCGAAGTCGTGCGTCTCGGGACGCAGCTCGCGGTCGTGATCGGTGGCGGTAATATTTTCCGTGGTGTCGCGGGCGGCGCGGCCGGCATGGACCGCGCGACGGCCGACTACATGGGGATGCTGGCGACGATGATGAACGCGCTGGCGCTGCAGGACGCGATGCGCCACGCCGGCATCGAGGCGCGCGTGCAGTCCGCGCTGCGCATGGACCAGGTCGTCGAGCCGTACATCCGGCCCCGCGCGATCCGCCAGCTCGAGGAAGGCCGCGTCGTGATCTTCGCGGCCGGCACCGGCAACCCGTTCTTCACGACGGATACCGCCGCCGCGCTGCGCGGTTCGGAAGTGGGCGCCGAAGTCGTGCTGAAGGCGACCAAGGTCGATGGCGTATATTCTGCCGATCCGAAGAAGGATCCGTCGGCCACGCGTTACACGACGATCAGCTTCGACGAGGCGATCAGCCGCAACCTGCAGGTGATGGACGCGACGGCGTTTGCGCTGTGCCGCGACCAGAAGCTGCCGATTCGCGTGTTTTCGATCAACAAGCCGGGCGCGCTCAAGCGCATCGTGCTGGGCGAGGACGAAGGTACGCTCGTCCACGTGTAAACTCCCGCGGATGCGGGCGACCGGCCGCGGCGCGCGACATGCGCCGGGCGGGGCCCGCGTTCTTTGAAGGTTTGAAGGTTCGGAGGTTGAAATGAGTGTCGCTGATGTCAAGAAGGGCGTCGAGCAAAAGATGCAGCGCTCGATCGAAGCGTTCAAGAACGATCTGGCCAAGATCCGTACGGGCCGTGCACACACCGGTCTGCTCGATCACGTGCAGGTCGACTACTACGGCTCGATGGTGCCGATCTCGCAGGTCGCGAACCTGACGCTCGTCGACGCGCGCACGATCGGCGTGCAGCCGTGGGAAAAGAACATGGTCGCGAAGGTCGAGAAGGCCATCCGCGAAGCCGATCTGGGCCTGAATCCGGCAACGACCGGCGACCTGATCCGCGTGCCGATGCCCGCGCTGACGGAAGAGCGCCGCCGCGAGCTGACCAAGGTCGTGAAGAGCGAAGGCGAAACGGCCAAGGTCGCGATCCGCAACCTGCGCCGCGACGCGAACGAAGCGCTGAAGAAGCTCGTGAAGGACAAGGAAATCTCGGAAGACGACGAGCGCCGCGCGAGCGACGACGTGCAGAAGCTGACCGACAAGCACGTTGCCGAAATCGACAAGCTCGTGCAGACCAAGGAAGCCGAGATCATGACGGTCTGACGACCGTCCTCGCGCGCCGCCTTCTTCCCGCATTACTGTCTCAACGGCCATGACCTATACCAGCTCTACCGTTCGCGTGCCTGACGTCGGTGTCGTGCCGCGTCACATCGCGATCATCATGGACGGCAATGGCCGTTGGGCGACCGAACGCCGCTTGCCGCGCGTCGCGGGGCACACCCGCGGCGTCGATGCCGTGCGGGCGGTGGTCGAGGGCTGCGCGCGCGCCGGCGTCGAATACCTGACGCTGTTCGCGTTCAGTTCGGAAAACTGGCGCCGGCCGAACGACGAAGTGTCGTTCCTGATGCGGCTGTTCATCACCGCGCTCGAGCGCGAAGTGGGCAAGCTGCATGCGAACGGGATCCGCCTGCGCGTCGTCGGCGATCTCGACCGTTTCGAGCCGCGCATCCGCGAGCTGATTCGCCGTGCCGAAACCAAGACGGCGCGCAATACCCGTCTGACGCTCACCATCGCGGCCAACTACGGTGGCCGTTGGGACATCCTGCAGGCGACGAAGAAGCTCGTCGAGCAGGCCGTGCGCGAAGGCCGCGAGGTCGAGGTGACCGAGGACGCATTCGCGCCGCACCTGGCGATGGCCTACGCGCCGGAGCCCGATCTCTTCATCCGCACCGGCGGCGAGCAACGCGTCAGCAACTTCCTGCTGTGGCAGCTCGCGTACGCCGAATTCTATTTCACCGACAAGTACTGGCCGGATTTCGACGGCGCGGCACTGGCCGACGCGATGGCGTCGTATACCGAGCGCGAGCGCCGTTTCGGGCGCACGAGTGCGCAGCTCGAACCGCAATCGCAGAACGCCGACTCCCTTTCATGCTGAAAACCCGTGTGATCACGGCGATCGTGATGCTGGCAGTGCTGCTGCCGGTGACGCTGTTCGCGCCGCTCGCCGGGTTCGGCGCGCTGATCGGCGTCGTGCTGGTGTTCGCCGCGTGGGAATGGGCGCGCCTGCTGAAGCTCGGCGGCGCCGGTCCGATCGTCTATGCGCTCGTCGCGGCGCTCGCGCTCGCAGCCACCGCGCCGCTCGGCGTCGATGCGGCTGCGTCCCGTCCCCTTTTCATGGCGGCCGGCGTGTTCTGGCTGCTGGTCGGCCCGTTCGCGCTGCGGCGCAAGCCCGCACTCGCGGGCGGCGTCTGGCGGCCGTTCCTGCTGGCTGCGGGCCTCGTCGTGTTTGCCGCCTGCTGGCACGCGCTCGTGGCAGCCCGCGCGCTGGGCGTGCCGTTCGTGCTGTCGCTACTTCTCGTCGTCTGGCTGGCCGATATCGGCGCATACTTCGCGGGCAAGGCCTTCGGAAAGCGTAAACTGGCCATCACGATCAGCCCCGGCAAGAGCTGGGAAGGCGCGATCGGCGGCTGGTTCGCGGTGATGGTCGTCGCCGGTGTCGCGATGGCCGTGCACGCATTCGAACCGACCCTGTTTTCTGCATTTGCCGCGCGCTACGGGATGCCCGGTGCGTGGGCCGCGCTGACGCTGCTGGTTGCCTACAGCGTGATCGGCGACCTGTTCGAGTCGCTGCTGAAGCGGCAGGCGGGCGTGAAGGATTCGAGCGGACTGCTGCCGGGCCACGGCGGCGTGCTCGATCGTGTCGACGCGCTGCTGCCGGTGCTGCCGCTCGCGATGCTGCTGCTTGGTTAAACCATTATTCCTGTTATGCAAAAACGTCTGACATTGCTCGGTTCCACGGGCTCGATCGGAGACAGCACGCTCGACGTGGTCGCGCGCCATCCCGAGCGCTTCTCGGTCTACGCGCTGACCGCGCACCGCAACGGCGACAAGCTCGTCGAGCAGTGTCTGCGCTTCGCGCCTGAGGTGGCGGTGGTCGGCGATGCCGCAACCGCCGCGCACGTCGACGCGAAACTGCGCGCGGCGGGCAGCAAGACGGTCGTGCTGCACGGGCCGCAGGCGCTCGTCGACGTGTCGAAGAGCGACGGCTGCGACACGGTGGTCGCGGCGATCGTCGGCGCGGCCGGCCTCGCGCCGAGCCTGGCGGCCGCACGCGCCGGCAAGCGGATCCTGCTCGCGAACAAGGAAGCGCTCGTGATGTCGGGCGCGATCTTCATGGACGCCGTGCGCGACCATGGCGCGATCCTGCTGCCGGTCGACAGCGAACACAACGCGATCTTCCAGTGCATGCCGCGCGACGCGGCCGAGCACGGCGGGATCTCGAAGATCATCCTGACCGCGTCGGGCGGGCCGTTCCGCACGCGCGAGCCGGCCACGCTCGTCGACGTGACGCCGGACGAGGCATGCAAGCACCCGAACTGGGTGATGGGCCGCAAGATCTCGGTCGATTCCGCGACGATGATGAACAAGGGCCTCGAGGTGATCGAGGCCCACTGGATCTTCGGGTTGCCGGGTGACCGGATCGACGTGCTGATCCATCCGCAGAGCGTGATCCATTCGCTCGTGTCGTACCGCGACGGCTCGGTGCTTGCGCAGCTCGGCAACCCCGACATGCGCACGCCGATCGCCCACGCGCTCGCATTCCCCGAGCGCGTCGACGCGGGCGTCGACCAGCTCGACCTCGCGCAGATCGCCCAGCTGTCGTTCGAGAGGCCCGATTACGCGCGCTTCCCGTGCCTCGCGCTCGCGCTGAAGGCACTCGAGGAAGGCGGTATCGCGAGCGCCGCATTGAACGCGGCGAACGAAGTGGCGGTCGAAGCATTTCTCGAGCGCCGGATCGGCTTCATGGCGATCGCGGCGACGGTCGACGCCGTGCTCAACACGCTGCCGAACCGCGCGCCCGACGGGCTCGACGACGTCCTCGCGGCGGATGCCGAGGCTCGCCGCCTCGCCGCCGCGATCATTGCGAAAGCGCCTGCGCCACGCGTGGAGCGTACTGTCTGAATGGGGTGCTCATGAACGTGCTGGTCGAACTGGTCGCGTTTGCGGTGGCGATCGGGGTACTGGTCGTCGTGCATGAGTGCGGACATTATCGCGTCGCGCGCTGGTGCGGCGTGAAGGTGCTGCGTTTCTCGATCGGCTTCGGCCAGCCCATCGCGCGCTGGGTCAGCCGCAGGACGGGCACCGAGTGGACGCTGTCCGTGCTGCCGCTCGGCGGCTACGTGAAGATGCTCGACGAGCGCGATCCGGGCCCGGGAGGCATTCCGCCCGAAGAGCTTGGTCAGGCATTCAATCGCCAGTCGGTCTACAAGCGCATCGCGATCGTCGCGGCCGGGCCGATTGCAAACTTCCTGCTGGCAATCGCACTGTTTTCCCTCGTATTCGCCACCGGCGTGACCGAGCCGACCGCGATCGTCGCGCCGCCGGCCGCCGGCACCGCAGCGGCCCGCGCGGGCTTCGACGGCAGCGAGACGGTCGTGTCGATCCGCAACGCGCAGGGCGGCGAGTCCGAGCCGGTGCGATCGTGGTCGGACCTGCGCTGGAAGCTGCTGTCGGCCGCGTTCGACCATCGCGAGGTCGTGCTCGGCGCGCGTGACGGCAACGCGACGTTCGACTTCCGTGTCGACCTCCGCAACGTGCCCGACAGCCAGCTCGACGACGACTTCATGGCCCATCTGGGCTTCGAGGCCGGCGGCGGCACGTTGTCGGTCGCGTCGGTGCAGCCGGGCAGCGCGGCGGAGCAGGCCGGCCTGAAGGTCGGCGACAAGCTGGTCGCGCTCGACGGCAAGCCGATCGGCGGCGCGGCGCGTTTCATCGATACGGTGAAGCACCATGCGGGCCAGCCGCTCGAGCTGCGGATCGAGCGCAATGGCGCCGCACAGACGGTGTCGATCGTGCCGCAGATGCAGCGTGACGACGAATCGGGGCAGCAGATCGGCCGTATCGGCGCGGCGCTGTCGATGCACGCGCCATCGGTGGACGTGCGCTACGGGCCGATCGAGAGCCTGCGGCTCGGCGCGCACCGCACGTGGGACATTTCCGTGTATTCGCTGAAGATGTTCGGGCGAATGATCACGGGCAACGCGTCGCTGAAGAACCTGTCCGGCCCGGTGACGATCGCCGACTACGCAGGCAAGAGCGCGCGGCTCGGTCCGTCGGCGTTCCTGTCGTTCCTCGCCCTTGTCAGCATTAGCCTTGGCGTCCTGAACTTGTTGCCGATTCCCGTTTTGGACGGGGGCATCTGTTATATTATGCGGTTGAAGCCGCGACCGGGAAAGCCGTCTCGGAGCGCTGGCAGCTGATTCTGCAAAGAGCCGGGTTGATCTGCATCGTCGCGTTGTCGGCGATCGCGCTGTTCAACGATCTGGCTCGGTTAATCCATTTCTGAAGCGTCAGGCGGCGGCCGCTGGCCAGCCGCCCGATTTGATGCAGCTAAATATTGGGGATGCATGTTGTTCAAACCTCATCGCTTTGTACCTAAGACAGTTGCAGCGGCCGCGCTCGCCGCGCACGGCCTCGCGGCGCATGCAGCGGCACCGTTCGTGGTGCAAGACATCAAGATCGAGGGGCTGCAGCGCGTCGAAGCGGGTTCGGTGTTCGCCTATCTGCCGATCAAGCAGGGCGATACCTTCACGGACGACAAGGCATCCGAAGCAATCCGCGCGTTGTACGCGACGGGCTTTTTCAACGACGTGCGTATCGCCACGCAGGGCAACGTCGTGATCGTGCAGGTGCAGGAGCGTCCGGCCATCGCGTCGATCGACTTCACCGGCACGAAGGAATTCGACAAGGACAACCTGACGAAGGCGCTGCGCGCGGTCGGCCTCGCCGATGGCCGCTACTACGACAAGGCGCTCGTCGACAAGGCGGAGCAGGAGCTCAAGCGCCAGTACCTGACGCGCGGCTTCTATGCGGCCGAGGTCAAGACGACGATCACGCCGGTCGACGCGAACCGCGTGTCGATCCTGTTCGCGGTGGCCGAAGGCCCGAGCGCGAAGATCCGTCAGATCAACTTCATCGGCAACAAGGCGTTCAGCACCAGCACGCTGCGCGACGAGATGCAGCTGTCGACGCCGAACTGGTTCTCCTGGTACACGAAGAACGACCTGTACTCGAAGGAAAAGCTCACGGGCGACCTCGAGGCCGTGCGCTCGTACTACCTGAACCGCGGCTACCTCGAGTTCAACATCGAGTCGACCCAGGTGTCGATCTCGCCGGACAAGAAGGACATGTACCTGACGGTCACGCTGCACGAAGGCGAGCCGTACACGGTGTCGGGCATCAAGCTGTCGGGCAACCTGCTCGATCGCGAGGCCGAACTCAACAAGCTGATCAAGATCAAGCCGGGCGACCGCTTCTCGGCCGAAAAGCTGCAGCAGACCACCAAGTCGATCGTCGACAAGCTCGGTGAATACGGCTACGCATTCGCGACCGTCAACGCGCAGCCGGACATCGACCAGGCGAACCACAAGGTGAACCTGAACCTCGTCGTCGATCCGAGCCGCCGCGTGTACGTGCGCCGCATCAACGTGGTCGGCAACACGCGCACGCGCGACGAAGTGGTGCGCCGCGAAATGCGTCAGCTCGAAAGCTCGTGGTTCGACTCGAACCGCCTCGCGCTGTCGAAGGACCGCGTGAACCGCCTCGGCTACTTCACCAACGTCGACGTGACGACGGTGCCGGTCGAAGGCACGAACGACCAGGTCGACGTGAACGTGAAGGTCGACGAAAAGCCGACCGGCGCGATCACGCTGGGTGCCGGCTTCTCGTCGACGGACAAGGTCGTGCTGTCGGCCGGCGTGTCGCAGGACAACGTGTTCGGTTCGGGCACGAGCCTGTCGGTGAACGTCAACACCGCGAAGAGCTACCGCACGCTGACCGTCACGCAGGTCGACCCGTACTTCACGGTCGACGGCATCAAGCGGATCACCGACGTCTTCTACCGCACGTACCAGCCGCTCTACTATTCGACGAGCTCGAGCTTCCGGATCATCAGCGCGGGCGGCAACCTGAAGTTCGGCATTCCGTTCTCGGAAGTCGACACCGTCTACTTCGGCGCGGGCTTCGAGCAGAACCGCCTGGACGTCGATTCGAACACGCCGCAGAGCTACCAGGATTACGTGAACGAGTTCGGCCGCGTGTCGAACACGGTGCCGCTGACGGTCGCATGGTCGCGCGACGCGCGTGACAGCGCGCTGATCCCGAGCCGCGGCTACTTCACGCAGGCGAACATGGAGTACGGCGTGCCGGTCGGCAAGATCCAGTACTACAAGGCCGACCTGCAGGCGCAGTACTACTATTCGTTCTCGCGCGGCTTCATCCTGGGCCTGAACCTGCAAGGCGGCTACGGTAACGGTATCGGCAACCCGTACCCGATCTTCAAGAACTACTACGCGGGCGGTATCGGCTCCGTGCGTGGCTACGAGCCGAGCTCGCTGGGCCCGCGCGACACGAAGACGAACGATCCGATCGGCGGTTCGAAGATGCTGGTCGGCAACATCGAGCTGACGTTCCCGCTGCCGGGCACGGGTTACGACCGCACGCTGCGCGTGTTCACGTTCCTCGACGGCGGTAACGTGTGGGGCAATGCGCCGGGCGGCACGAGTACGGGCGCCAACGGCCTGCGTTACGGCTACGGTGTGGGTCTCGCGTGGATCTCGCCGATCGGCCCGCTGAAGCTGAGCCTCGGCTTCCCGCTGCAGAAGCACGAAGGCGACCAGTACCAGAAATTCCAGTTCCAGATCGGGACGGCGTTCTGACCGAACGCATGACAACAGCAACGAGAGGGTAATTTTGCTAACCGGTAAGTTTTCGAAACGAGTGATGTGCGCGCTGACCGTTGCGCTGGCCCTGGGCGCGGCAACGGTGCACGCACAGGACGTCGCCCGCATCGCGGCGGTCAATTCGGATCGGATCCTGCGCGAGTCGGCGCCCGCCAAGGCGGCGCAGACGAAGCTCGAAGCCGAGTTCGCGAAGCGTGACAAGGATCTGCAGGACCTGGCGGCGCGTCTGAAGTCGATGTCCGATTCGCTGGACAAGAACGGCGCGTCGCTGTCGGCGGCTGATCGCGCGCAGAAGCAGCGCGACCTGGCGCAGCTCGACACCGACTTCCAGCGCAAGCAGCGCGAGTTCCGCGAAGACCTGAACCAGCGTCGCAACGAAGAGCTGGCGGCCGTGCTGGAAAAGGCGAACAAGGTCATCAAGCAGATCGCGGAGCAGCAGAATTACGACCTGATCGTGCAGGAAGCCGTGTACGTCAGCCCGCGCATCGACATCACCGACAAGGTGCTCAAGGCGCTCGCGTCCGGCTCGACGAACTGAACGGAGCAGACGACGAATGGCATTGACGCTTGAGGAACTCGTAAAACGGTTCGGCGGCGAGATCGCCGGCGACGCACAGTGCAAGGTGGGCGGGCTCGCACCGCTCGACCAGGCGGGCCCTCAGCAGCTCGCGTTCCTCGCGAACCCGAAGTACCTGTCGCAGGTCGAGTCGACCCGCGCCGGTGCGGTCCTGATCGCACCGAAGGATCTGGAAAAGCTGGGTGCGGCCGCTCAAGGCCGCAACTTCATCGTGACGCCGAATCCGTACGCGTACTTCGCGCGCGTCGCGCAGATGTTCATCGACCTCGCCACGCCGCCGCGCGCGGCCGGCGTGCATCCGAGCGCGACGATCGATCCGGCCGCGAAGGTCGCCGCGACCGCGGTGATCGGCCCGCACGTGACGATCGAGGCCGGCGCGGTGATCGAAGACGGCGTGCAGCTCGACGCGAACGTGTTCGTCGGCCGCGGCACGACGATCGGCGCCGGCTCGCACTTTTATCCGAACGCATCGGTGTACCACGGCTGCAAGGTCGGCCCGCGCGCGATCGTCCATGCGGGCGCCGTGATCGGCTCCGACGGCTTCGGCTTCGCACCGGATTTCGTCGGCGACGGCGACGCGCGTACCGGCAGCTGGGTCAAGATCCCGCAGGTCGGCGGCGTGACGATCGGCCCGGACGTCGAAATCGGCGCGAACACGACGATCGATCGCGGCGCGATGGCGGATACCGTCATCGAGGAATGCGTGAAGATCGACAACCAGGTCCAGATCGGCCACAACTGCCGGATCGGTGCGTACACGGTGATCGCCGGCAGCGCCGGCATCGCGGGCAGCACGACGATCGGCCGCCACTGCATGATCGGCGGCGCGGCCGGGATCGCCGGCCACGTGACGCTCGGCGACTATGTGATCATCACCGCGAAGTCGGGCGTATCGAAGTCGCTGCCGAAGGCCGGCATCTATACCAGCGCGTTTCCGGCCGTCGACCACGGCGAATGGAACAAGAGCGCCGCGCTCGTGCGCAACCTCGACAAGCTGCGCGAGCGCATCAAGGCGCTCGAAGCCGCGCTCGCCGCCCAGGGCGGCACCGACGCCTGAGCGCATCATGCGAGACCACGAACCGGGCACGGCCAGCGCAACCGGCCCGGTTTGCCAGACGGGGCCGCGCGGCGGCCCGCTTCAGCCTTTGCATCACCACCGCGCAGCCTCTGCGTGAGACGAACCATCATGAGCACTGAAAAAATCAATCTCGACATCCACAAGATCCTCACGCTGCTGCCGCATCGCTACCCGATTCTGCTCGTCGATCGCGTGCTCGAACTCGAGCCGCACAAAGGGATCAAAGCGCTGAAGAACGTGTCGATCAACGAGCCGTTCTTCCAGGGGCATTTCCCGAAGCGGCCGGTGATGCCGGGTGTGCTGATCCTCGAGGCGCTCGCCCAGGCCGCGGCGCTGCTGACGTTCGCGGAAGAGCAGCCGAAGGATCCGGAGAACACGCTGTATTACTTCGTCGGGATCGACGGCGCGCGCTTCAAGCGCGTGGTCGAACCGGGCGACCAGCTGATCCTGAACGTGACGTTCGAGCGCTACATCCGCGGCATCTGGAAGTTCAAGGCGGTGGCGGAAGTGGACGGCAAGGTGGCGGCGGAAGCCGAACTGATGTGCACGGTCAAGACGGCCGACGCGGCGCCCTGAGCGACGCGGCACGCATGGGTAACATCACGCGAACAACGCGACACATCATATCGAGAGGCAACGGCGCATGACCAGGATTCATCCTACCGCGATCGTCGAGCCGGGCGCGCAGATCGACGAATCGGTCGAGATCGGCCCGTACGCGATCGTCGGCCCGCACGTCACGATCGGCGCGCGCACGACGATCGGCTCGCACAGCGTGATCGAAGGCCATACGACGCTCGGCGAGGACAACCGCATCGGCCATTACGCGTCGGTCGGCGGCCGTCCGCAGGACATGAAGTACAAGGACGAGCCGACGAAGCTCGTGATCGGCAACCGCAACACGATCCGCGAATTCACGACGATTCACACGGGCACCGTGCAGGACGTCGGCGTGACGACGCTCGGCGACGACAACTGGATCATGGCCTACGTGCACATCGGCCACGACTGCCGCGTCGGCAACAACGTGATCCTGTCGAGCAACGCGCAGATGGCCGGTCATGTCGAGATCGGCGACTTCGCGATCATCGGCGGGATGTCGGGCGTGCACCAGTTCGTGCGCATCGGCGCGCACTCGATGCTGGGCGGCGCGTCGGCGCTCGTGCAGGACATCCCCCCGTTCGTGATCGCAGCCGGCAACAAGGCCGAGCCGCACGGGATCAACGTCGAAGGGCTGCGCCGGCGCGGCTTTTCGGCCGATGCGATCTCGGCGCTGCGCAGCGCGTACCGCGTGCTGTACAAGAACGGCCTGTCGCTGGAAGAAGCGAAGGTGCAACTGCGCGAACTCGCGGAAGCGGCCGGCGACGGCGATGCACCGGTGACGGCGCTCGTCGAGTTCATCGACGCGTCGCAACGCGGCATCATCCGCTAAGCGATGCCGCTCCCGACCAATCAGCTGCGACTCGCGATGGTGGCCGGCGAGCCGTCGGGCGACCTGCTCGCGGCGTCGCTGCTCGGCGGGCTGCGCGAGCGGCTGCCCGAATCGGCCCAGTATTACGGGATCGGCGGGCAGCGCATGATCGCGCAGGGCTTCGACTCGCACTGGCAGATGGACAAGCTGACCGTGCGCGGCTATGTCGAGGCGCTGGGCCAGATTCCCGAGATCCTGCGGATTCGCGGCGAACTGAAGCGCCAACTGCTCGCCGAGCGGCCGGACGCGTTCATCGGCGTCGACGCACCCGATTTCAACTTCAACGTCGAGCAGGCCGCGCGCGACGCGGGCATTCCGTCGATCCACTTCGTGTGCCCGTCGATCTGGGCGTGGCGCGGCGGCCGCATCAAGAAGATCGCGAAGTCCGTCGACCACATGCTGTGCCTGTTCCCGTTCGAGCCGGCGATCCTCGACAAGGCCGGCGTCGCATCGACCTACGTCGGTCATCCGCTCGCCGACGAAATCCCGCTCGAACCCGACACGCACGGTGCGCGCATCGCGCTGGGTCTGCCGGCCGACGGCCCCGTGATCGCGGTGCTGCCGGGCAGCCGGCGCTCGGAGATCGCGCTGATCGGCCCGACGTTCTTCGCGGCGATGGCGTTGATGCAGCAGCGCGAACCCGGCGTGCGATTCGTGATGCCGGCCGCGACGCCCGCACTGCGCGAACTGCTGCAGCCGCTCGTCGACGCGCACCCGCAGCTCGCATTGACGATCACCGATGGCCGCTCGCAGGTCGCGATGACGGCCGCCGACGCGATCCTCGTGAAGAGCGGCACCGTCACGCTGGAAGCCGCGCTGCTGAAAAAGCCGATGGTGATCTCCTACAAGGTGCCCTGGCTGACCGGGCAGATCATGCGCCGGCAGGGCTACCTGCCGTATGTCGGCTTGCCGAACATCCTCGCGGGTCGCTTCGTCGTGCCCGAGCTGCTGCAGCATTTCGCGACGCCCGAGGCGCTCGCCGATGCGACGCTCACGCAGCTGCGCGACGACGCGAACCGCCGCACGCTCACCGAAGTGTTTACCGAAATGCATCTGTCGCTGCGGCAGAACACGGCCGCGAAGGCGGCCGAGGCCGTCGTGCGTGTGCTCGAACAACGCAAGGGGCGCGCATGACCGCGGTCCGTGCGCCACGCCGCCGCGCGTCGAGCGACGTGCAGGGCGGTTTCGACTTCAGCCGTCCGGACGAGATCGTCTGCGGCGTCGACGAAGCCGGCCGCGGCCCGCTCGCGGGGCCGGTAGTCGCCGCCGCGGTGATCCTCGATCCGGCGCAGCCGATCGACGGGCTCGACGATTCGAAAGTGCTGTCCGCGAAGAAGCGCGACGCGCTGTACGACCTGATCGTCACGCGTTCGCACGCGTATTGCGTCGCGTCGGCGAGTGTCGACGAGATCGATACGCTGAATATCCTGCACGCGACGATGCTCGCGATGAAGCGCGCCGTCGAAGGCTTGTCGGTACTGCCGACGCTCGCGCAGATCGACGGCAACCGCTGCCCGACGCTGAGCGTGCGTGCCGAGGCGATCGTCAGTGGCGACGCGCTCGTGCCGAGCATCTCGGCCGCGTCGATCCTCGCGAAGGTCACGCGCGACCGGATGCTGGTCGACCTGCACGAACGCTTCCCGGTGTACGGCTTCAACGTGCATGCGGGCTACGGCACCGCGAAACACCTTGCCGCACTCCGCGAGCACGGCCCGTGCGAAGCGCATCGGCGCTCGTTCGCGCCGGTTCGTGCGGCGCTTGACCTGATTCGATGAAAAGCATCACATCCCGCGACAATCCGCTGTACAAGCGCCTGAAGGCGCTCGCGGGTTCGACGCCCCATCAGCGCCGCAGCGGCCAGGCGCTGCTCGAAGGTTTCCACCTGGCAAGCGCGTACCTCGATACGGGCGCGACGCCCGAACTGTGCGTCACGACCGAAGGTGCGCTCGGCCTCGCCGAGGCGCAGGCGATCGTCGCACGCATCGACGCGCAGCGGATCGTCACGCTGCCCAACGCGCTGTTCGGGCAGTTGTCGAACGTCGTCAACGGCGTCGGTTTCCTGCTGCTGGTCGACCGGCCGGCGCACCCGCTGCCCGAACGCGTGACGCACACGTCGGTCGTGCTCGACGGCGTGCAGGATGCCGGCAACGTCGGCTCGATCCTGCGCAGCGCGGCGGCGGCCGGCGTGCGTCACGTGTTCTGCGCGCCGGGGACGGCCTATGCGTGGTCGTCGAAGGTGCTGCGCTCGGGCATGGGCGCGCATTTCCTGTTGTCGATCCATGAGGACGTCGAAGCTGAGGCGCTTGCCGAACGCCTCGACGTGCCGGTCGCGCTGACCGACTCGCACGGCGCGCAGGCGGTCTACGACTGCGACCTGTCGGGGCCCGTCGCCTGGGTGTTCGGCAACGAAGGTGCCGGCGTGTCGGCATTCTGGCGCGACGCGGCCACGCATCGCGTGACGATTCCGCAGCCGGGCGGGATGGAGTCGCTGAACGTCGCGGCGGCGGCGGCAGTGTGCCTGTTCGAGCAGGTGCGGCAGCAGCGACCGGCGTGACGCCGCGCGCGGTGCATGTGTCGTGAAACGAAACAAGGCCGCGTTTGACGCGGCCTTGCTGCTTTCGGCGACGGCCTGACGGCCGCCAGCGCTTCCGCGCTCAGTACGACTGCCGGTCGAGCCGGATTTCCTGCAGGATCGTCGTCGCGATTTCCTCGATCGACTTGTGCGTCGACGACAGCCACTTGATCCCTTCGCGGCGCATCATCGCTTCGGCCTCGTTGATCTCGTAGCGGCAGTTCTCGGGGGCCGCGTACTTGCTGCCCGGCCGGCGCTCGTTGCGGATCTCCGACAGGCGCTGCGGGTCGATCGACAGCCCGAACAGCTTCTCGCTGTACGGCGCCAGCGCCGACGGCAGCTTGCCGCGTTCGAAGTCTTCCGGAATCAGCGGATAGTTGGCCGCCTTCACGCCGTACTGCATCGCGAGATACAGGCTCGTCGGCGTCTTGCCGCTGCGCGACACGCCGACGAGGATCACGTCGGCCTCCGACAGGTTGCGATTTGACTGGCCGTCGTCGTGCGCGAGCGAGAAGTTGATCGCCTCGATCCGCGTCTTGTATTCCTCGGTGTCCGCGTTCTGATGGCCGCGGCCCATCGCGTGGCTCGACTTGAGCTCGAGTTCCTGCTCGAGCGGTTCGACGAAGCGCTGGAACATGTCGAGCACGAGCGCGTTCGAGCGTTTGACGATGTCGTTCGACTCGCTGTCGACGAGCGTCGTGAACACGATCGCGCGACGGCCGTCGTGCACGGCGGCTTCGTTGATCTTTTCGACGGTCGCATAGGCCTTGTCGAGCGAGTCGACGAACGGCACGCGCACGAGGCGGAATTTCTGGTCGAACTGGGAGAGGATCGAGTGCGCGAAGGTTTCGGCAGTGATCCCGGTGCCGTCGGAGACGATGAATACGGTAGGCAGCATGAATCTGGACGTCGAGCGTGAAGGGCAGTTGCGCGGGCGGCTGGAGGCGAGCCTCCAGACCCAGTGACAAGGTCGCGCCACATCCGGCAGCCGGCACGGTAGAATAGCGGCAACCTGTTGGATAAGCAATTGCGGGGGCAGGGCGCGAACGGCGCCCCGTGGCTGGGCCGCGCGATTCCGGAACTCCCGGCAAGTCTGGCGATTTGTCTGAAAATATCGCCCTTCTGCCGGGATTTTTGTAAATCGGGTCGGAAGATTTCCGCCGCTGCGAGTGTTTATCTAACAGGTTGCGCAAGACGCGCCGCGCCTTTTTGCAAGCGCCCGCGTTCGAGCCCACTTGCGCGATCGAGCATTTTTTTCACACTTAGGGGCTTGTATGACTAACGCAGCAAACGTCGCAAAGGACCAGGCGTATGTAATTCCGTTCGAGCAGTTGCGGATGACCGATGTGGAAATCGTGGGCGGCAAGAATGCGTCGCTCGGCGAGATGATCAGCCAGCTTTCCGAAGCAGGCGTTCGCGTACCCACCGGTTTCGCCACGACCGCGCTCGCATTCCGCGATTTCCTCAAGCACAACGACCTCACCGATCGCATCGCCAAGCGTCTCGAGTCGCTCGACATCGACGACGTGAAGGCGCTCGCCGAAGCCGGTGCCGAAATCCGTAAATGGATCGTCGACGCACCGCTGCAGCCGCGCCTCGAGCAGGAAATCCGCGCGCAGTTCGAAGTGCTGAAGAACGGCTCGCCGAGCGAGCTGTCGTTCGCGGTGCGCTCGTCCGCGACCGCGGAAGATCTGCCCGACGCCTCGTTCGCCGGCCAACAGGAGTCGTATCTGAACGTCGTCGGCATCGACGACGTGCTCGACCGCATGAAGCACGTGTTCGCGTCGCTGTACAATGACCGCGCGATCTCGTACCGCGTGCACAAGGGCTTCACGCACGCCGAAGTCGCGCTGTCGGCCGGTGTGCAGCGCATGGTCCGCTCGGACGTCGGCGCCGCCGGCGTGATGTTCACGATCGATACCGAATCGGGTTTCAAGGACGCCGTGTTCATCACGTCGAGCTACGGCCTGGGCGAAACCGTCGTGCAGGGCGCAGTGAACCCGGACGAGTTCTACGTGTTCAAGACGACGCTCGCGCAGGACAAGTACCCGATCATCCGCCGCTCGATCGGCTCGAAGCTGATCAAGATGGAATTCACGCAGCCGGGCGAGCCGGGCCGCGTGAAGACGGTCGATGTGCCGCACGAGCAGCGCAACCGCTACTCGATTACGGATGAAGACGTGATCGAGCTGGCGAAGTACGCGGTCATCATCGAGAAGCACTATCAGCGTCCGATGGACATCGAGTGGGGCAAGGACGGCCGCGACGGCAAGATCTTCATCCTGCAGGCACGTCCGGAAACGGTGAAGAGCCAGGCATCCGGCAAGGCAGAGCAGCGCTTCAAGCTGAAGGGTCAGTCGCAGGTGCTCGCGACGGGTCGTGCGATCGGCCAGAAGATCGGCGCGGGCCCCGTGCGCGTGATCCAGGATCCGTCGGAAATGGAACGCGTGCAGCCGGGCGACGTGCTGGTGGCCGACATGACCGACCCGAACTGGGAGCCGGTGATGAAGCGCGCGGCGGCGATCGTCACGAACCGTGGCGGCCGTACCTGCCACGCGGCGATCATCGCGCGTGAACTCGGCGTGCCGGCCGTCGTCGGCTGCGGCGATGCGACCGACATCCTGAAGGACGGCGCGCTCGTCACCGTGTCGTGCGCGGAAGGCGACGAAGGCAAGATCTACGACGGGCTGCTCGAGACGGAAGTCACGGAAGTGCAGCGCGGCGAACTGCCGGAAATCCCGGTCAAGATCATGATGAACGTCGGCAACCCGCAGCTCGCGTTCGACTTCTCGCAACTGCCGAACGGTGGTGTTGGCCTCGCGCGTCTCGAGTTCATCATCAACAACAACATCGGCGTGCACCCGAAGGCGATCCTCGAGTACCCGAACATCGACCAGGACCTGAAGAAGGCGGTCGAGAGCGTTGCGCGCGGTCACGCGTCGCCGCGTCAGTTCTACGTCGACAAGCTGACGGAGGGCGTCGCGACGATCGCGGCGGCGTTCTATCCGAAGCCGGTGATCGTGCGTCTGTCCGACTTCAAGTCGAACGAGTACAAGAAGCTGATCGGCGGTTCGCGTTACGAGCCGGACGAGGAAAACCCGATGCTGGGCTTCCGCGGCGCGTCGCGCTACATCGCCGAGGACTTCGCGCAGGCGTTCGAGATGGAATGCCGTGCACTGAAGCGCGTGCGTGACGAGATGGGCCTGACCAACGTCGAGATCATGGTGCCGTTCGTGCGGACCGTGAAGCAGGCGGAGCGCGTCGTCGGCCTGCTCGAGAAGTTCGGCCTGAAGCGTGGCGAAAACGGCCTGCGCCTTGTGATGATGTGCGAAGTCCCGACCAACGCGATCCTCGCCGAAGAGTTCCTGGAGCACTTCGACGGTTTCTCGATCGGCTCGAACGACCTCACGCAGCTCACGCTCGGCCTCGACCGTGATTCGGGCATGGAACTGCTGGCAGTCGACTTCGACGAGCGCGACCCGGCCGTCAAGTTCCTGCTGAAGCGTGCGATCGATACCTGCCGCAAGATGGGCAAGTACGTCGGGATCTGCGGCCAGGGCCCGTCCGATCACCCGGACTTCGCGCAATGGCTGACGGACGAAGGCATCGTGTCGATCTCGCTGAACCCCGACACGATCATCGATACGTGGCAGGCGCTCGCCGCCAACCGCAAGTAACGAGTCGTGATGCAACTTCGGCGAAAGGGCGGTCCGCCGCGCTTTCGTTGAAGGCAAAATGCAAGGTTCGTGCTATAAACACCCCGGTAAGCACCGGGGTGTTTTTTTCGTCGGTACTCGCCGGGCCGCCCCAAGAGTGCCGACCGCCCCGCGGGGGGCAGCGAACGCAGTGAGCGTGGGGTGGTTTTCCTTCGGTACTCGCCGGGCTGTCCAAGAGTACCGACCGCTTCGCACAGCCGCGAGCGCAGCGAATATAGTGAGCATCGGGGACGTTTTTCTGGAGACCACAATGATGTCGGGGCATCTGTTCTGGTGGGTCGGAGTCGGCGTGCTGGTCGTGGCCGAATTGCTGACCGGCACGTTCTATCTGTTGATGATCGCGCTCGGTTTTCTCGCCGGCGGGTTGTTGCAACTGGCTGGTTTCGCGCCGCACGTGCAGTTCGGCGCGGCGGCCGCGATCGCGATCGTCGCGATGATCGTGCTGCGCCGTTCGGGGCTCGGCCGCAAGCAGAAGCGCGACACGTCGACGAATCCCGACGTCAATCTCGATATCGGCTCGACCGTCACGGTCGACGCGTGGCGTGACGGCCGCGCGCGCGTGCAGTATCGCGGGGCCGATTGGGACGTCGAGCTCGCGCACGGCGAGCGCGACGATGCACGCGTGTACCAGGTGAGCGCCGTGCGCGGCAATTGCCTCGTGGTCGTGGCGAAACCCGCGGGCTGATCGTCCGCTGATACAACAACAAGGAGGAAATACTTCATGGATTCGCTGATCATCTGGGTTGTCCTGCTCGTCATCGCGATCGTGATCGTGTCGAAGACGGTGAAGATCGTGCCGCAGCAGCATGCATGGGTGCTCGAGCGCTTCGGGCGCTACCACGCGACGCTGTCGCCCGGTCTCAATATCGTGCTGCCGTTCGTCGATCGCATCGCGTACCGGCACGTGCTGAAGGAAATTCCGCTCGACGTGCCGAGCCAGGTCTGTATCACGCGCGACAACACGCAGTTGCAGGTCGACGGCGTGCTGTATTTCCAGGTGATGGACCCGATGAAGGCGTCGTACGGGTCGAGCAACTTCGTGCTCGCGATCACGCAGCTGTCGCAGACGATGCTGCGCTCGGTGATCGGCAAGCTCGAGCTCGACAAGACCTTCGAGGAGCGCGATTTCATCAACCACAGCATCGTGTCGGCGCTCGACGACGCTGCGGCGAACTGGGGCGTGAAAGTGCTGCGCTACGAGATCAAGGACCTGACGCCGCCGAAGGAGATCCTGCATGCGATGCAGGCGCAGATCACCGCGGAGCGCGAAAAGCGTGCGCTGATCGCCGCATCCGAAGGCCGCAAGCAGGAGCAGATCAACCTCGCGTCGGGGGCGCGCGAAGCCGCGATCCAGAAGTCGGAAGGCGAGCGGCAGGCCGCGATCAACCAGGCGCAGGGCGAAGCCGCCGCGATTCTGGCGGTGGCCGAGGCGAACGCGCAGGCGATCCAGAAAATCGCGAGCGCGATCCAGTCGCAAGGCGGGATGGACGCGGTGAACCTGAAGGTCGCCGAGCAGTATGTCGGTGCGTTCGCGAATCTCGCGAAGCAGGGCAATACGCTGATCGTGCCGTCGAACCTGTCAGATCTCGGCACCGCGATCTCGTCGGCGCTGACGATCGTCAAGAGCGCGGGCGTGGGGGCCGGCACGAAGGGCTGAGCCCAACATCGATGCGCACGCAGCTGCCGCGTGCGTATCGTCCTGCGGCGAATCGTCGCGCAGCCGCGACCGGCCGGCGCGATTCAGGCAGTCCAAAGCAACACGGCCCGCTTCGAGCGGGCCGTGTCGTTTGCGATGAACGCCGTGTGTCAGGTGCCGGCGCGCATGATGCGTGCCTTCTCGCGTTCCCAGTCGCGCTTCTTCTCGGTTTCGCGCTTGTCGTGCAGCTTCTTGCCCTTCGCGAGCGCGATGTCGCATTTCACGCGACCGCCCTTGTAGTGGAAGTTAAGCGGCACGAGCGTGTAGCCGCGCTGCTCGACCTTGCCGATCAGCTTCTTGATTTCCTCGCGGTGCAGCAGCAGCTTGCGCGTGCGAACCGGGTCGGGCTTGATGTGCGTCGAGGCTTCGGGCAGCGGGCTGATATGGGTCCCGATCAGGAAGATCTCGGCGTTCTTCACCACGACGTAGCCTTCCTTGATCTGGCCGCGTCCGGCGCGCAGCGCCTTGACTTCCCAGCCCTCCAGCACGAGCCCCGCCTCGTAGCGTTCCTCGATGTGATAATCGAAGTGCGCTTTCCTGTTGTCGATGATGCTCATGAAAGGATCGGGCCAACTCGTTTAAAATCACGATTTTAGCAAAGCGGGGCGCGTATCGCCCGGCTTGGCGTTCCCACTTTAAGCGATGCCGCGCGATTTATGGCAGATGTCCAGAAAACCGTATTGATCCGTCATTCGGCGGAACAGATGTTCGACCTCGTCACCGACGTGGCCGACTACCCCAATTTCCTGCCCTGGTGCGGCGGTGTCGAGGTTCGCCGTCAGGACGAGAGCGGGATGGAAGCGCGCATCGACATCAACTTCAAGGGTATCAAGCAGCATTTCGCGACCCGCAACACGCAGCAGCGTCCGACCCGGATCGACATGGAGTTCGCAGACGGGCCGTTCAAGAAGTTCACGGGTTCGTGGCGCTTCATCCCGCTGCGCGCCGATGCGTGCAAGATCGAATTCGCGCTGCACTACGAGTTTTCGAGCATCCTGCTCGAAAAGATCATCGGGCCGGTGTTCAGCCACATCGCGAACACGTTCGTCGATTCGTTCGTAAAGCGCGCCGATCAACGCTACGGGAAGGGGTGACGCGATGCTGTCGATCGAAGTCTGCTACGCGCTGCCGGACCGCCAGACGCTGATTCCGCTGTCGCTGCCCGAAGGGGCGACCGTGCGCTCGGCCATCGACGCGAGCGGCGTGCTCGCGCTGCATCCGGAGATCGATCTCGCACACGCGAAGACAGGCGTGTACGGCAAGCTCGCACCGCTCGACGCGCCGCTCGTCGATCACGACCGCGTCGAGATCTACCGTCCACTGATCGTCGATCCGAAGCTCGCGCGCCAGCGGCGCGTCGACAAGTCCCGCCGCGCCGGCTCGATCGAGGGCCGCAAGTGGATGCACAAGGACGCGCGCTGACGCGTCGTTCGCTCGGTTTGATCTGATCAAACGCCGCGGCGCTCAATGGGCCGCGGCGTTTGCGTTTGTCGATGCGCTGCCCGGTGTGTCGCCGTGCCGCCGCACCGAGCCGTATACGCCGGCGAGCAGCAGCACGAGCGCGGCGATTTCGAGCGCGTGCGGCATCCGCTGGTCGTACACGAACGCATACAGCATCGCGAACACGGTTTCGAACACGATCAGCTGGCCCGACAGCGTGAGCGGCAGCCGCTTCGACGCGGCATTCCACAGCCCGTTGCCGAGCCACGACGCGCCGATCGCGAGCACGAGGTTCAGCAGCCAGAACAACTGCCACCGCGATGCGGGGACGGCCGCCTGCACCGTGCCGGCCGGCAGCGCGAGGATCGCCATCCAGCAGAGCCCGCCGATCAACCCCGTCACGACACCCCACAGCACCGACCATTCGTTGCCGCCGAAGTGGTGATGGCGCTGCAGGTAGCGTGTGTTCGCCACCGCATACCAGGTCCAGCTCGCGAGCGCGCCCGCCGCGCACGCGATGCCCGCGAGCTTCTGGGCGAGCGTCGTGGCGTGCGCGGCTTCGGATGTAAACAGGTCGACGTTGATGCAGACGATACCCGCGATCACCAGCGCGAGCGGAGCGGCGAGCCGCCGCAGCGGCATCGCGCCATGGTCGCCGAGGCCCGCGAGCGTGACGGTCACGGGCAGCACGCCGACGATCAGCGAACTGGGCGCGATGCCGATCAGGTGCACGGCGCCGGACAGCAGCATGTAGTACGCGACGTTGCCGATGACGGCGAGCCTCACCAGCGCGACCAGATCCTTGCGGGTCAAGCGCACGAGCAGCGAGCGGGCGACCGGCAGTGCGGCCGCGAGCGACACGAGGCCGTACATCGTATAGCGGCCGGCGCTCAGCAGCAGCGGCGAGAAATCGGTCAGCAGCCGCGGAACGAGAAACACCATGCCCCACAGGGCGCCTGCCAGGACACCGTACACCACGCCGCGCTGCATCGACCGCTCCGAACGAATGACTGAAGTGCGCGCATCTTAGCGATGTCGTCGCGGCGGCGTCTTGTTCATTCCTGCACTCGGGGCACGGCAGCGCGTTCGGGCAGCGTGGGCACGCGGTGGATCAGCCGTCTGCCGGATCGGGTATCACGTCCGTGCCGTCGGTGGCGGTACGCGTGCGCGCCGGGCGGCGCACGGCACGCAGCTTGCCGCTGTTGCCACCGCCGCAGTAGAAGCGGTCGTGGCCGTCGGATTCGAGCCCCGACACGCCGACGCCGGCCGGCATGTCGATCTGCTCGAGCACCTCGCCCGTGTGCGGATCGATGCGTCGCAGGTCGCTCTGGTCGGCTTCCCACGTGCCGTGCCACAGCTCGCCGTCGACCCACGTCACGCCGGTGACGAAGCGGTTCGATTCGATCGTGCGCAGCACGGCGCCCGACTGCGGGTCCACCTGATGAATCTTGCGTTCGCTGTACTGGCCGACCCACAGCGTGCCTTCCGCCCACGCGAGCCCCGAATCGGCGCCGCCGCCGGGCGCCGGGATCGTCGCGAGCACGCGACCCGATTCGGGGTCGATCTTCTCGATGCGGTCCTCGACGATCTGGAACAGGTGGCGGCCGTCGAACGCGGTGCCCGCGTGCGCGGCGACGTCGAGCGAGCGGACGGTTGTGCCGCGCTCGGGGTCGAGCGCATTCAGCTTGTCGCCGGATGCGTACCACACGTGCTGCCCGTCGAACGTGACGCCGTGCACGCCGTCGACGCCCGGGAACGGGCCGTACTCGTGAAGGATCTCTGCGGTGGAGCGTTTCATGTTCGTCACCTCGTCGTTCGATGGGGCCATCCTAATCGCCCGGTAGCGCAACCGGGAGTAACAAGGTCGTCGCGAATCCGGGCAGCGGCGGCGTCATCCAGCGGCGCGCGCGTCCGCGGCCGAGCGCCTGCACCTTGCCGGTTTCCGCGAGCGCGTCGAGCGCACGCTGCACGGTGCGTTGGCTGGCGCCGAGCGCGAGCGCCAGCGCGGAGCTCGACCACGCTTCGCCGTCGGCGAGGAGTGCGAGCACGGCCGCATGGCGATCGTCGACCGGGCGCGCGAGGACGACGGTTTCGCGCACGCCGAGCGGTTCGAGCGCGAAGCCGCGCGGCGTCGCGACGACGTTCGCGAGCGGACGCAGCACCGCACGCAGTCGGCCGATCTCGACACGCAGCCGCGCACGATGCGATTCGTCGGCCTGTTTCGCACGGAACGCGGCGGCGACGAGCGCGTTTCTCGATACGTCGGCCGGCCACGCTTCGCCCAGCGCACGGGCGAGCACGAAGAGCACCGGACGCCGCGCGAGCGACACGGTCGTGCGCGCATCGCGCACCGTGTGGCGGCACGCGTCGACGACGAGCGCATTCGACTCGAACAGCGTCTCCACTTCGTCGAGCGGTACGAGCCGCGACGTGCCGCGCGCGATGAGCCGGGCGGCCGGTGCGTCGAGCACGCGCGCCGCGGTATCGACCTCGGCCGTCAGCGCGGCGATGCCGGCGGCGTGGGCGGCTGTCCGCGCACGGTCGAGCGCCGCGCGGGCCGCGTGCGTGCGGAGGCGGCGCATCGCGATGCCGGCCGCGATCAATTCATGGGTGGCGCGTGACGCGGGCGGCAGCGGCACGGGATCGAGATGCGCAAGCAGCCGTTCTGCCTCGTCGAGCTGACCGATCAGCAGCAACCGGCGTACACCGAGATAGCGGGCATGCGCGGCGTTCGCGCGGTCGCCGTGCGCGTCGAGCGTCGCGCAGGCCGCATCGAGCGCACGCGTCGGCCAGCGCAGGTCGCGCGACGCGAGCGCGATCTCGGCTTCCGCGACGACGCAGCGCGCCCGCGCGACCGCTTCCTTCGCACCGAATGCGCGTGCGGCGGCGCGCACGAGCGCGCGCGCCCGGTCGAAATCGCCGAGCTGCGCCAGCGCGATGCCGCGCAGCGCGAGCGCCGGCGCATCGTCGCGCAGCGCGACGCGGTTCAGCGCGCCGAGCGCGTCACCGGTCGCGAGCGCGCGCGCGGCCGCCGTGATCAGCGAATCCATCCGAATCCCGACACACTTGTCACTCCCTCCGGTCCGATGCACGCCACTAATCTAGCACCACGCACACGGCCTCGGACGCCGTGCCCGGATACCCATCGAAAGGAGGAACCCGCAATGACGACCCATCTCACCGGAACCCGCGACGAATGGCTGGCCGAACGTCGCGTGCTGCTCGACGCGGAAAAGGCGCTGACGCGGCAAAGCGACGAACTCGCGCGGCGGCGCCAGGCGCTGCCGTGGGTGCGCGTCGACAAGACCTACCGGTTCGATACCGAGGAAGGGCAGGCGACGCTCGACGACCTGTTTCGCGGCCGTTCGCAATTGCTCGTCTATCACTTCATGTTCGGCCCCGACTACAAGGCGGGCTGCCCGTCGTGCTCGGCGCTCGCCGACGGCTTCGACGGTTTTGCCGTGCATCTGGCCCATCACGACGTGACGCTCGCGGCCGTGTCACGCGCGCCGCTCGCGAAACTGCTCGCGTACCGGCAGCGAATGGGGTGGACGTTCCCGTGGGCGTCGTCGGTCGGCAGCGATTTCAACTTCGACTTCAACGTGTCGTTCACCGAAACGCAGCAGCGCGCGGGCGACGTCGAATACAACTATGCGCGGGCCGGCCATGCGATGGACATGGATCCGCCGCCGGCGCCCGTCGTGCAGTTCGCGGCCACCTGCGGCACCGACGCGCGCACGTATTCGCTCGACCGGCCGGGGATGAGCGCGTTCGTGCGCGAGGACGGCGCCGTCTATCACACGTATTCGACCTACGCGCGCGGCCTCGACGGGCTGTGGGGGATGTACCAGTGGCTCGATCGCGCGCCGCGCGGACGCAACGAGGCCGGCCCGTGGTGGCGCCGTCACGACGAGTACGCGCGCGGCTGAGCGCGGTGGCCACGGGTGGGAGCACGCGATGACACGAACGACGACCGGGCCGAAAGCCGGGCCGATAACCGGCGAGACGGCCCTCGATCCGCGGGCATTCGGCGTGGCGGTCGCGGCCGTGTTTGCGGTCGCCGTGGTGGCGACGCTGGCGCAGCATGCGTCGATGGCCGCGATGGGTGGCGAACCGATGCCCGGCGGCTGGATGGCCTCGGCCGCCTGGCTGCGGCCGTGCGGGCGAGGCGGCGGGCGCGCATTCGCGACGTTCGCCGGAATGTGGGGCGCGATGACGGTGACGATGATGCTGCCCGTGCTCGCGCCGCAGCTCTGGCATTACCGGCGGCGCATCGGCCCGCAGGCGGCAGCGCGGTCGGCCTGGCTCGTCGTCGTCGCGGGGGCGGGATATTTCTCGGTCTGGATGGCGCTCGGCGCGCTCGTGTTTCCGGCCGGCGCCGTAATGACGACGGCCGCCGGCCGTCTGCCGGCGCTCGCCCGGGCGATGCCGTTCGTGTCCGGCGCCGTCGTGCTGGCCGCGGGCGCATTGCAATTCTCCGGGTGGAAGGCGCGCCGGCTCGCGTGCTGCCGGCATGCGGAGGCGCACGATGTGCATCGGCCACGGGCGGCGGCCGTCACGGCATGGCGGTACGGCATGCGCGCCGCGATCCGGTGCTGCGCGTGTTGCGGGAACCTGATGGTGGTCGCATTGGCGGCCGGCATGATGGATCTGCGTGTGATGGCCGCCGTGACGGTCGCGATCGCCGCCGAACGCGTTGTGCCGGCCGGCGGGCGCGTCGCGCGGACCGTCGGTTGCGGGGTGGTGGCGGGCGGCATGGCGATGATCGCCCGTGCGGCCGGGCTGGCGTGAGGCAGGGCTGGCAAGCCGCTTCGGCGGGTCGCCGGGCCGTGCGCGCGGCCGCCGCCGTCGCGGCCGTGTGGCCCCGCCGCGACACGGGCACATGCCGCCCGGCCGCCGGTTGCGCGAATGGCTCGATGCGGCGGTGAAACGAAAGACGATCGAAAACGAACCGAACGGCGATCCGAACGATTCGGCCCCCGAACGGCCGAAACCGGCTAAGCCGTTGTTCGTGTTGTGAAAATTCACGGCGCTTCGCGTATAATTCGCTTTTGCGCCCATAGGATTTGCCATGCGTCTGATCCAAAAAGCACTCACTTTCGATGACGTGCTCCTCGTTCCCGCCTTCTCCGACGTTCTCCCGCGCGACACCAGCCTCAAGACCAAGCTGACCCGCAACATCTCCTTGAACATGCCGCTCGTGTCCGCCGCGATGGACACGGTCACCGAAGGTCGCCTCGCGATCGCGATGGCCCAGCAGGGTGGCGTCGGTATCGTCCACAAGAACCTCACGCCGGCCGAACAGGCCCGCGAAGTCGCGAAGGTCAAGCGTTTCGAGTCGGGCGTCGTCCGCGACCCGATCACGGTGCCCCCGCAAATGAAGGTGCGCGACGTGATCGCGCTGTCGCGCCAGCATGGCATCTCGGGTTTCCCGGTCGTCGAAGGCCCGCAGCTCGTCGGCATCGTCACGAACCGCGACCTGCGTTTCGAAACGCGCCTCGACGAGCCGGTCAAGTCGATCATGACGCCGCGCGAGCGCCTCGTCACGGTCAAGGAAGGCACGCCGCTCGCCGAAGCGAAGGCGCTGATGCACAGCCACCGCCTCGAGCGCGTGCTGGTCGTCAACGACGCGTTCGAACTGCGCGGCCTGATGACCGTCAAGGACATCACGAAGCAGACCGAGCACCCGGACGCGTGCAAGGACGAACACGGCAAGCTGCGCGCAGGCGCGGCGGTCGGCGTCGGTCCGGACAACGAAGAGCGTGTCGAGCTGCTGGTGCAGGCCGGCGTCGACGTGATCGTCGTCGATACCGCGCACGGTCACAGCAAGGGCGTGCTCGAGCGCGTGCGCTGGGTCAAGCAGAACTTCCCGCACGTCGAGGTGATCGGCGGCAACATCGCGACGGCCGCCGCCGCGAAGGCGCTGATCGAATACGGCGCGGACGCGGTCAAGGTCGGTATCGGCCCGGGTTCGATCTGCACGACGCGGATCGTCGCGGGTGTCGGCGTGCCGCAGATCAGCGCGATCGCGAACGTGTCGGAAGCGCTGAAGGGCACCGGCGTGCCGTGCATCGCGGACGGCGGCGTGCGCTTCTCGGGCGACGTGTCGAAGGCCCTCGCGGCCGGCGCGAACGCGGTGATGATGGGGAGCATGTTCGCGGGCACCGAAGAGGCGCCGGGCGACGTGTTCCTGTACCAGGGCCGCCAGTACAAGTCGTACCGCGGCATGGGCTCGGTCGGCGCGATGAAGGACGGCGCGGCTGACCGCTACTTCCAGGACAACTCGGCGAACATCGACAAGCTCGTGCCGGAAGGTATCGAAGGCCGTGTCGCTTACAAGGGTTCGGTCAACGCGATCCTGTTCCAGCTGGTCGGCGGCGTGCGCGCGAGCATGGGCTACTGCGGTTGCAAGACGATCGACGAGCTGCACGAGAAGGCCGAATTCGTCCAGATCACCGCGGCGGGCATGCGCGAGTCGCACGTGCACGACGTGCAGATCACGAAGGAAGCGCCGAACTACCACGTGGACTGATCGCCGATGAAACCGCTGCTGCGAGCCGTGCTGATCGTCGATGCCGTGCTGCTGCTGGCGTTCGGCGTGCTGTTCGTGCTGACGCCCTGGCAGGCGCTGTTCGACGCGCTGCAACTGGCGAACATCCAGCCGGCGATGCTCGGTCAGGCGTTCGGCATCGCGCTGCTCGGGCTCGCGTGGCTCGCGTTTCATGCGGCGTTCAACGGCGACCTCACGGCGCCCGTCGCACGGGCGGTCGGCCATGTGAACTGGCTGACCGGCGTGCTGACGGTCGTGTGGTCGATCGGCACCGGCAGCGGTCCCGCGCTGGCGGCCGCCGGCCGGGTGCTGTCGGCGGTGGCCGGGGTCGCGCTGATCGTGCTCGGTCTCGGCGGCGTGCGGCTCGCATCGGCCGTGCGTCGGCGCGAAAGGGCCGACAGGGCGCAGGCGCTCGAGGGCCGGGACGCGAGGCGTCCGGTCGAACCGGCGCCGGCCTCCACGCAGCCGCCGCGGGTCGAGCCGGTCGTCAGCCGCCCGGTGGCGCCTTTGGCGCCGGGCGCCGCTAGTCCATCGGCCGCATCCGATCGCGCGTCAGGCAGCGTCGCATTCGACGCGCGCCCGCCGTCGCAGGATTGACCGGCGATGCGTCGCGCGAGCCGCCTGCCGCCCGACGCCGCTGTCCATGCTTTTGACGCAGCGCTTCGTGCGCTGCTTTTCTTATTCTCTTCATCCCGTCCGCAGCCATGCACGACAAAATCCTGATTCTCGACTTCGGTTCGCAAGTCACCCAACTGATTGCACGGCGCGTGCGTGAAGCGCACGTCTACTGCGAAATCCATCCGAACGATGTGTCCGACGACTTCGTCCGCGAGTTCGCGCCGAAGGCGGTGATCCTGTCGGGCAGCCACGCGAGCACGTACGAAGACCACCAACTGCGCGCGCCGCAGGCCGTGTGGGATATCGGCGTGCCGGTGCTCGGCATCTGCTACGGCATGCAGACGATGGCCGTGCAACTCGGCGGCAAGGTCGAGTGGAGCGACCATCGCGAATTCGGCTACGCGGAAATGCGTGCGCACGGCCATACGCGCCTGCTCGACGGCATCGAGGATTTCACGACGGCCGAAGGCCACGGGATGCTGAAGGTCTGGATGAGCCACGGCGACAAGGTGGCCGAGTTGCCGCCGGGCTTCGCGTTGATGGCGTCGACGCCGAGCTGCCCGATCGCCGGCATGGCCGACGAGGCGCGCGGCTACTACGCGGTGCAGTTCCACCCGGAAGTCACGCACACGGTGAAGGGCCGCCAGATCATCGAGCGCTTCGTGCTGCAGATCGCCGGTGCGAAGCCCGACTGGATCATGAAGAACCACATCGAGGAAGCCGTCGCGAAGATCCGCGAGCAGGTCGGTGACGAGGAAGTGATTCTCGGCCTGTCGGGCGGCGTCGATTCGAGCGTTGCGGCCGCGCTGATCCATCGCGCGATCGGCGATCAGCTGACCTGCGTGTTCGTCGACCACGGCTTGCTGCGCCTGAACGAAGGCAAGATGGTGCTCGACATGTTCGAGGGCCGCCTGCATGCGAAGGTCGTGCACGTGGATGCGTCCGACCAGTTCCTCGGCCATCTGGCCGGCGTGACCGATCCGGAAGCGAAGCGCAAGATCATCGGCCGCGAGTTCGTCGAGGTGTTCCAGGCCGAGGCGAAGAAGCTGTCGAAGGCGAAGTGGCTCGCGCAGGGCACGATCTACCCGGACGTGGTCGAATCGGGCGGCACGAAGACGAAGAAGGCGACGACGATCAAGAGCCACCACAACGTCGGTGGCCTGCCGGAAACGCTCGGCCTGAAGCTGCTCGAGCCGCTGCGCGACCTGTTCAAGGACGAAGTGCGCGAGCTGGGTGTCGCGCTCGGTCTGCCGCCGGAGATGGTGTACCGCCATCCGTTCCCGGGCCCGGGCCTCGGCGTGCGGATTCTCGGCGAAGTGAAGCGCGAATACGCGGAGCTGCTGCGCCGCGCGGACGCGATCTTCATCGAGGAACTGCGCAACACGACCGCGACCGCGCAGGATGCGGCTGCCGGCCTGTGCGGCGAGGCCGATGTCGGCAAGAGCTGGTACGACCTGACGAGCCAGGCGTTCGCGGTGTTTCTGCCGGTCAAGTCGGTCGGCGTGATGGGCGATGGGCGGACATACGACTACGTGACGTCGCTGCGCGCGGTGCAGACGACCGACTTCATGACCGCGCATTGGGCGCATCTGCCGTATGCGCTGCTCGGTCGCGCGTCGAATCGCATCATCAACGAAGTGCGCGGGATCAATCGGGTCGTGTACGACATCTCGGGGAAGCCGCCGGCGACGATCGAGTGGGAGTGAGTATGCCGGCTGAATCGGCGTTCGATTCCGCTCGTGTCGTCGCGCATCGGTCGATGTCGCGATAGTTCGCAAGCGGATTGCCGGTTCGGTGGCGTGCTGCCCCGGCTCACGCGGGACAAGAAGCGGCCTGGCAATTGCCAGGCCGTTTTGCGTTAACGCGTGCGGTTGGTCAGGCAGCGCCGTATTGTCGTCCCTGGACGGGATGCGTCACGCATGCCCCCGCCCGAGCGACCGCAAATACATCGGCACTTTCGCCTTGGTCGTCACCTGAACCCGCGACATCAACGCGTGATCGATCCGGTCCAGCCCGTAAGTCCGCGAAATATCCTGCTGCAACCGGCACCACAGATGGCCGGCCATCTCCGCATCGACCATCGCGCGGTGCGCACGGCCCGTTTGCGGCAGCCGCAGCATCTCGGCCAGGCTCGACAGGCGGTGACTCCGGGCGTCCGGGTAGATCCGTCTCGCCACCAGCATCGTGCACGCAAACGCATGGTCGGCCGACATGCCGAGCATCCCGAGTTCCGACTGCCAGAAGCGTTTGTCGAAACCGGCGTTGTGGGCGACGACCGCATGTTTGCCGACGAACGCCGCCGCTTCCTTCATGACTTCGGACGCCGGCGGCGCCGTCGCGATCATGTCGTTCGTGATGCCGGTGAGCGCAACGACATCGGACGGGATGCGTCGGCCGGCATTCATCAAGCTCTGGAAACGGTCGACGACCTGCCCGTCGCGCAGCAGGATGACGGCAATTTCGGTTGCACGGTCGCCCAGATTCGGCGACAGGCCGGTTGTTTCGAAGTCCAGTACCGCGACGGTTTGCATGGTTGAATTCGGGGGCGTCATCAGAGGGTGTCGAGTTTGGCCGAGAGGGTAGCATCTTCAGGCGTGTGAACGGCGGATTCGTCTAGCGGTGAGCGGCGAGCGAGCAGGCTACCGATTGACGATAATGAAATTTCGCTCCACGCCAGTCGGACATGCTGCCGTGACTCAACTGACGCTACCCGGATTCGATGCGCCGCCGCCGGTTCCCGTGCACCGCTTCTTTTTCGCCGTGATGCCGGATACGGCCACGGCCGCGCGCATTGCCGGAATCGCCAAAAGCTTGCAGCAGCAGAAGGACAGTCCGGTGGGCACCGAGCGTCTGCACATCACGCTGGGCTCGCTAGGCGACTTCGCTTACGTGCCGGGCGCTACGCTTGCACGGGCCCGCGCGGTCGCGGATCGCATGGAAGTGCCGTCTTTCTCCGTGAGGTTCGACAAGATCATCAGCTTCAACAGGCGGTCCGGTCGTCAGCCGCTGGTGCTGACGGGGAAGGCCGGTCTGGAAGACTTGATCGATTTTCGGCGGCAGTTGCGAGACGCGTTGAAAAGGGTAAGCGTGCCTGTTTTCCCCTCGAGTTTCACCCCGCACGTGACGCTGCTGTATGGCGCACAGAGGCCCGATGGGTATCGGATCGAGCCGATTACCTGGACCGTGTTCGACTTCGTCCTGATCGATAGCTGGCTCGGCAAGTCGCACTACGACGTGTTGGGGCGCTGGCCGTTGACGACCGGCAACTCGTCGGGATGATCGCGATGCCGTGAGGGCGGTGCCGTTTCAGCGCATCCGGACCGGGCCGGTACAGCGTCCCGTTCTCGTCGGGGCGCCGGCTCAGTCCCGATCGCCACCGCGATAACGAAGGTGAATCAGCGGATAAGGCCGACCTTGTCCATCCAGTGCCGATCTCCCGCAGCGCTCGAATCCGAGCCGTTCATAAAATCCCGCAGCCGCCTCGTTCTGTTCGTTGACGTCGGTCGACAAGTTGGGATGGCGCTTGAGCGCTTCCTCGACCAGCCGCCGCCCGACACCCGCACCATGGTGGGCGGGATCGACGAACAGCGCTTCCATGTGGCCGCCGTCGAGCAGCATGAAGCCGATCGGACGATCGGTCTCGTCGACGGCTAGATCGAGCGGCGCGCCCGGCAGAAATGCGACGACTTCGGATTCGATCGCGCGACGGTCGTCGTCGCTCAGGAAGTGATGCGTGGCATCGACGGCGTTGCGCCAGATGTCCAGCACGTATGTGCCGTCGGCCTCGGTGGATTGTCGGATTCTGATCATGGTTTGACGGGTGGTGATCCCGCGCTCGGCGGGTAGCGGGCGTCGTGACGGAGCGAACGCGTCGCGGTGATGCGCAAGCGACAGCGGTGTGTCAGCCGGATGGCGATCGCGCGTTGCCTGGCACCGCCGCTCGCTCGATCGCTCGCCGCGCGACGTCGCGCACGCCGGCGCTCATCGGCAAATCGTCGCGGTCGAGTTCGTCGATGTCGAACCAGCGCGCGTCGAGCGCATCGTCGCCGGCGGCCGGCGTGCCGCGCAGCCATCTGCACAGCACGGCGACCATGACGAAATGCTGGCGCACGGCGCCGTGCGCATCGTAATCGAACGCGTCCAGCGCGGTAAAGGCGTCGAGCGCTTCCACGTCGACCGTCGTTTCTTCCGCGATTTCGCGCACGACCGCATCCGCGAGCGGCTCGCCCGGCTCGATCTTGCCGCCGGGGAAGCCCCAGCAGCCTGCATCGGGTGGATTCGCGCGGCGCACGAGCAGCACGTCGCGTTCGCGCAGCACGATGCCGATCACGGCGGGAACGGGGCGCAAGGGTGTAGCGTTGCCGGTTGCGGACATGCCGGTTGCGGACATGGTCGCGCCTACCTGTCGGTTCGAACGAACGCGGGTACTACGTGCACGCGGCTCATCGCGCGTCCCCGGTACGCCGTTCGATCGCGCGGATCACAGCGACCATGTCGTCCTCGCCATGTCCGGCCTGCTCGGTTTCGCCGTAAAGCGCATGGCAGATGTCGAGCAGCGGCGACGCGATGCCGATGCTGCGTGCCGATTCGGCGACGAGGCGCGCATTCTTCAGCACGTCGGTGATCGCGGCCTGCACCGAGAAATCTTCCGCGACGAGCTTGCCGAGCTTCACGCGCGACACGTCGCTGGCCATCGGGCCGGCATTCAGCACGTCGGCGAAGCGTGCAAGGTCGATACCGTGGCGTTGCGCGAAGTGCGTGGCTTCGGTGAGACCGGTGACCATCGTGATCAGGAACAGGTTGACGGCGAGCTTCATCGTCAGCGCCGACGGCACGTCGCCGCATACGAAGCTGTCGCGGCACAGCGGCTTCACCAGCGCGCGTACGGCGTCGACGTCCTCCGGCGCGCCGGCCAGCATCACGACGAGTTGACCGGCTTCGGCCGGCTTGCGCGAGCCCGACACGGGCGCCTCGACGTAGCGGCCCGATGCGGCGGCGATTTCGTCGGCGAGTGCGCGAGAGTATTCGGGCGCATTCGTGCCCATGTTGACGATCGTGTGTCCGCCGACCCGGGCGGCAAAACCGGGCGTGCCGCGCGCGAGGACGGCATCGATTGCCGCGTCGTTCGCGAGCATCAGGATCACGGTGCGGCAGGACGCGAACACGTCGTCGACGTTTTCGGCCACGCGTGCGCCGGCGTCGCGCAGCGCGTCGTCGCTGCCGTGCGAACGGCTCCACGCGACGAGCGGCGTGCCGGCCCGCGCGAGATTGAGCGCCATCGGCGTGCCCATCACGCCGAGACCGATGAATCCGACTGCGGTTTGCATGGTGCGGCTCCCACGGTAGGTGGCGATGATCGTGGGCGTCAGTATCGCAGCGTTTTCGCACGTCTGCCATCCGGCCCGCGCGAGCGCGAAAGCCGCGTCATCATCGCTACGCGAGGTCCGCCAGGTACGGCCACGGATAAATGCCGCGTGCGTGGCCGTCGCCGAACAGAAGGCGCACGCCGTAGCCGAGCGCCTCGACGCCGTCGAGCGTCAGGCCGGGCCGCGCGTCGACCTGGCCGCCGTCGAGCCGGATCTTTCGGCATTCCGCGCACGGACAACTGCCGCGCAATTGCACATAGTCGATACGTTGCGTCGCGCCATCGGGCCAGCGCAGCGTCAGTGCACGTGCCGGGTGATCGAGTGCGATTTCGGTCGGCGCGATCATCGCGACGCCTCGTCGATCTGTCCGATCGCGATCCGCACGGCCTTGCGGACTTCGGGGTCGCGATCGTCGAGTGCGTCGTGCAGCGCGGGCAGCGTCGCCCGGTCGCGCAATTCGCCGAGCGCGAGCGCGGCTTCCTTGCGCAGATTGCTGATCGCATGCGAGAGCAGCGCGACGACGGCCGACGCCGCGGCCGCATCGCGCAATTGGCCCAGCGCGCGGACGGCACGCACGCGCACTTGCCAGTAATCGTCGTCGAGCGCGGCGACGAGCGGGTCGCGCGCAACGGTGATGCGCAGCTTGCCGAGCGTGCTGGCGGCTTCCTCGCGCACCTGCCACTCGGCGTCACGCAGCGCCGCGAGCAACGCGGTGACGACGGCGGTGTCGCCCGCCGCCGCAAACCCGATCGCGCCGACCGCGGCGCGCCGCACGTCCGCGTCGGCGTCCGCGGTCGCGACGCGGGCGAGCGGCGGCAGCGCGCGGCCGTCCTTGAGCCAGCCGAGCACGACGACCGCCTCGGCGCGGACGGCAGCGGCGCTCGCGTCGAGCGCGCGCAGCGCGGGCGCGAACGCGTCGGGGTCGCGCAACTCGCGCAAGCCGCGCAGCACGGCGCCGCGCACGAACGGCTCCGGCCGATCGGCCCAGCGGCACAGCACGGCGCCCGATGCCGTGTCCTTCAGTTCGGACAGGCTTTGCGCGGCGGTGGCGCGCACGCCGTCGTCCGGATCGAGCAGCGCGTGGCACAGCGCGTCGACGACCTCGGGCTGCTCCCATGCGTCGAGCACGCGCGCGGCCTCGCTGCGCACGTCGGCCGACGGGTCGTCGCGCAGCGCCGCGATGAACGACGGCACGAGTTCGGGCGCTTCGAGATCGGCGAGTTCGAGCAGCGCGATGCGGCGCACCGATGCGTCGGCCGCGGCGAGGCGCGCGACGAGCGCGGCATGATCGGCGTGATCGGCGGCCGGCACGCCGGGCAGCGGGAAAGCGGAGGAAGAAGCGGTCATGGGAAAGAGTCGGTGCGGTGAATGGGCGGGCACGTGCGTTCAGGCGGCGTCGCGCAACAGCGCGAGGCAGCGGCGTTTGATGTCGACGAACGCGGGCTCGGTCGTGCTGTCGTCGGTGCGCGGCCGCGCGAGCGGCACGCGGATATCGGCGACGATGCGCGCGGGCCGCGGCGACAGCATCAGGATGCGGTCGCCGAGAAACAGCGCTTCCTCGATGTCGTGCGTGACGAACAGCACGGTCGTGCCGATGCGCGACCAGATGTCGAGCAGCAGCGTCTGCATCATCCGGCGCGTCTGCGCGTCGAGCGCGCCGAACGGCTCGTCCATCAGCAGCACGCGCGGCCGGTTGATCAGCACGCGGGCGATCTCGACGCGCTGCTGCATGCCGCCGGAAAGCTGCGCGGGATAGTGCGCGCCGAAGCCGCCGAGCCCGACGAGTTCGAGCAGTTCGGCCGCTTCGCGGCGGCGCTCCCGCGCGGGCACGCCTTTCATCTTCAGGCCGAACGCGACGTTGTCGATCACGCGCTTCCACGGAAACAGCGTGTGCTGCTGGAACACGAGCCCGCGATCGGGATGCGGGCGGTCGACGCGTTCGCCGTCGACCATGATCTCGCCATGCGTGGCCGCGACGTGGCCGGCGAGCGCGCCGAGCAGCGTCGATTTCCCGCAGCCGGACGGCCCGAGCACGCAGACGAATTCGCCGGGTGAGATGTCGACGTCGAGCGTATCGAGCGCCGCGAAGCGCGCATGCGGCGGGCCGAGTTCGATCGTCAGCGCGCGCACGCCGATACGGCCGGGCGCGGGCGACGCAATGTCCGGCGTACTCATGATCGGCCTCCACGCGGTGCGTACCACGGCGTGAGCGCCGCGCCGATACGCTTGACGAGCAGGCTGCTGCCCATCCCGAGCAGGCCGATTAGCGCCATGCCGACCACGATGTCCGGGTAGTTCTGCAACGTATAGGATTCCCACGTGAAATAGCCGATCCCGTACTGGCCCGCGATCATCTCGGCCGTGACGAGGCAGAACCACGCGGTGCCCATTCCGATCGACAGGCCCGTGAAGATCGATGGCGCGGCGCCGGGCAGGATCACTTCCGCATAGAGCGCGAGGCCGCGCGTGCCGAGGCTGCGCGCGGTCGCGACGAGTCGCGGGTCGACGGCTTCGGCGCCATGCACGGTATTGAGCAGGATCGGGAACAGCGCGCCGACGAACGTGATGAACATCATGCTCAGCTCGGACGACGGGAACATCAGGATCGCGAGCGGAATCCACGCGACGGCCGGAATCGGCCGCAGCATCTCGAGCGGCGGCAGCAGCGTGTCCTCGAGCGCGCGATAGCGGCCGATCGCGAGCCCGAGGCCGATGCCGGCGACCGCCGCCGCGACGAAGCCGGCCAGCACGCGCGTGATGCTCGCGAACAGGTGCATCGGCAGCTTCGGCGATTGCAGGAACGCTGCCAGCGCGGGGCCGACGTCGGCCGGCGCGGGCACGTTCGCGAACGTGACGATGCCGAGCGACAGCCGCCAGTGAACAGCGGCCTGCCACAGCGCGATGCAGGCGGCGAGCGACGCGATGCGCCATGCGCGGCGGCGCATCGGGGTCGAGCGGCGGCGCGCGGCGGAATGCGGCGAGCGGGTGTCACCGCTGCGCGGTGCGTCGGCGAGACGGCGTTTGACGAGGTCGAGGGTGGCAGCCATGCGGAAGTCCGGTGTCGACGAATGGAAGGGGAAAGGCGCGCGACGTTCAGCGGGCGGCGAGCGCCTGCGCGGTGACGGTCTTCGCGGCCGCGTAGTCGACCACCGCGCCCGATACCTGCTGCGCGTACGCGTCGGCGCCCGACTTCAACAGGAACGCGGTGAGCACGCCGTGTGCGTCCTTCACGTACCACGCCTGGTCGGCGAACAGCTTCAGGCCGCTCGCATGGTCGTGCACGAACACCGCCCGCACCTTCGCGGACGGGCCGAGTTTGCCGAGCGCCACGAACGCGGCGGTGGGGCTCGCGTAGTTGCGTACCGGTTCGTCGCTGGTGAGCCACACTTGCGCGACGTCGTTGAAATCGCGGATCGGCTTGCCGGTCGTCGCATCGTTCGCGACGAGCGGCTGCTTGCCGTAGTGTTTCAACGCCGCGTCGTAATCGAGCCCGGACGCCTTGAACGCCGCGCGGATATAGCGGTCGTCGACGAACGTCGCGGGATCGGGCGCGGAGTCGGTCTTCTTCAGCAGCTTCAGCGTATCGATCGCCGTCGCGACCGCTTGCCGGTATTCGGGCTTCCACGTCAGGTCGCGGGTCTGGATGCCGAGCGGCCCGTGATACAGGTAGTCGACCGGCGCCTCGATGCCGGTGACCTTCTCGATCAGCAGGCTGTACTTTTCCGGGTTCTGCGCGAGCAGGCGGTTCGCTTCGATCGCGGCACGCAGATAGGCCACGACGATTTCCGGATAGCGCTGCGCGTAGTCCGCATCGACGAGCGCGCCGTGGAAGGTCGGCGCGTGGGTCTGCGCGCCGTCGTAGATCTTGCGCGCGATGCCGCGGTACGGGAACAGGTCGGCGAACGGCACGAAATCCGCATGCGCGTCGATCTTGTTCGCCTTCAGCGCGCTGCCGGCCACTTCGGGCGCCTGCGTGACGATGTTCACGTCGGTGTCGGGGTTCCAGCCCTGGGCCTTGATCGCGCGCAGCAGCATGCCGTGCGCGGTCGATGCGAACGGCACCGAGATCGTCTTGCCCTTGAGGTCGGCCAGCCCGCGCACCGTCGAATTCGACGGGACGACGATCCCGTTGCCGCTGCCGTCGATGCTGCCGTCGAGCACGGTGATGAACACGCTCTTGCGGCCGGCCTTGCGGAACGCCGCGCCGTTCAAGGCACCGGGGAAATCGGCCATCGCGCCGAAGTCGAGCTTGCCGGCGACCATCTCGTTGGTGAGCGGCGCGCCGGACGTGAAATCCTTCCACTGCACGTCGTATTTCACGTCCTGGTACTTGCCGGTGCGCGGCAGGTACTTGTCGAGCAGATGCAGTTCACGGATCAGCAGGCCGCCGGTCGCGCAGTTGATCGTCGTGTCCTGTGTGCCGATCGCGACGCGGATCGTCTCCGCATGCGCGAAACCGGTGGCCGCGACCGCGAGCGACGCGGTGAGCAGGCGAAACATCCGTAGCGTTGTTTTCATCAGTTGCTCCGAGAAACCCGGCCCTTCAGGACGGGGAGGAAAGGAGCGCCGCTGTTTGACAGCGGCATTCCACCGTTAAAATGGCCGGCACGATCCTTGGTGGGCGCCGCGCCGCGCCGCGTCAGCGCAGCAGGTAAGGAATGTCGACCTTGACCGCGCCGGTCGGGCAGTCGCGTTCGCACGGCATGCAGTACCAGCATTCGTCGAACTGCATGTAGGCCTTGCCCTTGGTGACGTCGATCGCGAGCAGGTCGAGCGGGCACACGTCGACGCACACGGTGCAGCCCTTGTCGGCGATGCACAGCGACTCGTCGATCGTCACGGGCGCGCTGCTGCGCTGGAAGATGTCGTGCGGGGTATGGGACATGGCAAGGTTCCTCAAAGGGCGGCCGCGAGCGCGGCCGGTTCGCGGATGCGCAACTGCGCGTAGGCGCCGCGTTCGTCGTCGGCGAGCGGCACGACGTACGGTTCGACCGGCCGCTTCTCGCTGCGCATCGCGCCTGCGGTATCCTTGCGCAACCACGTGTGGCAGAACCATTCCGCGTCGTTGCGGTGCGGAAAATCGACGCGATGGTGGTACAGCCCCCAGCGGCTTTCGGTGCGGAACAGCGACGCGCGCGCGGCCATTTCGGCGCAATCGCGGATCGCGCGCACTTCGGCCGCACGCATCAGTTCGTGCGGATTGTCGGCCTTGATTTCTTCGATATCCTCAATAATTCCGTCAAAACGTTGCAGCCCGATCTCCATCTTGCGCGTCACCTTCGGCGGTTGCAGGTAGTCGTTCACCATCCGGCGCAGCTTGTACTCGACCTGCGCCGGCGCCAGCCCGCGTTCGCGCAGCAGCGGTGCGAGCACGCGGGTGCGCTCGGCGTCGATCTGTTGGTCGTCCACCGGCGCGTGGTCGCGGCCGGCCACGTAGTCGGCTGCGTTTTGCCCGGCGAACCAGCCGTACGTGAATGCCCCGAGCATGTAGTTGTGCGGGACGGCCGCCATGTCGCCGGCCGCGTAAAGCCCCGGCACGGTCGTCTCGGCACGTGCGTTCACGTACACGCCCGACGCGCTGTGGCCGCTGCAGAAGCCGATCTCGGAGATGTGCATCTCGACCATCTGGCTGCGGTAGTCGGTGCCGCGCCCCGCATGGAAGCGGCCGCGGCTGGGCCGTTCGTTGGTATGCAGGATCTGCTCGATGGTCCGGATCGTTTCTTCCGCGAGATGGTCGAGCTTCAGGAACACGGGGCCGTTGCCGCTCTGCAGTTCCTGGTAGAACTCCCACATCATCTGGCCGCTCCAGTAGTCGCATTCGATGAAGCGTTCACCCTTGCCGTTCGCGGTGAAGCCGCCGAGCGGCCCCGTCACGTACGCGCACGCCGGGCCGTTGTAATCCTTGATCAGCGGATTGATCTGGAAGCATTCGAGGTTCGCGAGCGCGGCACCCGCGTGATAGGCCATCGCGTAGCCGTCACCCGCGTTGGTCGGGTTCTCGTACGTGCCCATCAGGTAGCCCGATGCCGGCAGCCCGAGACGGCCGGCCGCGCCGCAGCAGAGGATCACGGCCTTCGCGCGGATCACGTGGAAGTCGGCGGTGCGGCAATCGAAACCGAGCACGCCGCTCGCGCGCCCCTGCGCGTCGGTCAGCACGCGCGTCGCGACGATCCGGTTCGTGATCGCGATGCGTGCGCGCTTCAGTTGCCGGTACAGCACTTTCTTGATGTCGTGGCCCTCCGGCATCGGCAGCACGTACGAGCCCATGTGATGGACCTTCTTCACCGCGTAGTCGCCGGTGCCGTCCTTCTCGAACTTCACGCCCCAGCGGTCGAGCTGCTCGATCGTCGTGAAGCTGTGCGTCGCATACGCGTACACGGCTTCCTGGTCGACGATCCCGTCGTTGGCGATCGTGATCTCGCGCGTGTATTGCTCGGGCGTCGCATGACCGGGGATCACCGCGTTGTTCAGGCCGTCCATCCCCATCGAGATCGCGCCGCTGCGTTTCACGTTGGCCTTCTCGAGCAGCAGCACGCGCAGCGACGGATCGCGCTCCTTCGCCTTGATGGCGGCCATCGGGCCGGCCGTGCCGCCGCCGACCACGACGACGTCGTATTCGTGCACATGGGTATTCATCGCGGGCTCCTTGCAGGTTTGCGCGCCTTTTGCCGGTCGACGCGCAACCGGTACTGGAAGGCGTCGCCGCGGAAGTAGAGGTATTCGTAGTCGATCGGCGCACCCGACGCGTCGTGCGTGAGGCGCTCGATGCGCAGCACGGGGCTGCTTTCCTCGACGTGCAGCGCGTCGACGATTTCGTCGTCCGCGAGGATCGCGTCGATCGACACGTCGGCATGGCCGAGCGGGATGCCGCAGTCGTTCTCGAGGATCAGGAAGATGTCGCGGGTCGCGAGATCGGCGCCCGCGAGGCGCTTGCCGAGCGCTTCGGGCACCCAGGTCTGTTCGAGCGACACGGGTTCGCGGTTCAGCAGCCGCACGCGATGGATCTCGACGAGCGGCGCGCCTTCCTGCACGTTCAGCTTCGTCGCGAGATGGCGATCGGCCTTCACGGTGCGCAGGCTGCGCAACTGGTTGACGATCTCGTAGCCCATCGACGACATCGCCTCGGCAAAACCCTGCAGCGACGTCACGTTCTGGAACGCCTTCGGCTTCGACACGAACGTGCCCTTGCCGTGCAGCTTGAACAGCAGGCCTTCCTTCTGCAGGTCGCCGAGCGCCTGGCGCACCGTGATGCGGCTGACGTCGAACATCGCGCAGAGCTCGTGCTCGGACGGCATCCGGCTGTGCGGCGCGTAGGTGCCGTCGAGAATGCGCGCGCGCAGCGTGTCCTTGATCTGCACGTAGAGCGGGGCCGCGGACAGCGGCACGACGTTGGGTGGGGTCATCGGTCAACTTGTTATGACAAGATGGGGCGAGTGTAGCCAGCGTCATTGCGCGCCCCAACCAACTATTTGTGATTTCGAATTTCCCGTTGCGGAAAAGCGGGAGCGGGGTGAGCGGATGATCCGACCCTTGCGAGCCGCGTGGAATCGCCGACAATAAAAATCCGCGGCCCATACGCCGCGCATGTCGATTTCCCGCTGCGTCGCCCGTCGTATCGATATCGACCGGGCGGGGCGCCGCGCCATGCGCTCATCACCCGGTTTTCCGCGAATGGTGCAACCAACGAGGAGGGCCACATGACACGCCACATGCCGGATTCCCGATACCGCTGGGTGATCGTCGCCGCGGGCGGCCTGATGGGCTGCGTCGCGATCGGCGCGATGTTCTCGTTGCCGGTGTTCCTGCGGTCCATCGCGCGCGATACGGGCTGGTCGATGACCGGCATTTCCGCGGCGATGACGCTCGGCTTCATCGCGATGGCGTTCGCCAGCATGGCGTGGGGCAGCCTGTCGGACCGCGTCGGCACGCGCCCGGTCGTCATCGCGGGCGCCGTGCTGTTGTCGGCGAGCCTGGCGCTGGCGAGCCGCGCGCCGTCGCTGCTCGTGTTCCAGTTGACCTTCGGCCTGGCCGTGGGCAGTGCGACGGCCGCGATATTCGCGCCGATGATGGCGTGCGTGACCGGCTGGTTCGACACGCACCGCAGCCTCGCGGTATCGCTCGTGTCGGCCGGCATGGGGATGGCGCCGATGACAATGGCGCCGCTGGCCGCCTGGCTCGTGTCGGTGCGCGACTGGCGCGCGTCGATGCTGCTGATCGCCGCGCTGGCGGCCGTCGTGATGATCCCGGTGTCGCTGCTGGTGCGCCGGGCGCCCGCGCTCGATCCTGCATCCGCCCACGCGGCGCCTGCGCCTGCGTCGGCCGGCGCGCCTGCCGCGATGTCGGTGGCGGATGCGCTGCGTTCGCCGCAGTTCATGGTGTTGGTGCTGACCAATTTCTTCTGCTGCGCGACCCATTCGGGCCCGATCTTCCATACGGTCAGCTACGCGGTGACCTGCGGGATTCCGCTGATCGTCGCGGTGTCGATCTACAGCGTCGAAGGGCTGGCGGGCATGGGCGGCCGGATCGCGTTCGGGGTCCTCGGCGATCGCCTCGGCGCGAAGCGCATGCTGGTGGCGGGGCTGCTCGCACAGGCGCTCGGCGCGCTCGGCTACTACTTCGTGCGCACGCTCGACGGCTTCTACGCGGTCGCGACGCTGTTCGGCTTCATCTATGCGGGCGTGATGCCGCTGTATTCGGTGCTCGCGCGCGAGAACTTTCCGCTGCGGATGATGGGCACCGTGATCGGCGGCTGCGCGATGGCCGGCAGCCTCGGGATGGCCGCGGGCCCGGTCGCCGGCGGGCTGATCGTCGATGCGTTCGGCAGCTACGGCTGGCTGTACCTCGGCTCGTTCGCGATCGGGCTCGGCGCGTTCCTGATCGCGACGATGTTCCGTCCGTTCGCGAAGGCGCGGCCGGAAACGGCGACAGCGTAAGCGGGCAACGGAAGCAGGGCGGCTGGCGTTTTCGCCGGGTCGGCAGGCGCCTGCTGGATCGTCGTGGATAAATAAATGGCCCGGACCTCGCCTCCGTCTGGAGGCGTCCAACCGGCGCTCAGCCTGCTGCGGCGCAGCAGAGCGGCAACTGACGGCGATCGGCGCGCATGCGCCGCGATTCGGCCCCTAAAAATACAATATCGAGCATGTATTCGAAGGGCCTGTCATACCGGCGTCACCCTGCTAGAATTCGGCCTGCCGCATTGTTCCGATTGACTGATGAGATTGCTTGACGCCCTGGTCGAACAACGTATTGCCGCCGCCGCCGCGCGGGGCGAGTTCGACGATTTGCCGGGTACCGGCGCGCCGCAGGCGCTGGATGACGACCTGCTCGTGCCCGAGGAGGTGCGGGTGGCCAACCGTATCCTGAAGAACGCGGGCTTCGTGCCGCCGGCCGTCGAGCAACTGCGCGCGCTGCGCAACCTGCACGACGAAGTGCAGGCGGTCAGCGACCGTGCCGCGCGCTGCCGGCTGCAGGCGAAGATCCTCGCGCTCGACATGGCGCTCGAATCGCTGCGCGGCGGCCCGATGGTGATGCCGCGCGACTACTGCCGGCGCATCGCGGAACGCCTGTGCGAGCGAGGGCTCGACGAAGCGTCCGCCGAAGCGGGGCCGATGTGACGTCCGACGCGCTGCACGACGCAGCCCGCTCGGCAGCCGCCGCGGCCACTGATCCCGCCGCCGATTCTCCCGTTCAAGAAACCGCGCCCGCATCGGCGCGCGACGTGCATTTCATGCGTCTTGCGCAAGCCGCCGCCGAAGAGGCGCGCGCGGCCGGCGAAGTGCCGGTCGGCGCGGTGCTCGTGCGTGGCGACGAAGTGATCGCCCGCGGCTTCAATCATCCGATCGGCGGGCACGACCCGTCCGCGCATGCCGAAATGGCCGCGCTGCGGATGGCCGCGCAGCATCTGCAGAATTACCGGATGCCGGGCTGCGAGCTGTACGTGACGCTCGAGCCGTGCCTGATGTGCGCTGGCGCGATCATGCACGCCCGCATCGCGCGGGTCGTCTATGGCGCGGCCGACCCGAAGACGGGCGCGTGCGGCAGCGTGATCGACGCATTCGCGAATCCGCAGCTGAACCACCACACCGAAGTGACCGGCGGCGTGCTCGCCGACGAGTGCGGCGCCGCGCTGAAGTCGTTCTTCGCCGAGCGCCGGCGCGCGCTGCGCGAGGCGCGGCTTGCCCGCGACGCCGAATCCGGCGCGTCATAGGCCACCTCTTGCCGCGCCCGGCGTCCCGGGCGTGCACGCTTTTCGTGAACCGGACCCGGTTCGGACCCTCTAAGCAGGTTTGACGACCCCGATACCTTTCGCCATGTCCTTCCAGCCCGCCGCGTCCTACACCATCCGCCTGCTGGCTCCGTCCGGCTATCCGCACGACCCCGACGCGATCAACCGCGCGCTCGAGCGCCTCAGCACCGCGCAGCAGCGCATCGAGAACATCGAGGCGACGCAGCGGCGCTTCCAGCGTTTCGGCGGCACCGACGGCGAACGGGCAGGCGACCTGAACCGCCTCGCCGATCCCGGGCGGCCGCTGCCGGACATCGCGCTCGCGGTGCGCGGCGGCTACGGCGCCGCGCGCATCCTGCACGGGCTCGACTATCGCGGGCTCGAACGCCGGCTGCGCGACCAGCCGATCGCGCTCGTCGGTCACAGCGATTTCACGGCGATCCAGCTGGCGCTGTACGCGAAGGCGCGCATCAAGACGTTCGGCGGTCCGATGCTGTCGGCGGATTTCGGCGCGGAAACGCCCAGCGACTTCACGATGCAGCATTTCTGGCAGACGCTGACGCAGCCCGGCACGACGATCGTCGCCGATGCACCGCAGGTGCAGACGGCGAACGTGACGGGCACGCTGTGGGGCGGCAACCTCGCGATCCTCACGTCGCTGGTCGGCACGCCGTACATGCCCGACATCGAGGGCGGCATCCTGTTCATCGAAGACGTCAACGAGCAGCCATTCCGGATCGAGCGGATGATCTATCAACTGCACCTGTCGGGGCTGCTTGCGCGGCAGCAGGCGCTCGTGCTCGGCCAGTTCACCGGCGCGCGGCCGTTCGAGTACGACAACGGCTACGACATGCAGGCGATGATCGAACAGGTGCGCGCGGTGGTCGGGATTCCGGTCGTCACCGGGCTCCAGTTCGGCCATGTGCCCGACCTGCTGACGCTGCCGTTCGGCGCACAGGCGCAGTTGGTCGCGAACGCGCACGGGTTCCGGCTCACGCTGTCGGACTATCCGCATCTCGGCTGATGCCGGCGCCGGCGCCGGCGCGATCGATCGAAAGGCGGGGCTCCCCGCCTTTTTCTTTATGTAAGTGCGCAACTAACGGTCCATATTTTTCGTCGATGTCGACACGATTTTCGCCCGGATGTGCACCATTTTTGTCAACAAAATGACCGGGAGGGTATACGTCCAGAAGTGCCTCCCTCTTGCCCGTCTGGCTTGCCGTGCATGGATTTCGTGCGCATTGCACCGAATGAGAACAGGCTGGTGCACGCCGATTGTGCGAGATGCCGCAAAAGAATTGTTGACAATCTTTATGTCCGCCCTAGGATGAGGACCATCACACGATGCAGATCATGAACGAGCCCGATTCCACTCCGTCCGGTGCAGCCGGCCCCGAAGCGATCGCCGAGCGGATTCGCACCGCGATCCTCGAGCATCGGCTCGCGCCGGGCGCGAAGCTGACGGAGGCGCAGCTCTGCGACGTGTTCGGCGTGAAGCGCGGGACGATCCGCCAGGCGCTCGCGCAGCTCGCGACCGACAAGCTGGTCGACCTCGAGCCGAACCGCGGCGCGTTCGTCGCGAGCCCGACGCTGCAGGACGTGCACGAGGTGTTCGAGATGCGCCGGATCATCGAGCTCGCTGTGGTCGAACGGCTCGCGACCGGCCCCGGCGCCAAGCGGCTGAAGGGCGTCGCCGCGCTGATCGACAAGGAGCGCAAGGCGTTCGAGCGGCACGACTTCGCGGCATGGATCCGGCTGTCGGGCGAATTCCACACGGCGCTCGCGACGCTGATGGGCAATGCGACGCTCAGCGAGTGCCTCGAAGGGCTCGTCGCACGCTCGACGCTGATGTCGGCGCTGTACGAATCGCACGGGCGCAGCCCGTGCTCGTGCGACGACCACGACGAGATCCTCGCCGCGCTGGAGGCGGGCGATCCGAAGCAGGCGGTGACGCTGATGGCGCGCCACCTGCAGCATGTCGAACTGAAGATGCTGGACCGGCCCGCGCAAGGGCAGGTCGATTTGCGCGAAGTGTTCGGCGGCGCCTGAGCGGCGACGCGAACCCGGCCGCGCGCCACACGACGAGCGCAATGCAGGCCTGCGGTGTTTGCCGCGGGCCGCTGGTCCGACTCCGGGCGATGATCCGGAGCGATATCGATGACGGTGGAGCGGCCTGGCGGCCGCGTCAAGGAGAAGTCATGGCTCAGTTCAGTGTGGCGCACGACAGCGCCTATCCGGCGGAAGAAGGCGGCGAGGGCGGCGGTCCGGCACTGCCGGATGGTTACAGCGAACGTCTGTACAACGAAGATTTGGCACCCCTTAAAAATCAGACATGGGGTTCGTACAACATCTTCGCGTTCTGGATGTCGGACGTGCACAGCGTCGGCGGCTACGTGTTCGCGGGCAGTCTGTTCGCGCTCGGGCTGACGAGCTGGCAAGTGCTGATCGCGCTGATCGTCGGTATCGGCCTCGTGAACGCGCTGTGCAACCTGATCGCGCGGCCGAGCCAGCAGATCGGCGTGCCGTACCCGGTCGCGTGCCGCGCGACCTTCGGCGTGCTCGGCGCGAACGTGCCGGCCGTGATCCGCGGGCTGATCGCGATCGCGTGGTACGGCATCCAGACTTATCTCGCGTCGAGCGCGCTCGTGATCGTCGTGCTGAAATTCTTCCCGCAATGGCTGCCGTATGCGGACGTCCATCGCTACGGCTTCCTCGGGCTGTCGGCGGTCGGCTGGGCCGGCTTCATGCTGCTGTGGGTGCTCCAGGCGTTCGTGTTCTGGAACGGCATGGAGACGATCAAGAAGTTCATCGACTTCGCGGGCCCGGCCGTCTATGTCGTGATGTTCATTCTGGCCGGTTACATGGTGTGGCGGGCGGGCTGGCGCAACATCGGCATCAACCTCGGCGGCGTCAAGTATCACGGCGCGGAAGTGATCCCGGTGATGATCACCGCGGTGTCGCTCGTCGTGTCGTACTTCTCCGGGCCGATGCTGAACTTCGGCGATTTCTCACGCTACTGCCGCTCGTTCGGCGACGTGAAGCGCGGCAATTTCTGGGGGCTGCCGGTCAACTTTCTCGCGTTCTCGCTCGTCACGGTGATCACCACCGCCGCGACGCTGCCGGTGTTCGGCGAACTGATCACCGACCCGGTCGCGACGGTCGGCCGCATCGACCATCCGACCGCGGTGATCCTCGGCGCGCTGACGTTCACGATCGCGACGATCGGCATCAACATCGTCGCGAACTTCGTGTCGCCCGCGTTCGATTTCTCGAACGTCGCGCCGCGCCTGATCAGCTGGCGCGCAGGCGGGATGCTCGCCGCCGTCGCGTCGATCTTCATCACGCCGTGGAACCTGTTCAACAACCCGGCCGTGATCCACTACACGCTCGACGTGCTCGGCGCGTTCATCGGCCCGCTGTACGGCGTGCTGATCGCCGACTTCTACCTCGTCAAGCGTGGCCGCCTCGTGCGCGACGACCTGTACACGATGTCGGAAAGCGGCGCCTATTGGTACACGGGCGGCGTGAACCGCCGCGCGCTCGCCGCGCTGCTGCCGGCCGCGGTGATCGCGGTGATCTGCGTGATGGTGCCGGGCTGGCAGGCCCTCGCGAATTTCTCGTGGTTCATCGGCGCGGGGCTCGGCTTCGTGTTCTACCGGCTGCTCGCGAGCGCGAAGGCGTAAGGAGCATGCGATGAAGATCCGACTGATCAATCCGAATACGACGCAGCGGATGACCGACGCGATGGGCCGCTGCGCGCGCGAGGTCGCGGCCGCCGGCACGGAGATCGTGGCCGTGAGCCCGCCGATGGGGCCGCCGTCGATCGAAGGGTATTACGACGAGGCGCTCGCGACGCCGGGGCTGCTCGCCGAGATCGCGCAGGGCGAGCGCGACGGCTGCGACGCGTACGTGATCGCGTGTTTCGGCGATCCGGGCCTGTATGCGGCGCGCGAGCTCGCGCGCGGGCCGGTGATCGGCATCGCCGAGGCCGCGATGCATGCGGCGAGCGTGCTCGCGCCGGGCTTCTCGGTCGTCACGACGCTCGCGCGTACCTGCGGGATGGCGTGGCACCTCGCGGAACGCTACGGGATGAAACGGTTCTGCCGCAACGTGCGCGCGACCGACGTCGCGGTGCTCGAACTCGACCGGCCCGGCTCGGCCGCGCGCCGGATCATCGTCGACGAATGCCGGCGCGCGCTCGATGAGGACGGCGCCGACGCGATCGTGCTCGGCTGCGCGGGGATGGCCGAATTCGCGCACGAGATCGAGCAGCAGATCGGCGCGCCGGTGGTCGAGGGCGTCACGGCGGCCGTCAAATGGGCCGAGGCGCTCGTCGCGCTGCGCCTCGCGACCGCGAAGCGCGGCGACTACGCGCGGCCGCTGCCGAAGCGCTACGGCGGCGCGTTCGCCCGCTTCAGCCCGCCGGACGGGGAGGCGGCGGAACCTCCGACGAATTTGCCGCAACCGCACATACACACCGTCTGACATGCACTATCTGCGCCGCTGTATGGGCGCGTATGAACGTTTTCGCTACACTGGGCCGTCATCGCATCGGCTGGTGCGGCCGCCTCCGGCACCGCGCGGTCGATGCGAACCCATTATTCGCGCCCGCTCGTTCAGCGCGCTTATTCAGCCCGCTTATTTAGCCTGCTTTCGCCGCACTTCGAACCATGCCACTCGATCCCAACTATCCCCGCGACCTGATCGGCTACGGCCGCCATCCCGTGCAGGCGAACTGGCCGGGGCGCGCCCGCGTCGCCGTGCAATTCGTGCTGAATTACGAGGAGGGCGGCGAGAACTGCGTGCTGCACGGCGATCCGGGCTCCGAACAGTTCCTGTCCGAAATCGTCGGCGCGGCCGCGTATCCGGACCGCCACATGAGCATGGAGTCGATCTACGAATACGGGTCGCGGGCCGGGGTGTGGCGCATCCTGCGCGAATTCGAGAAGCGCGGGCTGCCGCTGACGGTGTTCGGCGTCGGCATGGCGATCGAGCGGCATCCGGAGCTCGCGCGGGCGTTCGTCGAACTCGGCCACGAGATCGCGTGCCACGGCTGGCGCTGGATTCACTACCAGAGCATGACGCCGGAACTCGAAGCCGAGCACATGCGCCTCGGGATGGAAGCGATCGAGCGCGTGACGGGCGAGCGCCCGCTCGGCTGGTATACCGGCCGCGACAGCCCCAACACGCACCGCCTGGTCGCCGAATACGGCGGCTTCCTGTACGACTCCGACAACTACGGCGACGACCTGCCGTTCTGGATGGACGTCGAAGTGTCGGGCGGCCGCACGTCGCCGCAACTGATCGTGCCGTACACGCTCGACACGAACGACATGCGTTTCGCGACGCCGCAGGGCTTCAATACCGGCGATCACTTCTTCCAGTATCTGCGCGATGCGTTCGACGTGCTGTACGCGGAGGGCGACGAAGCGCCGAAGATGCTGTCGATCGGCATGCACTGCCGGCTGCTCGGCCGGCCGGGCCGGTTCCGCGGGCTGCAGCGGTTCCTCGATCACATCGAGAAGCACGATCGCGTATGGGTGACGCGCCGTGTCGATATCGCGCGTCACTGGCGTGAACATCATCCGTATCAGCCCAATCATCGAAACGAAGGGAAAGCATGAAGGCGATGCGCTACACGTTGGAACAACTGAACACGATGGCGCCGAGCGCATTTGTCGCGGCGCTGTCGGGGATCTTCGAACATTCGCCGTGGGTGGCCGAGGTCGCCGCGGGCCAACGGCCGTTCGCGAGCATCGACGCGCTGCACCAGACGATGTCGAATGCGGTGGAAACCGGCGGCGAAGCGCGCCAGCTCGCACTGATCAACGCTCACCCGGAACTGGCCGGCAAGGCCGCCGTGCGCGGCGAGCTGACCGCCGAGTCGACCCGCGAGCAAAGCGGCGCGGGCCTCGACCAGTGCACGCACGAAGAGTTCGACAAGCTGCTGACGCTGAACCGCACGTATCGCGAGAAATTCGGCTTCCCGTTCATCCTCGCGGTGCGCGGCTATGACCGCCACGGCATCATCGCGAACTTCGAGTCGCGCGTGAATCATTCGCGCGCCGAGGAGCTGCGCGCGAGCCTCGACCAGATCTACCGGATCGCGCGCTTTCGCCTCGACGACCTGATCGACGCCTGACACCGCCGCCCGACACCGCCGCCTGACACCACAATACGGCCCGCTGCGTCGCGGCGGCCCGATCGTCTCACTGAAACAAGGAAACATCATGGCTGTTCCGCTTCTCGATCCGAACGCACCCGATTTCACGCGGCGCTACGTGAATCTTGCCGACCCGCGTCTCGGTGCGCAGGCGCTCGAGGCCAGCGACGATTTCTTCGCACCGAAGGACCGGATGCTGAACCCCGAGCCGGCCGTCTTCATCCCCGGCAAGTACGACGACCACGGCAAGTGGATGGACGGGTGGGAAACGCGCCGCAAGCGCACGACCGGCTACGACTGGTGCATCGTCAAGCTCGCGCGCCCGGGCGTGATCAAGGGCTTCGACATCGACACGAGCCACTTCACCGGCAACTTCCCGCCGGCCGCGTCGATCGAGGCCGCGTTCGTGGCTGACGGCGCGCCGACGCAGGCGACCGAGTGGGTCGAGATCGTGCCGTCGACGACGCTGCAGGGCAACAGCCATCACTACGTCGAAGCGAACGATGCACGCTCGTTCACGCATCTGCGCGTGAACATCTACCCGGACGGCGGCATCGCGCGCCTGCGTGTGTACGGCCAGCCGCAGCTCGACTGGGCCGGCGCGAGCGCGACCGAGCAGTTCGACCTCGCGGCGATGGAAAACGGCGGTTACGTGGTGGCCGCAAACAACCAGCACTTCGGCGTCGCATCGAACCTGCTGCTGCCGGGCCGCGGCGTGAACATGGGCGATGGCTGGGAAACGCGCCGCCGCCGCGAACCGGGCAACGACTGGGCGATCATCGCGCTCGCGCAGCCGGGCGTGATCCGCAAGATCGAAGTCGATACCGCGTTCTTCAAGGGCAATTACCCGGATCGGTGCTCGATCCAGGCCGCCTATGTGTCGGGCGGCACCGACAGCTCGCTGATCACGCAATCGATGTTCTGGCCGGTGCTGCTCGGCGAACAGAAGCTGCAGATGGACAAGCAGCACTACTTCGAACACGACATCGCGTCGCTCGGCCCCGTCACGCACGTGCGACTGAACATCATTCCGGACGGCGGCGTGTCGCGCCTGCGCCTGTGGGGGACGCTCGACAAATGAAGACGCTTGCCATCGAACCGCTGACCAAGGAAGCCTTCGCGCCGTTCGGCGACGTGATCGAAACGGAAGGGGCGAAGCAGATCCCGATCAACCTCGGCACGACGATCCGCTTTCACGATCTCGCGAAGGTCGACGTGACCGATGAAGGCGGCCGCACGCTCGTCAACCTGTTCCGCGGCCAGCCGCGCACGCTGCCGTTCGAAGTGAAGATGCTGGAACGGCACCCGCTCGGCAGCCAGGCGTTCGTGCCGCTCAACGACCAGCCGTATCTCGTCGTCGTCGCGCCCGCGGGCGATCTCGATCCGGCGAAGATTCGTGCATTTGTCACGAGCGGCTGGCAGGGCGTCAATTACGCGAAGGGCGTGTGGCATCACCCTCTGATCGCGTTGGGCGGCGTCAGCGATTTCATCGTCGTCGATCGCGGCGGCGACGGCCTGAACCTGAACGAGCAGGATCTGCAGGAGTCGCTGTGGCTCACCGAGGATGCACTGGATGCGGTGACGGCCTGAGTCGGGATGATCTGGTCGTCCGCCTGTCGAAACCCGCGCAACCTGCGCGGGTTTTTTTATGTGCGCTCGTTTTCTCGCCGTTCAGGTCGCCGCGCCCTTGCGCGTATCGCGCCAACTCTGGCCGCCGCGCTGCCGATTCACAACCGGCGCATGCTGCGCCATCAGCCCGGCGCCCCGGTCGACGAGCACACGCAGCGTCGCGCTGACATGCCGGTTCGGCGGGAACGTGACATACATCGGCATCGGTTCGAGTTGCACGGCTCGAACAGCGGCACCGGTTCGCCGCTGTCGCGCGTGCTATCGTGCCCGCATCGCCACCACACGACGTCCGGTTCCGGGCGCGATCCTCCGATGAGCCAGCCTGAAAACGACCTCCCGGTCCTGCTGCGCACGATGCGGCCCGAACTGCATCCGGGCGCGTTCGCGTTCATCTCGCTGCCGCACGACGCCGACGTATCGGTATCCGAAGTGATCGCGACGTTCCGCGAAGCGGAAGGGCTGACGGTCGTGGTCGACGAGGAGACGGCCGCGCGTCGCGGCTGGCCGGTGCTGTTTCGCGCCGCCTGGATCACGCTGACCGTGCATTCCGACCTCGCGGCCGTCGGCCTCACGGCCGCATTCGCGCGGGCGCTCGGCGCGGCCGGTATCAGTTGCAACGTGATGGCCGCCGCGTACCACGATCACATTTTCGTGCCGTTCGACGACGGCCCGCGCGCACGCGATGCACTCGTCGCACTGCAGCGCGACGCGATGCGCAGGTAGCGCGCGAAGGGCATGCCGCGCAGGAAAAAAAACGGGCCCGTGACCGGGCCCGCGAACGGAGAGGATGACGCCGGCGAATGACTTCCGGCGCGCGGCGGGCGGCCTACTTGACCGCGCCGCCCTCGAACCAGGCGGCGAGCTTGGTCCGCTCGTCGTCGGTCATGTGCGTGACGTTGCCGATCGGCATCGCCTTCAGGCGCACGGCCTGGTCGTAGATGCGCTGCGCGTTCTTCGACACTTCGTCCGGCGTGTCGAACATCACACCCGCGGGCGCGCTGCCCATCAGCGTCGGCTTCGCCGAGTGGCACTCGACGCAGCGCTGCTGCATGATCGGCATGATGTCGTTGATCGCGATCTTCGGTGCGTTGGCCGCTTGCGCTTCCGGGGCGACCGGCTTCGGCATCGTCCACACCAGCGCGCCCGACAGCAGCGCGACGCCGCCGATCGGCAGGTACCACAGCTGCTTGCCGCGGTGACGCATCACGAAGAACTGGCGAATCAGCGCGCCGGCCAGCATGATCAGCACGAGCACAACCCAGTTGAACTTGTTCGTGTACGTCATCGCATAGTGGTTCGACAGCATCGCGAACACGACCGGCAGCGTGAAGTACGTGTTGTGCACCGAGCGCTGCTTGCCGCGCTTGCCGTAGATCGGGTTCGGTTCTTCGCCCTTGAGCATCTTGTCGACCATCTTGCGCTGGCCCGGGATGATCACGAAGAACACGTTCGCCGACATGATCGTCGCGAGCATCGCGCCGACGATCAGGTAGGCGGCACGGCCCGAGAAGATGTGGCACGCGAGGTATGCCGCAACGACGACGTAGAGGCCGACGCAGATGCCGAGCACGCGATCGTTGGTGCCGAGGATGCGGCACAGCGAGTCGTAGACGATCCAGCCGGCCGCGAGGAAGCCGAGCGCGGACGCGACGGCGACGACCGGGCCCATGTCGAGCACGTTCTTGTCGATCAGGTACGTGTTCGGGGCGAGCAGGTACAGCACGAAGAACAGCGTGAAGCCCGACAGCCACGTCGTGTACGACGGCCACTTCGACCAGTGCAGGTCATCGGGCATTTCCGGCGGGGCGACCGTGTACTTCTGCATGTTGTAGAAACCGCCGCCGTGGACGTGCCACAGCTCGCCGAACACACCGCGCTTGCGCTGGTTCGGGTCGGTCGGCGGTTTCAGGCTGTTGTCGAGCGCGACGAAATAGAACGACTCGCCGATCCACGCAATGGCGACGATGACGTGCAGCCATCGCAGCGCGAGGTTCAGCCAGTCGGTGATGAAGCCTTCCATGAAACTCCTCCAGACTCAGATCGTTTGTCTTGATGCAGGCGCTGCTTCGATTGTCAGCTGCCGCGATAGGTGCTGTACGACCACGGCGACACGAGCAGCGGCACGTGGTAGTGCGAGCCGGTGTCGGCGATGCCGAAGCGGAGCACGACGCGATCGACGAAGCGGGGTTCGGGCACCTTCACGCCGAGCGCCGCGAAGTAGTCGCCGGCATGGAATACGAGTTCGTATTCGCCGGCGGCGAGCGCCGCGCCTTCGAGCAGGGGTTCGTCGCAGCGGCCGTCGCTATTGGTCAGCACGGTCTTGATCGCGCGGCGCGATTCGCCGTCCAGCGCGTAGAGGTCCACCTTGATGGCGGCGCCGGGGCGACCGTGTGCCGTATCGAGTACGTGGGTAGTGAGCTTTCCCATTCGTTGTTCCTTGTGTGAATGCGAGGTTCGGCGGCGACTCGATCCATGACTGTGCGGCGGATCGAGGCTCCACGTCACGTGGCTACATACCCGTCGGCGAGAGTGAAGCGAGCGCCGTGCAGGCATTGTAAAAAGGTTCCCCACGCAAATACGGGCGCGATATCGAAGATAATGCGCCGCGCATGAGCGGCTGTCGACGGCCGGCCGGAAGGGCTTCACGCGCCGGTTGCGAGCGCCCGGTGGGGCGGCGGGCGGCGTACCATACCGAATCCCTGAAGGGCGGTATTCCGGATCGCGTATTGTGCGCGGCACGCGCTTGGGCGATCCTGCCGCCGTGCGCGTCGGCCGGTGGCCGGCGCGTACCCCGAAGACGGCGAGCACGCCGGGTAACCGGGCCAGGGCGTTCGAACGGACGCAGGCACCGGGGCGTGCCGCGATTCAGCGTTCGAACGGCAGTGTGACCGCTTCCAGGGCAGCCCCTGGAGGCAGACCGACGCGGAGAACGCATGAATCTCGAGCAGCACGCTGGCGCACGCGCGCCGAACCCTTCCTCATCCCGCCCGAAAACCCTGCTGGTCAAGCACGCCGACGTGCTCGTGACCATGGACGACACGCGCCGCGAGCTGCGCGACGCGGGGCTCTACATCGAAGACAACCGGATCGTCGCGGTCGGCCCGAGCGCCGAGCTGCCCGACACGGCCGACGAAGTGCTCGACCTGCGCGGCCACCTCGTGATCCCGGGGCTCGTGAACACGCATCACCACATGTACCAGAGCCTCACGCGCGCGGTGCCGGCCGCGCAGAACGCCGAGCTGTTCGGCTGGCTCACGAACCTGTACCGGATCTGGGCGCACCTGAGCCCCGAGATGATCGAGGTGTCGACGCTTACCGCGATGGCCGAGCTGCTGCAATCGGGCTGCACGACGTCGAGCGATCATCTGTACATCTACCCGAACGGCAGCCGGCTCGACGACAGCATCGGCGCCGCGCAGCGGATCGGCATGCGCTTTCACGCGAGTCGCGGCGCGATGAGCGTCGGCCAGCGCGACGGCGGGCTGCCGCCCGACTCGGTCGTCGAGCGCGAACCCGACATCCTGCGCGACGCGCAGCGCCTGATCGAGACCTATCACGACAAAGGCCGTTACGCGATGCTGCGCGTGGTGGTCGCGCCGTGCTCGCCGTTCTCGGTGAGCCGCGAGCTGATGCGCGACGCGGCCGTGCTCGCGCGCGAATACGGCGTGTCGCTGCACACCCACCTCGCGGAGAACGTCAACGACATCGCGTACAGCCGCGAGAAGTTCGGGATGACGCCCGCCGAATATGCGGAAGATCTCGGCTGGGTCGGCCACGACGTGTGGCACGCGCACTGCGTGCAGCTCGACGATGCGGGCATCGGCCTGTTTGCACGCACCGGCACGGGCGTCGCGCATTGCCCGTGCTCGAACATGCGCTTGGCGTCCGGTATCGCGCCGGTGAAGAAGATGCGGCTCGCGGGCGTGCCGGTCGGCTTGGGCGTCGACGGTTCGGCGTCGAACGACGGCGCGCAGATGGTGGCCGAGGTACGCCAGGCGCTGCTGCTGCAACGGGTCGGCTTCGGGCCCGACGCGATGACCGCGCGCGAAGCGCTCGAGATCGCGACGCTCGGCGGTGCGAAGGTGCTGAACCGCGACGACATCGGCGCGCTGAAGCCCGGCATGGCCGCGGATTTCGCCGCGTTCGACCTGCGTCAGCCGCTGTTCGCGGGCGCGCTGCACGATCCGGTCGCGGCGCTCGTGTTCTGCGCGCCGTCGCAGACGGCGTACACGGTGGTGAACGGGAAGGTGGTGGTGCGGGCAGGGCGGCTCGCGACGCTCGATCTGCCGCCGGTGATCGAGCGTCACAACGCGCTGGCGCAGGCGCTCGTGGAAGCGTCGCGCTGACGCGTCGGCGGGGAGGTCGCGCAGCACGTTGCGCAGCGGGGCGCGGCCATTGTGGCCACCACCCGTCGTGCAACGAGTCGTGGTCACGCGTAACTGAGCGAACGGCGCACGCGTGGTGCGCCGCATGCGACTACGCCTCGATCAGCGTGCGGGTGGCTTCGGCGACGAGGCTGCGCAGCCAGCGCACTTCGTCGGAGTAATGGCAGCGTTCGTGCCACAGCTGGTAGTACTGCATCGGCGGGAAGTCGAGCGGCGCCGGCACGACGGACAGCGGCAGGAATTTCGCATAGTGATCGGCGAACAGCCGCGTGGTCGTGAAGATCAGGTCCGACTTCACGAGCACGTACGGTGCGAGGTTGAAGTACGGCAGCGTGACGACCACGTGACGCTTGAGCCGTTCGCGCGCGAGATGCACGTCGATCGCGCCGCGCTGGCCGACCGAGTACGGCGTCGGCGCGAGATGCGGCGCGTTCAGGTACTGGTCGAGCGTGAGCCCGCCGCGTTTCGCGAACGGGTGCGTGTTGCTCATCAGGCAGACGATTTCATCGACGAACAGGTTCGACAGGTGCAGTTGCTCCGGCGGCTCGGGCCAGTTGCCGACGACGATGTCGAGCTTGCCGTCTTCCAGCGCGAGCTCGTAGTCGAACGCGGGGCCGAGCGAATGGAACTCGAGCGTTGCGTTCGGCGCGGCCAGGCGGAAGCGTTCGACGACGGTCGGCACGAACAGCACGTTCAGGTAGTCGGGGCAGCCGATCCGGTAGCAGCGGATCGACGTGGCCGGGTCGAAGTTGTGCTGCTGGAACTTGATGCGCTCGATTTCACGCAGCGCGTTCTGCACGGGCTCGAGCAGGCGCAGCCCGTATTCGGTCGGCACCATGCCGGATTTGCCGCGCACCAGCAGCGGATCGCCGGTGATGTCGCGCAGGCGCCGCAGCGCGGCGCTGATCGCCGGTTGCGACTGGTTCAGTTTGACGGCCGCGCGCGTCACGCTGCGCTCCATCAACAAGGTGTGCAAGACGCGCAAGAGGTACGTGTCGATCGCCTCGCGTTGCTGACTCATGTTATCTCCGGTTTATATGGCTGGGCTGATCGAGGGGTGGGGTGGGTATATCGTTTTTAATATGAACGAAAATCAGCGTCAAGAGATGGATACCCGCAGGCACGCGCCGGCCTGGCTGCGACAAGGGGCCTGAACGGGGGGATGCGGGGCGCGCGGCGCCGCGCGGACACGCAGGGCGCGCATCCGGATCGCGGCGCGGCGGGTGAAGCGGCGGGCGCGTCAGTCGTCGATGCGCATGCCGACCTTCAGCGTGACCTGCCAGTGCACGACCTGATCGCCTTCGATGTGGCCGCGCGTTTCGGTCACCTGGAACCAGTGCAGGTTGTGCAGCGTCTTGCCGGCTTTCGAGATCGCGTTGCGAATCGCGTCGTCGCTCGATTGCCGCGACGAACCGGTCAGTTCGATCAACTTGTACACGTGGTCGCTCATGATGCCTCCCTGGGATATCGGTCTGTATTGCCGGTGCAAGCCGCGGTCCCACTACGATTCCGCTACGGCGCCGTGCGTGCCCGGCTTCTTGAGTGATAGGTATGATGGGCGGCAAGTGCAACCCATATCGGAGACGAGGAACATCGTGGAAGTCGGATTTTGCGGACCGGGATTGATGGGCGCGCCGATGATTCGGCATTTGCTGGCGGCCGGGCATCGCGTCAGCGTATGGAATCGCTCACGCGACAAGGCCGAGGCGCTGGTGAAGGACGGCGCGCAGGTGGTCGGCACGCCGCGCGAGCTGGCCGAGCGCGTCGATACGGTGTTCGTGTGCGTGCTCGACGGTCGTGCGGTCGGCGACGTCGTGTTCGGTGAGCACGGGCTGCTTTCCGGGGGCGTGAGCACACTCCGCGTGCAGCGCATCGTCGATCATTCGAGCATTCCGCCCGCCGCCACGCGCGACTACGCGGCGCGTGCGGCTGCGCTTGGAGTCGGCTGGGTCGACGCGCCGGTGTCCGGCGGCGTGCCGGGCGCGCAGGCCGGCACGCTCGCGGTGATGGCCGGCGGCCGCGCGGCCGATCTCGACGCGGTGCGCCCGCTGATCGACACGTATGCGTCGCGCATCACGCACATGGGCGACGCGGGCGCGGGCCAGACGGCGAAGCTGTGCAACCAGGCGATCGTCACCGCGACGGTCACCGCGATTGCCGAGGCGGTCGGTCTCGCGCAGGCGAGCGGCATCGACGCCGCGCGCCTGGCCGAGGCGCTGGCCGGCGGCTGGGCCGATTCGGTGCTGCTGCAGACGTTCGTGCCGCGCATGACGTCGGGCGGCCATCCACCGATCGGCGCGCTGAGTACATTTCAGAAGGATGTCGATGCCATTGCCGACGCCGCGCGCGACACGGGCGCGGTGATGCCCGTGTCGGCCACCGTGCAGCAGGTGCTGAGGCTGGGCGCCGCGCAGGGACTCGCCGGCGCCGATTTCGCCGCGTTCATCGACATCGTGCGGCCGAACAACGGCCGTCAGCAGGTGTCGTGACGGGCAAGCGGGGCATGTGAATGGCAGATGGGCCGCGCGGAGGCGGCCCATCGAATGACTGGCGGATCAGCCGAGCGAGCGGGGTGTCGTGTCGCCCGCGTTCTGGCGGCCGAGGCCGCCGCGCAGGCTCGCCTTCGTGCCTGCACCAAACTCGGGCAGGATGCGCGCACGCGCACGGCTGGCGAAGACGAGGAAGCCGAAGCCGTTCGCTTCGTACCAGTATCCGCCGTTCTCGAGGCCGTCGAGCGGCTGCTCGAGCGCGTTGGCGATCGATTCGATGCAGCGCTTGCGCAGCTCGGCGATGGCCGGATACGGCGGCTGCGCGCCGCGCACGCTGCACAGGAGCACGTCGAGGCCGGGCAGCACGTGCGCATAGAGGACGGGTTCGTCCTGCGCGCGGGCGCGGGCAATCTTGGTGTCGAGCTGGGCAAACGGCTTCGAGTGGCGCAAGACCGCGAGGAACGATTCCTGGCCATCCTGCGGCGCACGCCGACGTTTTTTCGGGAAGGACATAAACACTCGCCTCAAAAACAATTGCAAGAAATGCGGCACTTTCATGCGACCCACTCCCGGCTATGTACGCCGCATGTCGATCCTTTATAGCACACGAAAATGCTGCATTCGTGCAGTACGACGATCAATGTCTCCCGTCGACCTGCTCGCCATGATCGACACAGCCAGCGTCTTGGCGCCCGTACTGTCGTTTAGTCTCCATCATAGACCTGCTTTTCCCGCGCGTGCATTCGCTCGTCACAAAAAAGTGAGATGGGCCGCATGCGGCGGCGCATCGCGCGCGCAATAAAAAGGCCCGCACGGGGCGGGCCTGGCGGGCGGCGCGTGAGGCGCTCAGCGCTGCTTGAGCGAATCGCGGATCTCGCGCAGCAGCACGACGTCTTCCGGCGTCGCGGCCGGCGCGGCTTCTTCCGGCTTGCGCAGCTTGTTGATGAATTTCACCATCAGGAAAATGATGAACGCAAGGATCACGAAATTGATCGCCACCGTGATGAACGAGCCGTAGCCGAATGCGGCGACGCCCGCGGCTTGCAGGTCCTTGAACGAATCGGGATTACCCTTGAACGACGGGGGGATGGTGCCGAGCAGAACGAACTTGTTCGAGAAATCCAGACCGCCGGTCAGCACACCGATGACCGGCATGATGAGGTCCTTCACGACCGAGTCGACGATCTTCGAGAACGCGCCGCCGATGATCACGCCGACGGCGAGATCCATCACGTTGCCCTTGACGGCGAACTCCTTGAATTCCTTGATGATGCTCATGAGCGGCTTTCTCCTGGTTGGGGCGAGGGAGGCGTGCCGCGACGCGCAGGATTGCTTTGCGTCGAATGAGGTCGGTGGCACGCCGATGGCCGCATGATAGCGAACGTGCCCCATTGCCGGTAGTCCATCTTGAAATGATTGACAAATCCGCGCGTCGGGCGCGGCCGGTCGTGCAGGCGGGCGTGGCGGGGGAGGCCGGGCGTCGACAGGCAGGTCGGCGCCCGGTGCGCGGGTACTCGCTCAGGTGTTGTCGTCGGTCCAGCCGTCGTCGTTGCTGCCGAGGTCCATCCCGCCGCCGCCGCTGCCGTCGCTCCAGTTCGAATCGTCGCCGCGGCCGAGGTCGAAGCCCGGGTCGGCTTCCTGCCTGCGGTGCTCGCCGTCGACGATCACGTCGCGTTCGACCACGCGTTCGCGGCCGCCCGACATCGCTTCGCCGAGCAGCACGCCGGTCAGGAGCCCGCCCATGCCGCCGCCGAAACCGCCGCCTTGCTGGATCACGACGGGCGGCTGCTGTTGCGGATAGGGCTGTTGCGGCGGGTAGGGCTGTTGCTGATACGGCTGGCCTTGCGCGCCGGTCATGCGATCGGCTTCCTGCGCGTACACGGAGCCGCTGCCGTTCACCGGCGCCGCGGGCTGCGCGGCCGGGTCGGGGCGGCCTTCGACGCGCGCTTTCACGCTGGCGTGACGCTGTTCGAGCTCGTCGACGCGATACGGCGGCACCGGATTCTTGCCGTTCGACAGCGTCTCGACGAGCGTGCGCGCGTCGCTCTCGATCGCTTCGAGTTCGCCGGTCAGCGCCGCGGCGCCGGGCGCCGTCGACAGCTTCGCATCGAGCTTGAGCGGCCGGATGTCGTTCAGCACGTCGGTCGCACGCTTGAGCTGCGTGCGGCGCTCGTCGTCGGCGCGGCCGTTGTCGGCCGTGCGCGCGCGCCGCAGTGTCCAGCGCAGCACCAGCGCGATCACGGCGACGATCAGCCCGAGGCCGATCCACATGCCGGTCGACGGGCCGTGTTTTTCGGCCGGCGCGACGGCGGGGGCGAGCCCCGGCTGCAGCGTGCCGGCCTGCGTGGCCGACGGCGGATTGCCGCTCACGCGCGCGGCGTCGGCGCGAATGCGCGACTCCGTTTGCGCGAAGCGCGACGCGTCGGTGAACTTCAGTTGCGGATCGAGCGATTTGGCGCGCTGCAGTTGCGCGAGCGCGTCGGACGCGCGGCCTTCGCGGTCCAGCACCTGCGCATACAGGTAGCGCGCGTGCGCGTTGTTCGGATGGGCGTCGATGACTTGCGACAGCTGCGTGTCGGCTTGCTGCCAGTTGCGCTGCGCGATCGATTGCTCGACCTGCTGCAGCGACGGGACCGCAAACGCGGCGGACGACAGCAACATCAGCGAGAGGCCGAGTGCGGCGAGAGATTTCTTCATGGTCGAACCGGGCGCACGCGCCCGTCTCCTGACGATCGGTTCGCGCCGCGCGCCCGGGCCGGGGCGCGGCGCGGTGGCCCGCGGCGGGTTACTGCGCGGGCGTATCGAGCTGTTTCTTCAGTGCGGCGAGGCGATCTTCCACCGACGGGCCCTTGTTCAGCGCGGCGAGCTTGTCGTCGAGCGCCTTGCCGCTCGACGTGTCGGCCGAATTGAGGCGTGCGTCCGAGCGCGCGTTCTGCAGCGCGACCTTGTCCTCGAGCTTCTGAAAATCCTCGGACAGGTTCTTGCCGCCGATGCCGCCCAGCGCGCTGGCTGCGACGTCCTTCGCCTGCGCGATTTCCTGCTTCGCCTGCAGGATGTTCGAGCGTGCGTTCAGATCGTTGCGGCGCTGGCGCATGTCGGCGATCTGCCCCTTCAGCTTCTCGACCGACGGCTCGAGCGTCGTCAGCTCGGCCGCGAGCGCGTCGCGCTCGGCTTCCGCGTTCGACTGGGCCGCGAGCGCTTCGCGGGCGAGCGCTTCGTCGCCGCCCTGCAGCGCGCGCTTCGCGCCGTCCTCGTACTTCCTGACCTTGTCGTCGGCCGCATCGCGCTTGCTGCGCTGGGTCGCGACCTGTGCCTCGATTTCGATCAGCGAATTCTCGGCACGGCCGATGCTGTCGTCGAGCTCCCGCACGATCTGCCGTGCGTCGCGCGACGGATCCTGTACCGAATCGGCCGCATCGTTCAGCAGGCCTTTGATCGTGCGCGAAATAGAGTCGAAAAGCGACATGAAATCCTCCGTGGTTGAAAGGCGCCGCGTGACCGCGGCAATGCCCGTCGCGAGCCGGTTCCGGCCCGCGTGAGCCGGCGGATATTACACCACCGGTTCACTTAAATACGGCTTAAACGCGCGAGTTCAAGCGGCTCGCGCATCAGGACGGCAAACCTTTCGCGACTGAAAGAAATTCGCCCGTGCGTGCCGTATCGCGTGTCCATCATAGGCCGAGGATGCCGACAATACGTTCCGCAAATCACGGCATTGGGGGAATTTTTACAAAAAATCGCGAAGGCGCCCGGTCGATTTCATTAAAATGCGCTGTCACGTCGCGGGAACGGATCGCCGCGCGGCGGGGTCTGTCGACGTGACAGCCGCATCTCGATGCACCCACTCAGATTCATCCGCTTGCATTTCCGCATGCGTCCGAGGGCGCCACGTACGCCCGCCATTCCGACATGCCAATTATCAAACGACCGCCTTCTTCTTCCGACAGGAACGAGCCCCACTACACGCTGCGCCGTTCGCCGTCCGGAGCCTATTACCCCGATGACGACGATCGCGACGACGGCCGCCGCGCGCAGCAGCGCAGCGGCGGCGGAGGGCGCCGGCGCACGTTCGGTTCGCGCGTCGCGCTGTGGTTCGTCGGCCTGTTCGCGACGCTCGCGGTCGTCGGCGCGCTGATCGTCGGCTACGCGCTGGTCGTGATGGCGCCGCAACTGCCGTCGCTCGATGCGCTGACCAACTATCAGCCGAAGGTGCCGCTGCGTGTGTTTACCGCCGATCACGTGCTGATCGGCGAGTTCGGCGAGGAGCGCCGCAGCCTCGTGCGCTTCCAGGACATTCCCGACGTGATGAAGAAGGCCGTGCTCGCGATCGAGGACTACCGCTTCTACGAACACGGCGGCGTCGATTTCCTCGGCATCCTGCGCGCGGGCGTGGCCGACCTGATGCACGGCGGCGCGCGCCAGGGCGCGAGCACGATCACGATGCAGGTGGCGCGCAACTTCTTCCTGTCGAGCGAGAAGACCTACACGCGCAAGATCTACGAAATGCTGCTCGCGTACAAGATCGAGAAGGCCCTGACGAAGGACCAGATCCTCGAGCTGTACATGAACCAGATCTATCTCGGCCAGCGTTCGTACGGCTTCGCGGCCGCGGCGCGCGTGTATTTCGGCAAGGACCTGAAGGACATCACGCTCGCGGAAGCGGCGATGCTCGCGGGGCTGCCGAAGGCGCCGTCCGCGTACAACCCGGTCGTGAATCCGAAGCGTGCGAAGGTGCGTCAGGAATACATCCTGAAGCGCATGCTCGACATCGGCTACATCACGCAGCCGCAGTACGACGAGGCGATCAAGGAAGAGATCCACGTGCGCACGCCGGGCAACCAGTACGCGGTGCACGGCGAGTACGTCGCCGAGATGGTGCGGCAGATGATGTACCAGCAGTACAAGGACGAAACCTACACGCGCGGGCTGACCGTCACGACGACGATCAACTCGGCCGACCAGGAAGCCGCGTATCAGGCCGTGCGTCGCGGCATTCTCGACTACGAGCGCCGTCACGGCTACCGCGGCCCCGAAGCGTCGATCAACCTGCCCGCGGCCGGCGACGAACGCGACGAGGCGATCGACGATGCGCTCGCCGATCACCCGGACAACGGCGACCTGCAATCGGCGGTCGTGCTGTCGGCATCGCCGAACGCGGTCGAGGTGCAGTTCGTCGGCGGCGCGACCACGACGATCGGCCCGGCCGGGCTGCGTTTCGTGTCGGCCGCGCTGGGCGCCCGTGCGAACAACGCGCTGCGTATCAAGCCGGGCTCGGTCGTGCGCGTGCTGAAGGACGGCAAGACCGGCTGGCAGGTGGTGCAGCTGCCGCAGGTCGAAGGCGCGCTCGTCGCGATCGCGCCGCAGGACGGTGCGATCCGCTCGCTCGTCGGCGGCTTCGACTTCAACAAGAGCAAGTTCAACCACGTGACGCAGGCGTGGCGGCAGCCGGGCTCGTCGTTCAAGCCGTTCATCTACTCGGCGTCGCTCGACAAGGGGCTCGGGCCGGCGACGATGATCAACGACGCGCCGCTGTACTTCCCGCCGAGCGTGCCGGGCGGCACCGCGTGGGAGCCGAAGGACGACGACCAGCCGGACGGCCCGATGACGATGCGCACCGGCCTGCAGCGTTCGAAGAACCTGGTGTCGATCCGGATCCTCGCGTCGATCGGCACGCAGTACGCGCAGCAGTACGTGACGCAGCGCTTCGGTTTCGATCCGGCGAAGACGCCGCCGTACCTGCCGATGGCGCTCGGCGCGGGCCTCGTGACGCCGCTGCAGCTCGCGACCGGCTACGCGGTGTTCGCGAACGGCGGCTACAAGGTCGATCCGTACCTGATCGCCGAAGTCGACGACGCACGCGGCCAGCCGCTGCAGAAGTCGCAGCCGGTGGTCGCGGGCGGTACGGCGCCGCGCACGATCGAAGGCCGCAACGCGTACGTGATGAACAGCCTGCTGCATTCGGTCGCGACGGCCGGCACGGGCGCGGGCACCAACGCGCTGGGCCGCAACGACCTGCAGGGCAAGACGGGTACGACGAACGATGCGAAGGACGGCTGGTTCGCCGGCTACCAGCAGTCGCTCGTCGCGGTCGCGTGGATGGGCTTCGACCAGCCGAAGAGCCTGGGCAGCCGTGAATTCGGCGCGCAGCTCGCGCTGCCGATCTGGGTGAACTACATGCGCACCGCGCTGAACGGCGTGCCCGAGCAGCAGATGCCGATGCCGGACGGCCTGACGACGATCGACGGCGAGCTGTACTACGCCGATCGCACGCCGGGCAACGGCTTCATCGCGAACGTCGACATCAACCCGGCGGAGAACGCGATCAGCGCGAACGACGCCCTCGGTTCGGCCGGCGCGGCCGGGCTGGCGCCGCCGCCCGTCACGCCGCAGGAGAAGCAGCAGATCATGGACATGTTCGAGAGCAAGTAAGCGATACGCTGTGCTTCAGCCATGCGACGGGCGCCTTCGGGCGCCCGTTCTTTTGTGCGCGACCGGCAGCGAAAGACGTCGAATCAGAACGACGCGCAGGCCGGCATCACGGTCATGCCGACCGATTGCTGGTGAAATCGCTGGACGTACGCTTGGCGGATCGCGGCGAGCCGTGTGCGCGTGTCCGGCGTATCGTCGGCGATGATACGGATCACGAAGCTGTCTTCGCGCGTGACGCCACCGGTCGAGCGGTCGCGCCACTGGCCGTGCGTGTCCCAGTAGGTGAGGCCGTCGGGAAAGCGCGGCGTGACCGTGTCGGCGAGGAATGCCGCGCGCTCGGCATCGGTGACGGGGCCGCGCCCGGCGATGTCGCGCCCGAACAGCAGGTCGGCCTGCAGCATGCGGCTTTCGCCAGGTTGCGTGCAGGATGCCGGTTGCGCGCCCGAGATGGACGAGGGCGCTGCCGCGCAACCGGCGAGCAGCGCGAGCGCCGCCGCGCATGCGGCCAGCCGCCGCATCTGCCCATTTCGTGACGATCGACCTTCGCGCGTGCAAAACGCTGCGCGCTCAACCACTTGCGTGCGGGTCCAGCGGGTTATCAACAGGGCTGTCAACATAATCTGGGGATAACCCTAGGATGGTCTGCGCACGCGCGGTGCGGAGTCAGTGCTGCAGTTGCGCGTGCGCGAGATGCATGCCGAGCGTGGCGGGATCGGTATTCGTGCCCGACAGCAGCACGCCGACGCGCTTGCCCTGCAGCGTTTCGCGCAGCGGGCCGAGCAGCGCGGCGAGCGCGGCCGCACAGGCCGGCTCGACCGACAGTTTCAGGTGCGAGAACAGGAACAGCATCGCGGCGCGCAGCGCGTCGTCGGAGACGGTGACGATGCGGTCGAGGTGGCGCCGGCACAGCTGGTAGCTATATTCCTCGGTATGCGGCGCCATCAGCGAATCGGCGATCGTCTGCATCGCGCTCATCTTGATCGTGTGATTGGCCGCGAAGCTGCGGCTCATCGCGTCGGCGCCTTCCGGCTCGACGCCGTACACGTGCACGCGCGGATTCGCGAGCCGCAGCGCGGTCGCCATGCCGGCCGCGAGCCCGCCGCCGCCGATCGGCGCGATCACCGCGTCGAGGTCCGGCGTCTGCGTCGCCCATTCGTAGCCGAGCGTCGCGGTGCCGAGGATCGTGTGATAGCCGTTGAACGGATGAATGAAGAAGCGGCCTTCCTCGGCCTCGATGCGCCGCACGAGATCGAACGCCTGCGACGCGCTGCCTGCCAGCACGACTTCCGCGCGGTACTGCTTGCACTGCGCGATGCGCGTCGGGCTCGCGGTATGGAACATCACGACCTTCGCGCTGCTGCCGAGCCGCATCGCCGCATACGCGACGGCTGCCGCATGATTGCCGGCCGATACGCAGGTGACGCCCGCGTTCTTGCGGTCTTCGTCGAGCGCGAGCAGGTGCGTGAACGCGCCGCGCGCCTTGAAGCTGCCGCTCGCCTGCAACAGCTCGAACTTGAAGTTGACGTGCGTGCCTTCGAGGGAGGGCAGATCGGCGCGCTCGAACACGGGCGTGCGCGCGACCCAGGGTGACAACGCGAAATGCTGCGCGGCGATTTCGTCGAGCGTCGGAATCGGCTCGCCGTCGATCGTCGTATGGGCAGTGCCCTGTTGTTCAGTCGACATGACGTGGCGGGTGGCGGAGTGGGCCGACCCGCACACGCGGGCCGGCGTGGCGGGAGGCAGTCAGTGCGCGTCGACCGACATGCTGCGAATGAACTTGCGCAGGAACTGCTCGCAGCCGGCGAGCTGCGCGAGCTCGACATATTCGTTCGGCTTGTGCGCCTGCTCGATGTTGCCGGGCCCGCACACGACGCTCGGAATGCCCGCGCGGGCGAACAGGCCGGCTTCGGTGCCGTACGCGACCTTGCGCTTGTCCTGGTCGGCCGTCAGCGCGCGCACGAGCTGCGTGATCGCGGCTTGCTCGGTCGCGTCGAGGCCGGGCGCCGCGGCGATCTTCGAGAATTCGATCGCGGCGTTCGGATGTTCGCGCAGCATCTGCGGCAGCAGCGTTTCCTGCGCATACGCTTCGATGCGCGTGAAGATCTGCTCGGGATCGAGCGTCGGCAGGTTGCGGAATTCGAAGTCGAAGCGGCACTCGGCCGGCACCGTGTTGATCGCGTTGCCGCCCTGGATCGTGCTCGTCTGCGCGGTGGTGAACGGCACGTCGTACAGTTCGTCGAACGGGCCTTCGGCACGGAAACGGTCGGCGATGTCGCGGATGTGGCAGATCAGGCGGGCCGCATACTCGATCGCGTTGAGCCCCTTCGGCGTCAGCGACGAATGCGCGGCGTGGCCGCGCACGCAGCAGCGGTACGCGTTGATGCCCTTGTGCGCGATGATCGGCCGCATGCTGGTCGGCTCGCCGACGATGCAGCCGGACGGCTGCACGCCGCGCTTCACGAGATCGGCGATCATCAGCGGCGCGCCCGCGCAGCCGATTTCCTCGTCGTAGGACAGCGCGAAATGGATCGGCTTCGCGAGCTTCGTCGCCTGCATCTCGGGCAGCAGCGCGAGCGCCGCGCCGATGAAGCCCTTCATGTCGCAGGTGCCGCGGCCGTACAGGCGGCCGTCGCGGATTTCCGGCGCGAACGGGTTGCTGTCCCATTGCTGGCCGTCGACCGGCACGACGTCGGTGTGGCCCGACAGCACGATGCCGCCGTTCGTCGAACCGTCGTGCGCGGGCACGGTGGCAAACAGGTTCGCCCAGCCTTCACGCGGATCGTGCGTGATCGTCGACGCGATGCCCTTCGCGGCGAGCGCGTCGCGTACCGTTTCGATCAGGCCGAGGTTCGGCACGCGGCTCGTCGTGTCCATCGACACGAGTTGCTTGACCCAGGGCAGGCTGACGAGCGATGCATCGCCTTCGGTTGCGGCGGACGGCGCCGTCGCGTCGAGAGTGGACATGGCAAAACTCCGTCTGATGAATGGGAAATCATACTCAAAAACGCGCCTGCCCGCCTTCGTCGGGCGCGATGCGGTGCAGCAACGTCGCGCCCGTCGGGATTGCGTCAGCGCGCCGCGACGGCCGCCCCCTGTTTCGGGCCGAGCGCGCGCAGCGTTTCCTTGATCGTCGATACGCGGATCGCGAGGTCGGGCGAGCGTGTCTCGATGCGCAGCTTGTCCTGGCCCGCGAGCTTGATGTGGCGATGCTTCTGCACCATCTCGATGATCCGCATCGGATCGATCGGCGGATTCGGCTCGAACTGCAGCCCGATCGCGACCTCGCTCGCGTCGATCTTCACGATGCCGAGCGGCTTCGCGGCGATCCGCAGCCGGTGCGTCTCGACGAGCGCGTGCGCCTGCGGCGGCAGCTTGCCGAAACGGTCGATCAGCTCTTCCTGGATGCCGTCGATCGCGTCGCCGTGCTCGCAGTTCGCGAGCCGCTTGTACAGCGACAGCCGCTCCTGCACGTCCGCGCAGTAATCGGCCGGCAGGATCGCGGGCGCATGCAGGTTGATTTCGGTCGTCGCGGCGAGCGGGGCAGTGAGGTCGGGCTCCTTGCCGTTCTTCAGCGCCTTCACCGCGTCGTTCAGCATGTCCGTATAGAGCTGGAAGCCGATCTCGTGGATTTCGCCCGACTGCTTGTCGCCGAGCACTTCGCCGGTGCCGCGGATCTCCAGGTCGTGCATCGCGAGATAGAAGCCCGAGCCGAGTTCCTCCATCTGCTGGATCGCTTCCAGCCGGCGCTGCGCCTGCTTGGTCAGCGACTGCGGATCGTGCACCAGCAGGTACGCGTAGGCCTGGTGGTGCGAGCGGCCGACGCGGCCGCGCAACTGGTGAAGCTGCGCGAGGCCGAATTTGTCCGCGCGGTGCATGATGATCGTGTTCGCGCTCGGCACGTCGATGCCGGTCTCGATGATGGTCGTGCACAGCAGCACGTTCGCGCGCTGCGCGACGAAATCGCGCATCACGCGTTCGAGTTCGCGCTCGTGCATCTGGCCGTGCGCGATCACGATGCGCGCCTCGGGCACGAGCGCCTCGAGCATTGCCTTGCGGTTCTCGATCGTCTCGACTTCGTTGTGCAGGAAGTACACCTGGCCGCCGCGCTTGAGCTCGCGCAGCATCGCCTCGCGGATCACGCTTTCTTCCTCGCGGCGCACGAAGGTCTTGATCGCGAGCCGCTTCTGCGGCGCGGTCGCGATCACCGAGAAATCGCGTAGCCCCTCGAGCGCCATCCCGAGCGTACGCGGGATCGGCGTCGCGGTGAGCGTCAGCACGTCGACTTCCGCGCGCAGCGCCTTCAGCGCTTCCTTCTGGCGCACGCCGAAGCGGTGTTCCTCGTCGATGATCACGAGGCCGAGACGCTTGAACTGCACGTCAGACGACAGCAGCTTGTGCGTGCCGATCACGATGTCGACGCTGCCTTCGTTGATCTGCGCGATCGCCGCATTCACTTCCTTCGCGGTCTTGAAGCGTGACAGCTCGACGATGCGCACCGGCCAGTCCGCGAAGCGGTCCGCGAAGGTCTGCGTGTGCTGCTCGGCGAGCAGCGTGGTCGGCGACAGCAGCGCGACCTGCTTGCCGCCCAGCACCGCGATGAACGCCGCACGCAGCGCGACCTCGGTCTTGCCGAAGCCGACGTCGCCGCACACGAGGCGGTCCATCGGCTTGCCGCTCGTCATGTCGCCGATCACGGCCGCGATCGCCGCGGCCTGGTCGGGCGTTTCCTCGAAGCCGAAGCTTTCGGCGAATTTCACGTAGTCGCGCGGGTCGAGCGAGAACGCGTGGCCTTCACGGGCCGCGCGGCGCGCGTACAGGTTCAGCAGCTCGGCGGCCGTATCGCGGATCTGCTGCGCGGCCTTGCGCTTCGCGCGCTCCCACTGGCCGGAGCCGAGCGCGTGCAGCGGCGCGCTGTCGGGATCGGCGCCGCTGTAGCGCGAGATCACGTGCAGTTGCGCGACGGGCACGTAGAGCTTGCTGTCTCCCGAGTATTCGAGATGCAGGAATTCGGTCTCGCCTTCGCCGAGATCCATCGACACGAGGCCCATGTAGCGGCCGATGCCGTGCTGCGCGTGGACGACCGGGTCGCCGACCTTCAGCTCGGACAGGTCGCGCACCATCGCGTCGACGTTGCTCGCCTGTTCCTGCCGGCGGCGGCCCGCGCGGCGGCCGAGCGCGCCGTACAGCTCGGTTTCGGTGACGATCGCATAGCCTTCGCCCGGTACCGCGAAGCCGTTCGCGAGCGGCGCGACGCCGAGCGCGAAGCGCGCATCGCTCGCCAGCCAGCTCGCGAAATCGTCGTTCGACGACGGCCGCAGGTGATGTTCGGCGAGCAGTTGCAGGATCGTTTCCCGACGGCCGGCCGATTCGACCGTCAGCAGCACGCGCTTGCCCGACGATTCGACGAACGTGCGCAGCGACGCGAGCGGATCGTCCGCATGGCGGTCGACGGTGAGCTCGGGCAGGGCGGTCGCCCAGCCGCCGGCCGGCTGCGCGGGCAGCACGACGCGCGCGAACGGCTTCGCGAACGCGAAGAAATCCTCGTCGGACAGGAACAGTCGCTGCGGTTCGAGGATCGGCCGCTCGCGATCGTGCGCGAGGAACGCGTGACGCTGCTTCGTATCGGCCGTGAAGCGGCGGATCGACGCTTCGAGGTCGCCGGTGAACACGAGGTGCGCGTCCTGCGGCAGGTAGTGGAACAGCGTGGCCGTCTCGTCGAAGAACAGCGGCAGGTAATACTCGATGCCGGCCGACGGCACGCCGTTGCCGATGTCCTTGTAGATCGGCGCGCGGCTCGGGTCGCCTTCGAAGGTTTCGCGCCAGCGGCTGCGGAAGGCCGTGCGCGCGGCTTCGTCGAACGGGAACTCGCGGCCGGGCAACAGGCGCACGTCGCGCACCGGGTAGAGGCTGCGCTGCGTGTCGGGATCGAACGCGCGGATCGAATCGACCTGGTCGTCGAACAGGTCGATCCGGTACGGCAGCGGCGAGCCCATCGGGTACAGGTCGATCAGCGAGCCGCGCACGCAGTATTCGCCGGGGCGCACGACCTGGCTCACGTGCTCGTAGCCGGCCAGCGTGAGCTGCGCCTTCAGCTTCGCCTCGTCGAGCCGCTCGCCCTGCGCGAACGCGAACGTGTACGCGGCCATGAACGACGCGGGCGGCATCCGGTACAGCGCGGTGGTGGCGGGCACGAGCAGGATGTCGCAGCGGCCCTCGCCGAGGTCGTGCAACGTGGCCAGCCGCTCGGACACGAGGTCCTGGTGCGGCGAGAACGTGTCGTACGGCAGCGTTTCCCAGTCGGGCAGCAGGCGCACGCGCGCGTCGGGCGAGAAGTAGCGGATTTCCTGCGACAGCCGCTGCGCGTCGACCGCGTTCGCGCAGATCACCGCGAGGAGCGGCACGTCCTGGCGGTTGTCGGCGAGATACCGGGCGATGGCGAGCGCGTCGGCGGAGCCGTGCGCGCCGTCGAAGGCGAAACGCTGACCGGGCTTGACGCGGGCAACGGGTGAAGCGGACGGGGTGGAAGCGTTATCTGGCATAGGGACGACAGGGGTGGCGTGCACGGGCGCAGCGCGGTGCGCCGGTCGAGACGAAAGACCTATTATAAAATCCGCTTCTCGATTTCACCTTTCCGGCGTTTCCTTTCGTGACTCCCCGACTTTTCGCCCTGATTCCCTGCGCCGGCACGGGCAGCCGTTCCGGTTCGGCCGTGCCGAAGCAATACCGCACGCTGGCCGGCCGCGCGCTGCTGCACTACACGCTTGCCGCGTTCGACGCGTGCAGCGAATTCGCGCAGACGCTCGTCGTGCTCGCGCCCGACGATTCCCATTTCGATGCACGCCGCTTCGCGGGCCTGCGCTTCGCGGTGCGCCGCTGCGGCGGCGGCTCGCGGCAGGCGTCGGTGCTCAACGGGCTGCTGGAACTGGCCGAATTCGGCGCGACCGACCACGACTGGGTGCTGGTGCACGACGCCGCGCGCCCCGGCATCACGCCCGAGCTGATCCGCACGCTCGTCGCGACGCTGAAGGACGACCCGGTCGGCGGGATCGTCGCGCTGCCGGTGGCCGATACGCTCAAGCGGGTGCCGGCCGGCGGTGACGCGATCGCGCGCACCGAGTCGCGCGACGCGCTGTGGCAGGCGCAGACCCCGCAGATGTTCCGCATCGGCATGCTGCGCGAAGCGATCCTGCGGGCGCAGCGCGAAGGGCACGACCTGACCGACGAAGCGAGCGCGATCGAGTGGGCCGGCCATACGCCGCGCGTCGTGCAGGGCAGCCTGCGCAACTTCAAGGTCACGTACCCGGAAGATTTCGCGCTCGCGGAGGCGATTCTCGCGCGCCCCGCGAACGCTTCCTGACTTTTCCCCCATCTCAAACCGGATTACGCATGGATTTCAGAATCGGACAAGGCTATGACGTGCACCAGCTCGTCGAAGGGCGCCCCCTCATCATCGGCGGCGTGACGATTCCGTACGAGCGCGGCCTGCTCGGCCACTCGGACGCGGACGTGCTGCTGCATGCGATCACCGACGCGCTGTTCGGCGCGGCGGCGCTCGGCGACATCGGCCGCCATTTCTCCGATACCGACGCGGCGTTCAAGGGTGCGGACAGCCGCGTGCTGCTGCGCGCGTGCGCCGAGCGCGTGAAGGCGGCCGGCTTCGCGATCCAGAACGTCGACAGCACCGTGATCGCGCAGGCGCCGAAGCTCGCGCCGCATATCGACGGGATGCGCGCGAACATCGCGGCGGATCTCGGGCTGCCGCTCGAGCGCGTGAACGTGAAGGCGAAGACCAACGAGAAGCTCGGCTATCTCGGCCGCGGCGAGGGGATCGAGGCGCAGGCTGCCGCGCTGCTGGTCAAGCAGGGCGCCTGACGTCCGGCCGTGGCGGCGTGCGGTTCACGCCGCGCGCCGGGCGCCGTGCCGCCGAAATGAAAAATGCCACGCGAATGCGTGGCATTTTCGTTGGCAGCAGGCGCGGCTCACGGCCACGCGCGGCGCACGCTTATTCGCCTTCGGCGGCGATCACCTGCGCGGCGGCGTTGATCACCGACGCGATGCGGCCGACGTCGCGCAGTTGCGTGACGGTCATCCCTTGCTCGTTCTTCAGCAGCGCATAGTGCGACTTCACGCAGAAGTGGCACTTGCCGACGATCGACGCGGCGAGCGCGTACATCTCGAACTTGCGCTTGTCGACGCCGCCGTGCGTCGCATACGCGCCCATCCGCAGTTCGGCGCGCTGCGTCTTCAGGTCGGCGTCGTCGGCCATCTCGACATACGGATACCAGGTGTTGTTCATCCCCATCAGCGCGGCCGCCGTCAGCACGGCGTTCGTCTCTTCGGGCGACAGCACGCCGGCTTCGCGGATCGTCTTCACGAGCACCGTGCTCTTCGCCGCGATGGCCGCCGCCAGTGCCACGCCGACCGCGTCGGTGCCTTCGAGCGACGAGCGCGAGATCGTGCCGTCGAGGTTCAGGCGAATGTCCTTCGCGTAGTCGGGGATACGTGCCTTAATCGAGTCGATGAATTCCATTGATATCTCCTATGGGTTGGCCGTTAAAAAAGCCCGCAGGCAGGACGTGCGCCGCGGGCTTCGTGCATTGCTACGCTTACAGCGTGGCGCCGCCGACTGCGCGGTTGCACGGGCAGAGTTCGTCCGTTTGCAGGCCGTCCAGAATGCGCAGGACTTCTTCCGGGCTGCGGCCGACGTTCAGGTTGTTCACCGAAACGTGCTGGATCGTGTTGTCCGGGTCGACGATGAACGTTGCACGCAGGGCCACGCCGGCTTCCTTGTCGCGCACGCCGAGCTGGTCGATCAGTTCGCCCTTGACGTCGCCGAACGAGTAGTGGTTCAGCTTGTCGAGATCCTTGTGTTCACGGCGCCATGCGAGCTTCACGAATTCGTTGTCCGAGCTGCCGCCGAGCAGGACGGCGTCGCGCTCTTCGAACTGCTTCGTGAGCTTCGCGAATTCGACGATTTCCGTCGGGCACACGAACGTGAAATCCTTCGGATAGAAGTAGATGATCTTCCACTTGCCCGGGAACGACGCTTCGGTGACGGTCTCGAACGCCGACTGGCCGTTTTCCTCGTGATTATTGAAGCCCGGCTTCGCGGCTACGACGGTGAAAGCTTCGAGTTTATCGCCCACGGTTTTCATGCGGATACTCCTGTGTGAGTTGGGAAGAAGACTGAGTCAAGCTACCTCGGTGCTGCAACGATGATGTGACAGCATGGAGAAAACTATAACACTATTAGTAAGTCGCTTCAATAGATTTTGACTAACGACCCTCATAGCTTTTGTCAACCGCGTCGATAGTGTGACGCGCAAGATGCGTGCGCGAACGCGTCACGCGGTCGCACGCGCCTTGCCGGCGCCGGGGAATTCGAGCGTGACTTCGAGGCCGGCGTCCGGGTGGCGGTTGCGCAGCCGCAGCGCGCCGCGGTAGCGGCCGACGAGCCGCAGCACGATCGCCATCCCGAGGCCCGTGCCGTCCGCCTTGGTGCGCGCGGTGTCGACGCGATAGAACGGCCGCATCACGAGCGGCAGTTGATCCTCGGGGATGCCGGGCCCTTCGTCGCTCACCGACAGCTCGACGCGCGCATGCGACACGCGCGTCTCGAGCGTGATGCGCGAGATGCCGTCCTGCTTGCTCTGGCCGTATTTGCGCGCATTCTCGACGAGGTTGCCGATCACGCGGCGCATGTCGGTTTCGTCGGCTTCGATGATCGCGCTCGGCGCGAGCCGCGTGCGGATCTCGACGCCGTCCTCGCCCGACACGCGCGCGGCGACTTCGTGCGCGATCGACGACAGGTCGACCGGCTCGGGCTTGCGCTGCGACGGGCGCGCGTAGTCGATGAAGGCCGCGATGATGCGGTCCATCTGTTCGATGTCGTCGACCATCGCGTCCTTGGTCGCCTGGTCGGACGGGCTCATCTCGGTTTCGAGCCGCAGCCGCGCGAGCGGCGTGCGCAGGTCGTGCGAGATGCCCGCGAGCATCAGCGCGCGATCGGCCTCGAGTTGTTCGAGGTCGCGCACCATCTGGTTGAAGCTGCGGTTGGTTTCGGCCGCGACGCCCATCCCGCGCTCGGGCAGGGGCTCGGGCGCCTGGCCGGAACCGACCTGGCGCGCGGCAAGCGCGAGCCGCGAGAACGGCCGGTTCACGAGGCTCGTGATGAACGCGGAGCCGAACAGCGACAGCGCGAGCGCGAACAGCCCCCAGCCGGCCCACTGCAGGCCCGTGACGTTGTCGAGCTGGTCGCGGTCGAGCGCGACCCAGTAGTCGTCGTCGTCGATCTTGAAGCTGATCCACACGCCGGGAATGTCGTTGACCGACTGCGCGATCACGGTATCGTCGCCGAGACGGCTGCGGATGTCGTGTTCGATCAGGCGATTCAGCGATTCGTCGGGCTGCAGCTTGAACTTGTCGGTTTTCTCGCGCGGGTACACGCGCACGCCCTCGTTGCTCTCGAGATCCTGCAGCAGCGCGCGCCGCAAGTCGGGATCGGAATAGAGCAGGGCGGTGCGCGTGAGCTTCACGACCGCGACGAGCTGGAGCGCGACGCGCTGCGCACGCGGCTCGCGCTCGATCACGCGAAAGCTCTGGAACCACGCGGCGAGACTGACCGAGATCAGCAGCGCGATCAGCAGGAAGGTGCGCCAGAACAGCCCGCCGAACGCGAGCTGCAAAAGGCGCCGGTCGATACGCATGGGACGGGCCGTGGACGGGGCGAAGCCGGGAAGGAAAAAGCTCAGGCGGCGCCGTCCGGGATGAACACGTAGCCGAGGCCCCAGACGGTCTGGATGAAGCGCGGGCTGCCCGGATCGGGTTCGATCAGCTTGCGCAGGCGCGAGATCTGCACGTCGAGGCTGCGGTCGAACACTTCGTATTCGCGGCCGCGGGCGAGCTCCATCAGCTTTTCACGCGACAGCGGCTGGCGCGGATGACGCGCGAACACTTTCAGCACCGAGAATTCGCCGGTGGTCAGCGGAATTTCCTGGCCGGATTTCGTCAGCGTGCGCGTGGCGAGATTCAGCGAGAATTCGCCGAACTCGAACACCTCGGTGGTTTCCGACGGGGCGCCCGGCAGTTCGGCCGGCGCCTGGCGGCGCAGCACCGCGTGAATGCGCGCGACCAGTTCGCGCGGGTTGAACGGCTTCGGCAGGTAATCGTCGGCGCCCATCTCGAGGCCGACGATGCGATCGACGTCCTCGCCCTTCGCGGTGAGCATGATGATCGGCGTGCGGTCGTTGCTGCCGCGCAGCCGGCGGCAGATCGACAGGCCGTCTTCGCCGGGCAGCATCAGGTCGAGCACGAGCAGGTCGAAACGCTCGCGTACCCAGAGCTTGTTCATCGCGGTCGCGTTTTCCGCGACATAGACGTTGAAACCCTGTTCGCCGAGGTAGCGGCGCAGCAGATCGCGCAGGCGAGGGTCGTCGTCGACGACGAGAATCTTGGAGGGGTTTTTCGTTTCCATGATCGGCATCTTATCGCGAATGGGAATTGACGCACGGCCGGGGATTTTCGTGCGTTACAGTCGGTTACAAAATTTACCCGTAGTGTCGCGCCGAGTAAAGGCAGGCTATAGAGATTCCTTTACTCGAAGCCGAAATTCGGTAGATACTCCCCTGCACTCCATCTTTCATCTTTGTACACCCGAATTCCGCAGGGTTTTTCAAGTACCAGAGGTAACCGGTTGCCGCGTGACGAAGGGAACAAATCGACCAAAGAAGCGAGGACGGTCATGCGATCTGCCCGGATTGCACTGATGCTGACGATCGCGCTTGCCGGTCCGTATGCGTCGAACTTCGCGTATGCGCAGCGCCCCGAGCAGGGCGCATCGTCGCGCAAGCTGCCGCGCGGCAAAGCGCCGCAGCCCGATCGCGCCGCCGATATGACGGTCCGTTCCGCCGTGCCCCCCGATCTCGAACAGCGCCGCCGCGACGGGCACATGACGCCCGAAGAGCGGCACCTGTTACGCCAGCACATCGAAGACGCCGTTCGCGAGTTGTACAAGCGCTGATGCGTGCCGTCGTTCGCCTTGCGCGGAAATCTCCGCGCGGAAAGAATTCGTAGCACTTTTTCCGTCAACTTTCGGCTGCCGAATGCCGTTGTACGGGCATCCGCACCGCCGGTGCGTTCCGGGAGTCCATGACGATGAAAGCGAACGCTGCCGCACCGGCGCCGTCGCCTGCCATGCAGTCGCCGCTCGATGCCGACGACGCGCTGTTTTTCCTGAGTCGCACCGGTTTCTCTCCCGCGCCCGCCGAGGTCGCGCGCATCGTCGGCATGACGCGCGCGCAGGTCGTGGCCGACACGCTCGGCAGCGCGCGACACGAACCCGTCACGACTTGGCCCGACTGGCTCGCCGAGCCGCCGCCCACGCGCGCGCAGCGCCAGGCGCTGACGCCCGACATGCGGCGCGACGAGCAGCGCGAGCGCAATCGCCGCTACGATGCGTTGCGGGCGGCCTGGGTCAACGAGATGGTCGCGACGCCGTCGCCGCTCACCGAACGCATGACGCTGTTCTGGCATGGGCATTTCACGTCGGGGCAGGACAAGGTGCCGTACCCGCAAACGATGGCCGCGCAGAACGCGCTGTTTCGCCGCGAGGCGCTCGGCAACTTCGGCACGCTGCTGCATGCGGTCGCGAAGGACCCGGCGATGCTCCAGTATCTCGACGGCGCGAGCAATCGCAAGGGGCGGCCGAACGAGAATTTCGCGCGCGAGGTGATGGAGCTGTTCACGCTCGGCGAAGGGCACTACACGCAATACGACGTGACCGAAGCCGCGCGCGCGATGACGGGCTGGACCGTCGATCCCGATACGCTGCGGTTCATGGTGCGGCCCGACTGGCACGATGCCGGCGACAAGACCATCCTCGGCGAAACCGGGCCGTTCGACGGCGACGACTTTCTCGACATCCTGCTGAAGCGGCCGGGCACCGCGCGCTTCATCGCCGGCAAGCTGTGGCGCGAGTTCGTGTCCGATACGCCGGAGCCCGGCGCGCTCGATGCGGTGGCCGAACGGTTTCGCGCGAGCGGCTACGACATTCGCGCGGCGCTCGCCGCGCTGTGGTCGACCGACGCGTTCTGGGATCCGCGCAACCGCGGCGTGCTGATCAAGTCGCCGGCGGAATTCGTCGTCGGGTCGGTGCGGCTGTTCGACGTGGCGTACGGCGATCCGCAGATGCTCGCGAACACCGTGCGCACGCTCGGGCAGAACCTGTTCTATCCGCCGAACGTGAAGGGCTGGCCGGGCGGCGCGCTATGGATCAACAGCACCACGCTGCTGTCGCGCAAGCAGTTCGTCGAGCAGCTGTTCCGCGCGACCGAGACGGCCGGCATGCGGCCGCCGGCCCGCGCGATCGCGCCGCCGCCGAATGCGCGTGCGCATGCGATGCCGGTGGCCGACGCGGCGTCCGGCGCCGGCCTGCGCGGCACGCCCGCGAAGCCCGCGCGCGGCGGCCTGCGTTTCGATCTCGAACGTTGGCTGGCCCAGTATCGTGCGCGGCCGCAGGCGATCGCGGGATTGTCGACCGAGCTGCAGTTGCAGCACGCGGTGCTGCAACTCTCGCCGGTCGCGGCGATCGACACGGATTCGACCGGCAGCGCGTATCTCGAGGCGCTGCTGATGGATCCGGCCTATCAACTGAAATGATGCGAACGACGACGAAGCGGACAGTCGCCGCGGCCAGGGCGCCGGGCGGCGAACCAGAGGATGTGCGATGAACCGACGTGATTTTCTGACGCTGACGGGCGCCGCGGCGGCGGCCGGCGTGTCGATGTGGCAAGCGCCCGCGATGGCGGCCGCCGCGACGCAGGCGGGGCGCAAGGCCGCGGTCGGGTATGCGAACGTGCTGATCCTCGTCGAGCTGAAGGGCGGCAACGACGGCCTCAACACGGTGGTGCCGTATGCCGACCCGCTGTACTACCAATTCCGGCGCAGCATCGGCATCAAGCGCGAGCAGGTGCTGCAGCTCGACGCGCAGACGGGGCTGCACCCGTCGCTCGCGCCGCTGATGCCGCTGTGGCGCGACGGACAGGTCGCGATCGTGCAGGGTGTCGGCTATCCGCAGCCGAACCTGTCGCATTTCCGTTCGATCGAGATCTGGGACACCGCGTCGCGCTCGGATCAGTACCTGCACGAAGGCTGGCTCACGCGCACGTTCGCGCAGGCGCCCGTGCCGCCCGGTTTCGCCGCGGACGGCGTCGTGCTCGGCAGCGCCGAGATGGGGCCGCTGTCGAACGGCGCGCGCGCGATCGCACTCGTCAATCCCGCGCAGTTCATCCGCGCGGCCCGGCTCGCCGAGCCGTCGTCGCTGCGCGAGCAGAACCCGGCGCTCGCGCACATCGTCGACGTCGAGAACGACATCGTGAAGGCAGCCGACCGGCTGCGCCCGCGCGGCGGGATGCGGGAATTCAGGACGGCCTTTCCGGCCGGCGCGTTCGGCACGTCGGTCAAGACCGCGATGCAGGTGCTGGCCGCGTGCGAAGCGTCCGGGCCCGGCGCGCAGGATGGGGTCGCGGTGCTGCGCCTGACGCTCAACGGTTTCGACACGCACCAGAACCAGCCGGGGCAGCAGGCCGCGCTGCTCAAGCAGTTCGCGGAAGGGATGAGCGCGATGCGCGCGGCGTTGATCGAACTCGGGCGCTGGAACGAGACGCTCGTGATGACGTATGCGGAATTCGGGCGGCGCGTGCGCGAGAACCAGAGCAACGGCACCGATCACGGCACGGCCGCGCCGCATTTCGTGATGGGCGGCCGCGTGGCAGGCGGACTGTACGGCGCGCCGCCGGCGCTCGGGCGGCTCGACGGCAACGGCAACCTGCCGGTCGCGGTCGATTTCCGCCAGCTTTACGCGACCGTGCTCGGGTCCTGGTGGGGGCTCGATGCGACGCGTGTGCTGCAGCAGCGTTTCGACACGCTGCCGCTGCTGAAGGCGTGATGCGCGCGGCTCAGCGGCGGCGCGCGGCGCGCCACGCGATCCACAGCTTGCGGATCGGTGTCAGCGCGATGCGCTGGTGCAGCACCTGGTAGCCGTCGCGCGCGATTTCGTCGAGCAGCGCGCCGGCCAGCGCGATTTGCGCCCGCAGTGTGCGCTGCGCGCGGCGTTCAGTGGCCGGAATCGCCGCATCGGCGGCCACGAGCGCTTCGCGTGCGCGGGTCGTCTGGAATTGCAGCAATTCGGTGAAGGCCGGACTGTAGCGGCGGTTCAGCAGGTCGGCCGCGGTCACGTTGTAGCGCTGCAGTTCGTCGATCGGCAGATAGATGCGGCCGTGGCGCGCGTCGTTGCCGAGCTCCTGCACGAATTGCGCGAGCATCAGCGCGCGGCCGACGTCCGCGGCCCACGGCTGCGGGTCGGCCGGGTTCGCCGAACTGGCGCGCGCAACCAGCGACGCGAAGGTGCCGCCGACCTGCGCGATATAGCGCTGCAGGTTCGCGAAGTCGAGGTAGCGCGCCTGTTCGAGGTCCATTCCGTAACCGTTGACGAGCGTGCGCAGTGCGTCGGCTTCGGCGGCGATCGCCGGATGATGCTGTGCGAGCGCCTTCGTGACCGGGTGCGACGGCTGCCCGTCGGCCAGTGCGGCGAGTTCCTTGTGCCACCACGCGAGCTTCGTGTGTCCGACGGTCGGATCGCTGGTTTCCTTGACGGTTTCCTCGAGTTCGCGGCGCAGCGCGAACAGCGCGGTCAGGCGCGGCTGCGTGGCGAGCGGCGCCTGGCGCAGCGCGTAGTAGACGCTGGAGCCGGCGGGGGCGGCCTTTTGCTGACAGTAGTTGTCGAAGTTCACGGGCGAAATCGTGTGGGGCGGGTTCGGGGACGCGCGGCGGCGCGCTGCCGAAACGTCGAGCGCGGCATTCTAGCACCGCGGCACGACGGGCGCCGGCGGGGCGAGACAACGCCGCACGGATCGGGTAGAATCTCGCGCTCGCCTGATCGGGCGTGCCGGTTTTCGGGCCGGCGTGAAGTCCCGGGCGCGTGGAGCACGCATCTTGCATCCCGCGCGATCAGGCGACGGAAATGCGCGTGAGTGGCGAAATTGGTAGACGCACCAGGTTTAGGTCCTGACGCCCGCAAGGGTGTGCCGGTTCGAGTCCGGCCTCACGCACCAGAAGTCGAACGCGCCCCTGTTAGGGGCCGTTCGTGAAAAAGCGCTGCCGGTCGGCTGACCGCAGCGCTTTTTTGTTGATGCCGGCTTCCTCGCCACGCATCCGGACCTCGTCCGAGCAACCGGCCGCGTGTAATATCGTGCTCGCTTTTCATACAAGCAGCACGACGACACCGAGGGGCCACCGATGCAACACACCTTCCGTATCCCGATTTCCCTTCTGGCGCTGATGCTGGCCGCGCCGGCCTTCGCCAATACGCCTGCCGACAATATCGCCTGGAGCGCCAAACCCGAGAAGACGGTCGCGTCGTCGTCGGCATGCACCGCGTACTCGGGGCGCACGATGTCGGGCAACGGCCAGCCGCTGTCGACCGAGGGCGTGCTGAAAACGCTCGGCACGTTGGCGGCCGGTGCCGCGCTGGGTGCCGTCGCCGGCGGATATCAGGGCGCAGCCCCGAATCCGTGTCCGCTGCCTGGCCTGTGATTCGCTGGCAAGCGGATCGCGGAGCGCGCCGCTTCAACTGAAGCAAACACGATACGAAGCGCCGCGCGTCGCCTGACCGCGGCGCTTCGTCGTTTCCGGCGCGCCTATTCCCAGAAGCTGCGGATCGCGACGGCCACGATCACCGGTACCGAAAACACCAGCGGAATCGCGAAATACTGCGCTTCGCGATCGACGACCCAGCTATAGATCACCCACGCCGCACCGATCGCGAACGTGATGAGCCCGACCGTCACGGCGGCGATGTTCAGGGCCAGCTTCGACGGCTGGCGGCGCGTTTTGGTGTTGTCGTTGTCGCGCGGGGACGATTTCATCGGAAGAGTGCGGCCTCGTGCCGGAACAGGGGTAAAGACACAGGAAACCCCATCCGCACGGATCGCGCAAGGGCCGGCGCGGGCCGGCCCCGTCACGTCCGTTCCCGCGCGTTACAACCCGAACGACACGGCCAGTTCGTCGAGCAGTTCGCGCTGGAACGCGACGAACCGCGGGCCCGGCTGCTGCGCGATCGCCAGGTCGAGCATCGGATCGGCGACCGCGGTGCGGATGCCGGCCAGTTCCTCGACGATCGCGAGCCCGCAGAACGGTACGTACGCCTCCGAATAGCCGCCTTCGTGAACGATCACGAGCCGCCCGCCGCAATGGCGCTGCGCGGCCTCCTTCACCGCGCGCGTCATGAACCGGTAGCTGTCGGTATGCAGCTGCATGCGCGCGAGCGGATCGACCGCGCTCGCATCGAGGCCGCTCGCGATGACGATCAGTTCGGGGCGGAAACGCGCGAGCGCCGGCAGCACGATCCGCTCGAACGCATACCGGTACGCGTCGTCGCCGCTACCCGCGAGCAGCGGCACGTTCAGGTTCGCGCCGAGGCCCGCGCCTTCGCCGCGATCATCCGCGCCGCTATAGCCGGGCGGGAAGCAGCGATCCTGGTGCAGCGAGATCGTCAGCGTATCGGGATCGTCGTAGTAGATCGACTGCGTGCCGTTGCCGTGATGCACGTCCCAGTCGATCACCGCGACGCGCTCGATGCCGTGCTTCGCGCGCGCGGCCTCGATCGCGATCGGAATGTTCGCGAGCATGCAGAAGCCCATCGGGCGGTCGCGCAGGCAGTGATGGCCGGGCGGCCGCGACAGCGAGAACGCATTCGCCGCGCGCTCGCTCACCACCGCATCGACCGCCGCGATCGCGAGACCGGACGACAGCGCGGCGATTTCGTAGCTGCCCTTGCCGAATGGCGCGAGATCGCCGAGGTCGCCGCCGTTGGCGTCGCTCAGCGCGCGAAATGCATCGAGATAGTGCGCCGGATGAATGCGCAGCAGGTCGGCCGTCGTCGCGGGCTCGGCGCCACGCAGGTCGAGCTGCGCGGCCAGGCCCGACGCCTGCACGAGCGATAGGAAGCGGCGCTTCGAATCGGGCGATTCCGCGTAGCCCGCGCTCGACGGCGGCTGGACCCAGCCTCCGACTGGGAAGAACAGCGCGTGCGTGCCGCCGGTATGCCAGAAAGTGCGTTCGTCGGTGAAGAAGGCAGTGCGATTCATGGATGCGTGACCTGTCACGGTTGGGAGGAAACGGAAGAGCGTGCGCGGCGATCGATGTGGCGCAGCGCGGCGAACGACACGATCGCGACGGCCGTCGCGGCCACAAACAGCGTGCGCATCGTGCCGCCGGCGTCGAGCATCAGGCCGGCCAGCAGCGGGCCGGCGGCGAGCCCCGCGCCGATCACGAAATTGAGCGTCGCGACGAGGCGGCCCGACGTGTCGATCTGCGCGACCGTCGCGAGGATGAACGGCAGCACGAAGGTCCACGCGAACTTGAACGCGAAGATCGCCGCGCCGTAGCCGCCGGTGTCACGCATCGCGGCGAGCGCGACGAGCGACGCCGCGAGCAGCGCGTAACCGGTCGCCAGCATCGCGCGCCGGGCGAGCCGGCCGCCCGCGCACGACGCGAGCGCCGCGCCGGCGATGCCCATCACGCTCGCGATCGCGAGCACGTTGCCGGTCGTCTGCGGGTCGAGCCCGGCCTCGGCCGCCGCGCGGCTCGCGAACGTCCACACGCTGCCGATCGCGAGATAGAACGTCAGCACCGCGCCGATGGCGAGCACGACGAAGTGTCGCGGCGTGGGCGACGCATCGCCGCGCGCGGTGTGCGGGGATGCCGTCCGCGTGCCGAGCGACGACGGAAAGCCGCGCGACAGCGGCGCCGCGAGCAGCGCGAGCCCGGCGAGCGCGACGTACAGCGCGCGCAGTCCGAACGCGGCGAACACGTGCGGCAACACGAACAGGCCGATCGCGCCCGCGATCAACTGGCCGACGACCCACAGGCCGTATACGCGGTCGCTGTTCTGGCTCGTCGCCGCGCTCGTCATGCAGAGCACCATCAGCGAGCCGCCGCCGAGCGCGGTGACGGCGCGCAGCGCGAGCAGCGCGGCGAAGCCCGGCATCCACAGCGCGGTCAGCAGGTTGCCCGCGCCGAACAGCGCGACGGCGAACGCGGCGACGCGGCGCGCGTCGATGCGGCCGAGCCACAGGTACGACGGCACGGTCGCGAGGCTGAACGCGCCGAGTTCCACGAAGAAGTAGGTGCCGATCTGCGATGCGGACAAGCCGAGCTGCGTCGCGAGCTGACCGGCGACGGCGGGCGCCACGAGCAGCAACAGCGGCGTGATGGCTGCGAACACGACGAGCGCGACCAGCGTCGAGCGCGCGAAAGTCGACGCGCGGCCGTCAGGCGAGAGTGAGGCATCCGGGGACAGGGTCTTCATGGCGGGGTCTCGTTGAAGGAATCAGAACAGGTGGTACATGCCGACCATCGCGCCGAACTGCGACGCGCCGGCGAGCGGCGTGGGGTCGTATTCGTAGACGGTCTGCGAACTCTGGCCGCTGTTGCGCGCATAGCCGAGGTTCACGTAGGCGACGGTGCGTTTCGACAGTGCATACGTGGTGCTCGCGATGAACAGCGTCGGATGGCCGATCGCCGACGTGTGCGAATCGGTGTGGTAGACGCCCGCGTTCAGGCCGATTCCGTTCGACGTCAGGTAGCGCGCGCCGCCCCAGACGATCGTGCGCGCCGCGTCGAGGTCGCCGGTGAGGCGCTCGACGCCTGCGTAGACGGTGAGCGGCAGCGTGGCGAACGCATAGCGCGCGGCGAGCGTGCCGAGTTCGCGACGCCGCGCGGACGCGTCGTCGGCCGCCGATACGTCGCCGTGCGCCTGGTGCAGCACCACGCCGACCGACAGGCCGTTGCTCGTGTACTGGCCGCCGAGCTCGAGCACGCGTCCGGCGCGCGTATTGCCGGCGACGCCGGCACTCGCGGCGAGCGCCTCGACGTCGAAGCCGGCGAACGTTGGCGACTGGTATTTGACCGAACGGTCGATGAAGTTCGCGTTCATCGGCACGAGCACGCCCTGGCCGCTGTACGACCCGTACCAGAGCGGGTCGTAGAACAGCGTCTTGTCGAACAGCACGCTGAACTGGCGGCCGAGCGTGACGGTGCCGACCGGCCCCGCGATGCCGACGTATGCGCCGCGAAAGAACGCGTAGCCGGGCACGGTCGAGGTGCCGTCGTTGAGGTTGAGGCCCTGTTCGAGCTTGAACAGCGCGCGCCAGCCGCCGCCGAGATCCTCGTGACCCTTGATCCCGACCTGTGAAGGCAGGATGCCGTAGTTCTGCAATCGCACGGCCGAACGATGCCCGTCGGCGTGCGTCAGGTATTGCACGCCGGCGTCGAGCGCGCCATACAGCGTGAGGGCGGACTGCGCGTGCGCGGCGGCGCCGCATGCGGCCAGCGTCGCGGCGGCCGCGGCCGTGCGGATGAAGCGGGGTGTCGTCACGAGGGGTTCTCCATACCGTGCTGCGTCGGTTTGTCGTTGGTGTTGTCGCGACGCAGTGTCCGCAGCGGGAAAACCGTCGAACAGTCGTCCAGATGAACGGTGCGGAAAACCCGCGGTGCCCGGCATGAACGCCGCGCGATGGCGCCGTGCACCGTGCTGCGCAGCAGCAACGTGCGGCGCACCGTTCAAATGGATGGGGCTGGCGAGCGTTCCGGCGCCGTCGCCCGCCAAAAAAGCCGCTGGCTATAATCGGCCGGTGTCGTTGCGCACATCAGCAGCCCGACCGGGCAGGGGAGCGGAAAGTGAGGATCACGACGGATATCGGGCAGGATCTCGACGTGCTGCGCGACGTGCCGGCCGCCATCGTGCTCGACGAATTCGCGTGGCCGCCGCGGCCGTCCCGGCGTGCCGATTTCGACGGCGTCGCGCGCGGCGACGCGCCGCGGCGCGAACTCGGGCTGATGCTGCTCGACCTGTACGCGGTGGCCGCGCAGTCCGCCATCGGCGAATTCGAATGCCGGTTCTTTTCGCTGCTGCAGGCGCTCATTCCGTTCGATGCCGCGTGGACCGGCGTCGCAACCCATGTGCCGACCGGCCCGGTGATGCACAACAGCTTTTTGTACCGGTTGCCGCATGCATTCTTCACCGACTGGAAGCGCGTGCGCGATTGCGATCCGCTCGCGCACCGCACGTTGCACGGCGCGCACGGCCGCGCGGTGCGGCTGACGGTCGTCGAGCCGGGGCTCGATGCGCGGTTTCGCGACTGGTGCGTGAAGTACGGGCTCGCGCAGCTGATGTGCGTGTGTACGCTCGATCGCCGCTTCGGCCTGACGACGTTCATGTCGATCTATCGCCAGGGCCTGAACCGGCCGTTCAGCGACGACGACGCGCGGTGTTTCGAGGACGTGATCCCGCATCTGGCCGCCGCGCTGACGATCAATCGCGCCGCGCAGCTCACGCGCGAACGCGCCGACACGGCTGCACCGGCGGCGCGTGCGCTGTGCGACAACTTCGGGGTGCTGCACCATGCCGATCACGGTTTCGACGACGTGCTGCGCACCGAATGGCCGTCGTGGACCGGTGCGCGTGTGCCGGAGCCGCTCGTCGCGCACCTGCGACGCCAGTCGGGTCAGCCGTTCGTCGGCGACGCGCTGCGTATCCAGTGCGTGCCGGTTGCGGGGCTGTTCCAGATCGAGGCGCGGCCGCGCTCGCTGCTCGACCGGCTGAGCCCGCGCGAACTCGCGGCGATCCGCTATTACGGCGCCGGGCGTTCGCACAAGGAGGTCGCGCAGCAGATGGCGATCTCGCCGACGACCGTGCGTCACTACCTGCGCTGCGCGTACCGCAAGCTCGGCATGCACGACAAGAGCCAGATCGCCGGCGTGCTGGGCGCGACGGGCGGCGCGACCGACGACGAGGCGATGGAAGCCGGCGGGATGCCGCGCTGAGGCCCACGAACGCGCGAACGGATGCGGTGCGATGCGCACTGCGTTGCCGGATTGGTTGTGTCCGCAACCATTGAGCGTTATGCTCGTCAGCTTCCAGGAGACGGAATGCCATCATGAACGACACGAATTCAGGGTCGGTGCGCGCGGCGGTGGTCGGCGTCGGCGCGATCGGCGGATTGCTCGCGGCCGCGCTGTCGAGAGCCGGCATGACCGTGAGCGCGTACGCACGCGGCACGACGCTCGACGCGCTGAATACGCACGGCGTGCGCGTGATCGACGAGGCGGGTGCAACCTCGTCGGTGCCGGTGCGGGCAAGCGACGATGCGGCCGCGCTCGGCGTGCAGGACTACGTGGTGATCGCGCTGAAGGCGCAGGCGCTGCCGGCGCTGGCCGCCCGTATTGCGCCGCTGGTCGGCCCCGATACGGTGATCGTCGCGGCGATGAACGGGCTGCCGTGGTGGTTTACGCACGGGCTGGAAGGGGCGATCGACGGCGTGCCGCTCGATGCGGTCGATCCGGCCGGCGCGGTGTCGGCCGCATTGCCGCCCGCGCAGGCGATCGGCTGCGTCGTGCACCTGTCGTCGAGCACCGACGCGCCGGGCGTCGTGCGTCGCGGGCGCGGCAACCGGCTGATCGTCGGCACGCCCGATCCGCGGCTCGACGTGGCCACCGCGCGGTTCGCCGCGGCGCTCGCGGCTGGCGGTTTCGACGTCGAGTCGACGCCCGCGATCCGGGCCGAGATCTGGACGAAGCTGTGGGGCAACATGAACATGAACCCGCTGAGCGCGCTGACCGGTTCGACGGCCGAACAGTTGCTGGACGATCCGTTCACACAGGATCTCGCACTGCGGATGATGGAGGAGGCGGCTGCGATCGGCGCGAAGCTCGGTCTGTCTACGGGGATGAGCGGCCCCGAGCGGATCGCGGTCACGCGCAAGCTCGGCGCATTCAAGACATCGATGCTGCAGGATTTCGAAGCGGGGCGCTCGCTCGAGATCGGACCGATACTCGGCGTGTTTCCGGAGCTCGGTCGCAAGCTTGGCGTGCCGACCCCGTACTGCGACGCGGTGCTTGGATTGTTGCGTCAGCGCGCGGCGAACAGCGGGTTGTAGCGCGTGCGAGGCTGCTGAATACCAGCCATCGGCACGGCGACAATGGGTGCGTCACGCGATGCCGCCGCATGATGCAAAACGGGCCGCCCGGACCGCGCGTGGCGCGACTCGGGCGACCCGTCTGATTCGTCGGATCAATGCTGCCCGCGGCACTCGGCCGTCCGGCGATGCCGGGGCCGACGCGCGGCTCAGTCGTCGCGCTCGGTCGCGTGCGCGACGACCTTGTCGAGCAGCCGCTCGAACGTCTGGCGTTCGCTGTCGGACAGGCATGCGAGCAAGCCGTCGTTCCACTTGCGCACGATCGGCATGATCTTGCGATGCAGCGCGCGGCCGTCGGTGGTCAGCGCGATCAGCACGATCCGGCCGTCTTCGTCGCTCGCGCTGCGCTCGAGCAGCCCCTGGCGCAGCAGCGCTTCGGCTGCGCGGCTGGCCTGGCTTTTGTCGAGATTGGTATGGCGCGCGAGATCCATGATCGAGAACGGGCCGAATGCGCCGACGGCGGCGATCACGCGCGCCTCGGGCAGCGAGATGTCGAGCTTGTGCCGGTACACCTCGCCGATCCCGCGGTCGGAGCGCTTCGTGAGCGCATGGAGGCGATAGGTCAGAAACTGATCGAGCCCGGCTTGACGGCCTTTCATGTCGAATCCTGAAGAAAAAGGGCGGGCCCGATTGTTCCTGTATCGCGCGCTCGGGTCAACGGTCAGTGTGCACCGTACTTCAGGCGTGTCAACTGTTCCGCTTCGTTCGCGAGCAGGTTGGCCGCGTCGCGGATCGCGACGTCGAGCGTGATCGGCCCGGGAGCCGGCGAAAAGCAGCCGGAGAAATGCTCGGACAGGCGCGGCAACGCGGCCGGGTCGATCGCGCCGGACAGCAGCGACGCGGGTACGCCGGCGGCCCGCGCGTGCCGGCAGGCGATGAACGGCGCCTTGCCGTGCAGCGTCTGCACGTCCGAGCGGCCTTCGCCGGTGATCAGCCAGTCGGCGCCGGCCAGTGCGGCGTCGAGCCCGACCTGGCGTGCCACCACTTCGGCACCGGCCTCGAAGCGTGCGCCGAGCATGTGCAGCGCGAAACCGAGGCCGCCCGCGGCGCCTGCGCCCGGCAGCTCGCGGCTGCGGCGGTCGAGTGCGGCTTCGAGCAGGTCGGCGAAGCGGGCGAGGGCCGCATCGAGGGGCGCGACCTGTGCGGCCGTCACGCCCTTTTGCGGGCCGAACACGGCGGTCGCGCCATGCGCGCCCGTCAGCGGATTGTCGACGTCGGACATGCCGACGAATTCCGTTTCCTTCAGGCGCGGGTCGAGCCCCGACGCGTCGATGCGCGCGATGTCGGCGAGCCGTGACGGCACCGGCTCGACCGGCTGGCCGTCGGCGTCGAAGCACCGCAGGCCGAGGCCCGCGAGCAGCCCGGCACCGGCGTCGTTGGTGCTGCTGCCGCCGAGCGCGACGAAGAAGCGGCGCACGCCGTCGTCGAGCAGCGCGCGGATCGCCTCGCCCATCCCGCGCGTGCTGCGCGCGTCGACCGGCACGCTCATGCCGACCGGGTCGGTAATCCCGACGATCTCGGCCGTCTCGACGATCGCGGTGCGCGCATCGATCACGCCGACCGCCGCATCGCGTGCCGCCAGCGACGCGCCGGCCACCCGCAACGTGCGCCGCGTGCCGCCGCCCGCCAGCATCGCGTCGAGCGTGCCTTCGCCGCCGTCCGCCATCGGGCAGCAGCGCACGACCGCGTCGGGCCGGGCGCGGCGAATGCCGGTGGCGATCGCGTCCGCGACCTGCTCGGCGGAAAGCGAGCCTTTGAACGAATCGGGCGCGATGACGACGACAGGCGCGGACGGGTGGTGCGGCATGGTGTCTCCGGAAGGTGTGATTGGTGTGAAGAATAGGTGATCGAGCCACAAGGGTGGCTCATACGCTATCGGAGCTTACAGGATGGCGGGCCCGGGGTGGATACGCCGTTCGGCATAGCCGCGATCCGCGTGCATGGCCGTGCATCGGGCCGTCGGCAGGGCGGGGACACATGCGTGTCGTGCCGATCGGGCGGTACGAGGAAAATTGTTTGCTAGAATAGTCGATTCTTCCGGCCAAAGCCGTGCTCCGAGCCGCTTGCGCTAGCCACCCGGCGCGTGCAGGGATGGCGTGGCGCTCCGGCGCGGCGTGTGAGTGTGCGCACCTCACGCTGCAGGCAGGCACGGCAAGGAAAACCCGATTCGCTCGAATAATTTTAGGACGATTGAAGCCATGGCTAACGTTGTTGAGAACCTCGGCAAGCTTGAACGCCGTGTGACGATTTCTTTGCCGAAAGACACCGTGCAGAAGGAAATCGATGCCCGCATCCAGAAACTCGCGAAGACCGTGCGCATGCCGGGTTTCCGCCCGGGCAAGGTGCCGCTGAAGATGGTCGCCCAGCAATACGCGGGTCAGGTCGAAGCCGAAGTGCTGAGCGACAAGATCGGCCAGGAATTCTTCACGGTCAGCCGCGCGGAAAACCTGCGCGTCGCCGGCCAGCCGAGCTTCGAGCCGAAGCAGGAGCAAGCCGAGGACGCATACGCGTTCGACGCGACGTTCGAGGTCTACCCGGAAGTGAAGATCGGCGATCTGGCGACGGCTGAAGTCGAGCGCTCGACCACGTCGATCGGCGACGCCGAAATCGACCGCACGCTGGACATCCTGCGCAAGCAGCGCGTGCACTACCACGCCCGCGGCGAAGCCGGCGAGCACGGCGACGGCGGCGAGGACACCGCAGCGAAGAACGGCGACCGCGTGACGGTCGACTTCGTCGGCAAGATCGACGACGTCGCGTTCCAGGGCGGCACGGCCGAAGATTTCCCGTTCGTGCTCGGCGAAGGCCGCATGCTGCCGGAATTCGAAACGGCGGCGCTGGGCCTGAAGGTCGGCGAACAGCGTACGTTCGACCTCAAGTTCCCGGATGACTACCACGGCAAGGACGTCGCCGGCAAAACGGCGCAGTTCACGGTCACGATGAAGAAGATCGAGTGGCCGCACCTGCCGGAAATCGACGCGGAATTCGCGAAGTCGCTCGGCATCGAAGACGGCGACCTCACGAAGATGCGCGCCGAGATCAAGGAAAACCTCGAGCGCGAAGCGAAGCGTCGCACGCAGTCGATCGTCAAGAACCAGGTGATGGACGCGCTGCTGAAGATTTCCGAACTCGACGTGCCGAAGGCGCTGATCGAGCAGGACCAGCAACGTCTCGTCGAAATGGCTCGCCAGGATCTGGCGCAGCGCGGCGTGCCGAACGCGAAGGACGCACCGATCCCGGCCGAAATGTTCGCCGAGCAGGCAGAGCGCCGCGTGAAGCTGGGCCTCGTGCTGGCTGAACTCGTGAAGGCGAACGGCCTCGAAGCGAAGCCGGAACAGATCCGCGCGGAAGTCGACGAGTTCGCGAAGAGCTACGAAGACCCGAAGGAAGTGGTCCGCTGGTATTATTCCAACCAGCAGCGCCTCGCCGAGATGGAAGCGTTCGTCGTTGAAAGCAACGTCGTCGATTTCGTGCTGGGCAAGGCCAAGGTGACGGACAAGGAAGTGAGCTTCGAGGCACTCGCGAGCGCATCGGCGCAAGCGTAAGTGTCGCTCTAGCGGCGTGCCGGCTGTCGGAGCGACGGCCCGCACGCCGTTTTTACGTCAAGCGCACGGTTGCCATTAATATGGCGATTGAGCGGGCGGCTTCCTTCCGTTCAATTTTCCATTCGAACAAGGTTCATTGAATGATCACTCGCGCTGAATTGCTGGACATGCTTGCTTCGAACGCGCCGCAGGGTTTCGAGGCGCAAGCGCTGGGGCTGGTGCCGATCGTCGTCGAAACGAGCGGCCGCGGCGAGCGTTCGTACGATATCTATTCGCGTCTCCTGAAGGAGCGCCTGGTGTTCATGGTCGGCGAAGTGAACGACCAGACCGCCAACCTCGTGGTCGCGCAATTGCTGTTCCTCGAGAGCGAGAATCCCGACAAGGACATCAGCCTCTACATCAACAGCCCGGGCGGCTCGGTGTCGGCCGGGATGGCGATCTACGACACGATGCAGTTCATCAAGCCGGACGTGTCGACCCTGTGCATGGGCCTCGCGGCCAGCATGGGCGCGTTCCTGCTCGCGTCGGGCGCGAAGGGCAAGCGCTTCGCGCTGCCGAATTCGCGCGTGATGATTCACCAGCCGCTCGGCGGCGCGCGCGGCCAGGCATCCGACATCGAGATTCAGGCACGCGAGATCCTCTACCTGAAGGAACGGCTGAACAACCTGCTCGCGCAACACACGGGCCAGGACGTCGAACGCATCGCGCGCGACACCGACCGTGATAACTTCATGTCGAGCGAGGACGCGAAGGCGTACGGGCTGATCGACCAGGTGTTGTTGAAGCGCCCGTGAGTTTAAACGGGGTGCCGCCCCGATTCGGGCCGGCGCCCTCAAACGTCCCGAGTGCCCTGAGCATCTGCGGCAAGCGCATCCAGCCGGCTCCGGTCGCGCCCTAGGCGCGGCGTTCGGAGCAATCGGCGTATCATGTCATTTACCTGTCCGGAGGCTCTACATTCATGGCGGACAAAAAAGGTTCGAACAGCGAGAAGCTGTTGTATTGCTCGTTTTGCGGGAAAAGCCAGCATGAGGTGAAAAAACTCATCGCGGGCCCGTCGGTGTTCATCTGCGATGAATGTATCGACCTCTGCAACGAAATCATTCGCGACGAGGCGGCTGCCGCCGGCGTCGAGGCCAGCCTGTCCCGGTCGGATCTGCCGAGCCCGCAGGAAATTCGCGACATCCTCGATCAATACGTGATCGGCCAGGAGCGCGCGAAGAAAATCCTCGCGGTGGCCGTGTACAACCACTACAAGCGCCTGAAGCATCTCGACAAGAAGGACGACGTCGAGCTGTCGAAGAGCAACATCCTGCTGATCGGCCCGACGGGCTCCGGCAAGACGCTGCTCGCGCAGACGCTCGCGCGGTTGCTCAACGTGCCGTTCGTGATCGCCGACGCGACGACGCTGACCGAAGCCGGCTACGTCGGCGAGGACGTCGAGAACATCATCCAGAAGCTGTTGCAGAACTGCAACTACGAGGTCGACAAGGCCCAGCGCGGGATCGTCTACATCGACGAAATCGACAAGATCAGCCGCAAGTCGGACAACCCGTCGATCACGCGCGACGTGTCGGGCGAGGGCGTCCAGCAGGCGCTGCTGAAGCTCGTCGAGGGCACGATGGCGTCGGTGCCGCCGCAGGGCGGCCGCAAGCACCCGAACCAGGATTTCATCCAGGTCGACACGACCAACATCCTGTTCATCTGCGGCGGCGCGTTCGACGGTCTCGAAAAGGTGATCACCGATCGTACCGAGAAGACCGGCATCGGCTTCGGCGCGACGGTCAAGAGCAAGCAGGAACGCGACGCGGGCGAGGTGCTGCGCGAAACGGAACCGGAAGACCTGATCAAATTCGGTCTGATCCCCGAATTGATCGGCCGTCTGCCGGTGGTCGCAACGCTCGGCAAGCTCGACGAAGCTGCGCTGATGAAGATCCTGGTCGAGCCGAAGAATGCGCTCGTCAAGCAGTATCACAAGCTGTTCGCGATGGAGCGCGTCGAGCTGGAGATCCGGCCGGGCGCGTTGCAGGCAGTCGCCCGCAAGGCGATCCGCCGCAAGACTGGCGCGCGCGGTTTGCGTTCGATCATCGAACAGGCATTGCTCGACGTGATGTACGAGCTGCCGACGATGAAAGGGGTCAGCAAGGTCATCATCGATGAGAACGTCATCGATGGGACGGCAAGCCCTTGCTGATCTACGAGGACACGCCGAAGGTGGCGGGTTCGAACTGACCGGCTTGCCGACGATGTTCAGCGAAAAAGGCCGTTCATGAGTCCGTGGGCGGCTTTTTTTCGTTTATCTTGTGGGTAACTCTGACTCGACACGCGGTGGTTACTTTCTTACCGAATATTTCCCGCACTTGAAGGCTTGCAATTCGTTGTGGCGGCCTCAATTACCGAACAATTGATTCCACTCATGGGGAAATGAAATGTCAGGCACCCAACTTCTCCCGCCGGAACGCATCACGCTCCCGCTGCTGCCGCTGCGGGACGTCGTCGTTTTCCCGCACATGGTCATTCCGCTCTTCGTGGGCCGGCCGAAATCGATCAAGGCCCTCGAAGCAGCGATGGAAGGCGGCAAGCACATCATGCTCGTCGCCCAGAAAACCGCGGCCAAGGACGAACCGACCGAAAAGGACATGTACGAGGTCGGTTGTATTGCCAACATCCTGCAGATGCTGAAGCTGCCGGACGGCACCGTGAAGGTGCTCGTCGAGGGCCTGCAGCGCGCGAAGGCGTTGTCGATCGAAGAACAGGAGACGCAGTTCTCCTGCGAAGTGATGCCGCTCGAGCCCGATCACGCGGACAGCGCCGAAACGGAAGCGCTGCGCCGTGCGATCGTGTCGCAGTTCGACCAGTACGTGAAGCTGAACAAGAAGATCCCGCCGGAAATTCTTACGTCGCTGTCGGGCATCGATGAAGCAGGCCGCCTCGCCGACATGATCGCCGAGCGCCTGCCGCTGAAGCTCGACCAGAAGCAGCACATCCTCGAGATGTTCCCGGTCATCGAGCGCCTCGAGCATCTGCTCGCGCAACTCGAAGCCGAGATCGACATCCTCCAGGTCGAAAAGCGCATCCGCGGGCGCGTGAAGCGCCAGATGGAAAAGAGCCAGCGCGAGTACTACCTGAACGAACAGGTCAAGGCGATCCAGAAGGAACTGGGCGAAGGCGAGGAGGGTGCGGATCTCGAGGAACTCGAGAAGCGCATCAACGCCGCGCGCATGCCGAAGGAAGCCAAGAAGAAGGCCGACGCCGAGCTGAAGAAGCTGAAGCTGATGTCGCCGATGTCGGCGGAAGCGACCGTCGTGCGCAACTACATCGACACGCTGATCGGCCTGCCGTGGCGCAAGAAGAGCAAGGTCAACAACGACCTGTCGAACGCGGAGCAGGTGCTCGACGAGGATCACTTCGGCCTCGAGAAGGTCAAGGAACGGATCCTCGAGTATCTCGCGGTGCAACAGCGCGTGGACAAGGTCAAGGCGCCGATCCTGTGCCTCGTCGGGCCCCGGGCGTCGGCAAGACCTCGCTTGGCCAGTCGATCGCCCGTGCGACGAACCGCAAGTTCGTCCGCATGGCGCTCGGCGGCGTGCGTGACGAAGCCGAGATCCGCGGTCACCGCCGCACGTACATCGGTTCGATGCCGGGCAAGATCCTGCAAAGCCTCGCGAAGGTCGGCGTGCGCAATCCGCTCTTCCTGCTCGACGAAGTCGACAAGATGGGCATGGATTTCCGCGGCGATCCGTCGTCGGCGCTGCTCGAAGTGCTCGATCCGGAACAGAACCACACGTTCGCCGACCACTACATCGAAGTCGACTTCGACCTGTCGGACGTGATGTTCGTCGCGACGTCGAACTCGCTGAACATCCCGCCGCCGCTGCTCGACCGGATGGAAGTGATCCGTCTGTCGGGCTACACGGAAGACGAGAAGGTCAGCATTGCCCAGCGTTACCTGCTGCCGAAGCAGAAGAAGAACAACGGGCTGAAGGACGGCGAGATCGAGGTCACCGAGCAGGCGATCCGCGACATCATCCGCTATTACACGCGCGAAGCCGGTGTGCGTTCGCTCGAGCGGGAAGTGTCGAAGATCTGCCGCAAGGTCGTGAAGATGCTGCTGTTGAAGAAGGCATCGGGCGCGATCAAGGTCGATGGCGAGAACCTCGACACGTTCCTCGGCGTGCGCAAGTACGACTTCGGCCTCGCGGCGAAGGAAAACCAGGTCGGTCAGGTGACCGGCCTCGCGTGGACGGAAGTCGGCGGCGACCTGCTGACGATCGAAGCCGCGGTGATGCCGGGCAAGGGCAACGTGATCCGTACGGGTTCGCTCGGCGACGTGATGAAGGAGTCGGTCGAGGCTGCGCGTTCGGTCGTGCGCTCGCGTTCGCGTCGTCTCGGCATCAAGGACGAAGCGTTCGAGAAGCAGGACATCCACATCCACGTGCCGGAAGGCGCGACGCCGAAGGACGGCCCGTCCGCCGGCGGTGCGATGACGACCGCGCTGGTGTCGGTGCTGACGGGTATTCCCGTGCGGGCCGACGTCGCGATGACGGGCGAAATCACGTTGCGTGGCGAAGTGCTGCCGATCGGCGGGCTGAAGGAAAAGCTGCTGGCTGCGCATCGCGGCGGTATCAAGCTCGTGCTGATTCCGGAAGAGAACGTGAAGGATCTCGCGGACATTCCGGACAACGTGAAGAACGCGATCGAGATCGTGCCGGTCCGCTGGATCGACAAGGTGCTGGAGCTCGCGCTCGAGCGTTCGCCGACGCCGCTGCCGCCGGAAGAAGAAGCGAAGGCTGCGGCGCCGGTCGGTGAGGCCGCGAAGGATGCGGGCTCGACGGAAGTCGTCAAGCACTGAGACCCAGAGCACCGTCGTTGCTGACGGTTGTTCACGAAACCCGCGGCGGTGTCCGCGGGTTTTTTTATGCGCAGCGCAATCGTGCGAGCGCGTGCGTTAAAAAAATTCACGCACAGGCTTGGCAAAATGATCGGGGATGAATTACACTTGCGGGCTCGCTGATTGTTGATGCGCAAACGCAGATCGCAGTCAGAACGAATCGGAAACGGGTGCTTAGCTCAGCTGGTAGAGCGGCGCCCTTACAAGGCGTAGGTCGGGGGTTCGAACCCCTCAGCACCCACCAGTTTCCCGATTCAGCCAGACCAAGGAGCGGTAGTTCAGTCGGTTAGAATACCGGCCTGTCACGCCGGGGGTCGCGGGTTCGAGTCCCGTCCGCTCCGCCAAACAAACAACAATGCCCGCCTTGTGCGGGCATTGTTGTTTGTGCGTTCGGTTTGTGCCCGCTGCCGGGCGCGTGACTGCGGAGTGAAGGAAGCGCCTGCGTTTTATCCCGTCCCACCCCGTATGTTGTAATATCGGACGTTTTGTCCAATTTTCCCGTCACGCATGCTCGATTTCTTCCGTAATCACCAGCGCCTGATGATGGCGCTCCTGCTCCTGATCGTGTTGCCGGGGCTGGGTTTCGTCGGGATCCAAGGTTTCCGCGGCTTCTTCGACGACAGTGCGAACGTCGCGGCAGTCAACGGGCACAAGATCACGCGGGTCGAATTCGACGGCGCGTTCCGCCAGCAGATCGACCAGGCACGCCAGGCGCTCGGCGGGCAGTTCGACATCAAGATGTTCGACACGCCCGAACATCGCAAGCAGGTGCTCGACGGCCTGATCCAGCAACGCGTGCTGGCCGACGAGACGCAGCGTCTGCACCTGACCGCATCCGACAACGCCGTGCGCGACGCGCTGATGAGCGACCCGATGATCGCGTCGCTGAAGAAGCCCGACGGCACGATCGACGTCGAACGCTATGCGCAGCTGCTGTCGTTCCAGGGGATGACGCCCGAGCAGTACCAGGAGCGCGTGCGCTACAGCCTGTCGCTGCAGCAGATTCCGGCCAGCATCGTGTCGAGCGCGTTCACGCCGAAGAGCCTCGCGCAACGCTTGTCCGAACTCGCCGCGCAGCAGCGTGAAGTGCAGGCGCTCGTGCTGAAGACGAGCGACTTCGCAGCGAAGGTCCAGCCGACCGACGCGCAGCTCACCGCGTACTACGACGCGCACAAGCAGAGCTTCGCGACGCCGGAAACCGCGACGATCCAGTACCTCGTCTATTCGCCGGCCGCAGCGGCCGCGAGCGCGCAGCCGACCGAAGCGGACATCAAGAAGTTTTACGACGACAACCCGACGCACTTCCGTACCGAAGCGCAGGTGCGCGTGAGCCACATCTTCATCGCCGCGCCGGGCAGCGCCAGCGCGGCCGACAAGGCAGCAGCAAAGGCGAAGGCCGAGCAACTGCTCGCCGACGTGAAGGCGCATCCGGACCAGTTCGCGCAGATCGCGCAGAAGAGCTCGCAGGACGCGCCGTCGGCGGCGAAGGGCGGCGACCTCGGCTTCATCACGCGTGGCTCGACCGCGGGCGGCAAGGCATTCGACGATGCCGCGTTCTCGCTCAAGCAGGGCGACGTGAGCGGTATCGTGCAGTCGGATCTCGGTTTTCACATCCTGAAGGCGACCGAAGTGAAGCCGGCGGTCGTCAAGCCGTTCGCGGAAGTGAAGGACCAGATCGCGGTCGACCTGAAGCAGCAGTACGCATCGAAGGCGTTCTCGGACAACGCGGAAGGCTTCACGTCGACCGTCTACGAAAAGGCGAAGACGCTGCAGCCGGCCGCGGACAAGTACAAGCTGACGATCCAGACGGCCACCGTCACGCCGACGCCGAATCCGCAACTGGCGCCGACGAGCCCGTTGAACAATCCGAAGTTCCTGGCCGCCGTGTTCGCGAATGACGCGGTGAAGAACCAGAACAACACGCAGGCGATCGACGTCGGCAACAACACGCTGATCTCGGCGCGCGTGACCGAGCACAAGCCGGCCGCGGTACCCGCGCTCGACGCGATCAAGGACGTCGTGCGCCAGAAGGTCATCGCCGAGCAGGCCGCGGAACTCGCGAAGAAGGATGGGGCGGCGAAGTTGGCCGAACTGCAGAAGTCGAAGTCGACCGACGGGTTCGCGGCTGCGCAGAAGGTGTCGCGCACGCAATCGCAGGGCCTGACGCCGGCTGCGCTGAGCGCCGTCTACAAGGTCGATGCGAAGACGCTGCCGGCTTACGTCGGGGTCGACCTCGGCGCGGACGGTTATGCGATCTATCGTGTGAACGCGGTGATCCCGGGTTCGGCGGTCGATCCGCAGCAACTGGCGGCCGCGCAGCAGCAGATGGCGCAGGTCGACGCGCAGAGCGAAGGCGAGGCGTATCTCGCCGCGTTGCGCGATCGCTCGAAGGTCAAGCTGTACGGCAGCACGACGGCCAGCCAGCAGCAGGACGGCGACAACTGAGCCTCGTTTCGCCCGCAACCATCAAAAAGCCCCGCTCGAAGCGGGGCTTTTTGTTTTGCGACGCTCGGCTGCGGTCAGCCGCGCGGCTTGCCGAGCAACGGCTTCAGTGCCGGCCACACATTGTCGAGCAGGACGCCCTGCGCCTGCTGCGCGGGATGCATCTGGTCGGCCTGGAACATCTCGGGCTTGTTCTCGATGCCGGCCAGCAGGAACGGCACGAGCGGCACGCCGAGATCCTTCGACAGCCGCGTATAGACTGCGTGGAACTTCTGCGTGTAGTCGGGGCCGTAATTGGGTGGCACGTACATGCCGACCAGCACGACCTTCGCCCGCGCGCGCTGGGCGCTGGCGATGATGTCGCGCAGGTTCTGCTCGGTCGTCGCGAGCGGCACGCCGCGCAGCGCGTCGTTCGAACCGAGTTCGACGACGACGATCGACGGCTTGAGCCGCTGCAGCACCGCGGGCAATCGCGCACGGCCGCCGCTCGTGGTGTCGCCGCTGACGCTGGCGTTCGCGACGCTATAATCGATTCGCTCGGTCGTGAGCCGTTGCCGCAGCAGTGCCACCCAGCCGGTGTCGCGCGGCAAGCCGTATTCGGCCGAGAGACTGTCGCCGAGCACGACGATCACGGGCGGGCCCGATGCCGGCGCCGTCGCGGCGCGTGCGGGCACGGTGACGGCCAGCAGGGTGCCCAGCAGCGCGGCGGCCGCCGCGCGTCTTTTCCAGCGAAATGTCGTGTCCATGTTCAAGATTACCGATCCGATCATCGAAGTCCATGACGTGTGCAAGCGGGTTGCCGATGCAACGGGCGAGCTGACGATCCTCGACGGCATCACGCTCGCCGTGCAGCCGGGCAGCAGCCTCGCGATCGTCGGCGCGTCGGGGTCGGGCAAATCGACGCTGCTTGGCCTGCTTGCAGGGTTGGACAGCGCGACGAGCGGCACGGTTCGCCTGCTCGGCCGTGCGCTCGACCAGCTCGACGAGGACGAACGCGCGGCGCTGCGCAACGGCGCGGTCGGCTTCGTATTCCAGTCGTTCCAGTTGATGCCGCATCTGACGGCGCTCGAGAACGTGATGCTGCCGCTCGAACTGCAGGGCGGCATCAGCGCGCGCGATGCGGCCGACCGCGCGCGGGCGCTGCTCGTGCAGGTCGGTCTCGGCGAACGCACCGCGCATTATCCGAAACTGCTGTCGGGCGGCGAACAGCAGCGTGTCGCGCTCGCCCGCGCGTTCGTCACGCGCCCGGCGATCCTGTTCGCCGACGAGCCGACTGGCAGCCTCGACGCGGCCACCGGCCACGCGGTCATCGACCTGATGTTCGAACTGAACCGCGCGCACGGCGCGACGCTCGTGCTCGTCACGCACGACGCGGAACTCGCGCGCCGCTGCGCGACGACGGTCACCATCGATGCGGGGCGCATCGTCGCGCCGCACGCGGCTTCGCGCAACGCGTGAATGGTCGTGCCGGCCGCGTAGAGTGGATCGCGCGGCCGGCATGGGCATGACGCCGTCGCGTCAGCGCTTCAACGCTTGAGTGCCGCGCGGGCGCGCTCGATCAGCGCCGTGGTCGACGAGTCGTGCTTCGCCGGATCGACCGATTCGGCCGACAGGTCGGCTTCGACCACCTTGCCGAGAATCTTGCCGAGCTCGACGCCCCACTGGTCGAACGGATTGATGTCCCACACCGTCGCCTGCACGAGCACCTTGTGCTCGTAAAGCGCGATCAGCGCGCCGAGCGTGCGCGGCGTCAGCGCATCGACGAGCAGCGTCGTGGTCGGGCGGTTGCCGGGGAACGTCAGGTGCGGCGCGAGCGCTTCCTTGCCGGGCCCGGCGACCTTGCGCGCTTCCTCGAGCGTGCGGCCGAGCATCAGCGCTTCGCTCTGCGCGAAGCAGTTCGCGAGCAGTTTCGGGTGATGGCTCGCGAGCGGATGTTCGGGCGTCAGCACCGCGATGAAGTCGATCGGCACGATCGTCGGCCCTTGGTGCAGCATCTGGAAGAACGCATGCTGGCCGTTGGTGCCCGGCTCGCCCCACGTGACGGCCGACGTCGGGTAGTCGACGAAAGTGCCGTCCAGGCGCGCGGATTTGCCGTTGCTCTCCATTTCGAGCTGCTGGAGGTACGACGGCAGGTAATGCAGCGCTTCCGAATACGGCGCGACGAGATAGCTCTGCGAGCCGAAGAAATTCCGGTACCAGATGCCGATCAGGCCGAGCAGCACCGGCAGGTTGCGCTCGAGCGGCGCTTCGCGGAAGTGGCGGTCCATGTCGTTCGCGCCGGCCAGCAGCTCGTCGAACTGTTCGGGGCCGATCGCGATCATGATCGACAGGCCGACCGCCGACCACAGCGAATAGCGGCCGCCGACCCAGTCCCACATTTCGAACACGTTGTCCGCGGCGATGCCGAACTTCACGACTTCGGCCGGGTTCGCCGACACGCCGACGAAGTGCTTCGCGAGCGCATCCTCGGGGCAGCCGCGCGCGACGAACCAGTCGCGCAGCGAGCGTGCGTTCGTCATCGTCTCGAGCGTCGTGAAGGTCTTCGACACGATGATCGCGAGCGTTTCCTCGGGATCGACCTGTTCGAGCACGCGCGCGAGATCGGCGCCGTCGACGTTCGACACGAAGTGCGTCGAGATCTCGGGCGTCGCGACGTGGTGCAGCGCATGCACGACCATCTTCGGGCCGAGATCCGAGCCGCCGATGCCGATGTTGATCACGTGGCGAATGCGCTTGCCCGTATAGCCCGTCCACGTGCCGCTGCGCACGGCGCGCGCGAACGTCGCCATCTTCGCGCGCTCGGCGCTCACCTGCGCATGGAACGGCGCTTGTGGGTCGGTCGCGCGCAGCGCGGTGTGCAGCGCGGCGCGGCCTTCGGTCGGGTTGACGATCTCGCCCGCGAACATCGCGTCGCGGCGCGCCTCGACGCCGGCGTCGCGCGCGAGCTGCACGAGCAGGCGCAGCGTTTCGTCGTCGATGCGATTCTTCGAGAAATCGGCCGCGAGACCGCCGCCCGGAATCGTGAAGCGTTCGGCGCGGGTCGGCGCGCGATCGTTTTCCGGCGCGAACCAGTCGCGCAGCCGCGCGTGGCGGATCTGTTCGAAGTGGGATTGAAGGGCAGTCCAGGCGGGGAGCGATTTCAGCGTCATGGCGGTTCGAGTGAAGCGTGAATCGGGAGGAATGCCGCGCCGGCTCATCGGGATCGGAAAGCCGGCGGACGAGAAGGCCCGCCGTGCGGCGGGGCAGTCAGTATAGCGGCGTTACGTGTCGGCGCGCGGCGACGGATAAAAAAGGCGATTGATCAGCGTGCGTACCATCGGCGCGAGCTCGCCCGCGGTGAGCCCGGCCGGCCCGGTGCCGTTCGCGGTCAGCGTGTCGGCCGCGAGACCGTGCAGGTAGACGCCGGCCAGCGCGGCTTCGTACGGCGCGACCCGCTGCGCCAGTAGTGCGCCGATCAGGCCGCCGAGCACGTCGCCGGTGCCGCCCGTGGCGAGCGCCGCGTTGCCGGTCGGGTTGATCGTCACGCGGCCGTCGGGCGCCGCAATCACCGTGCCCGAGCCTTTCAGCACCACGATGGCCGCGTAGCGTGCGGCGAGCGCTTGTGCGGCCGCGACGCGATCGCGCTGTACCGAGGCCGTGTCGCCGCCGAGCAGGCGCGCGGCTTCGAGCGGATGCGGCGTCAGCACGTACGGATTGCCGCGCGCGCCGCGCGTGGCGACGGCGGCCGCGAGGTCCGCGTGCGTCGCGACGAGGTTCAGCGCATCGGCATCGAGCAGCGTCGCGATGTCGTGCGCGAGCGCGTCGCGCACCAGCGTCGCCGCGGCTTCGCGTGTGCCGAGCCCGCAACCGGCCGCGAGCGCGGTCATCGCGCCGAGGTCGAGCGTGTCGGCCGGATGCAGCATCAGTTCGGGGAAGGGCGGATCGTACGGCGGCGCGCCTGCGCCGAGGAAGCCGACGTGCACCTTGCCGGCGCCCGCGAACAGCGCGGCGCGGGCGGCGAGGATCGGCGCGCCGCACATGCCGGTGTCGCCGCCGAGCACCGCGAGGCTGCCGTACGTGCCCTTGTGGGACGCGAAGGCACGCACGGGCAGCGCCGCGGCGAACCGCGCGGGCGCATTCAGCACGATGGCCGGCGCGGCGGGCGGCGTGACGTCGAGCGACGCGACGTGGATCTCGCCGGCGAGATCGCGGCCTTCGCCCGTGTAGAGGCCGGGCTTCGCGCCGATGAAGGTGAGCGTGTGGGTGGCCGCGACGGCGATGCCCGCGCCGACGATCCGGCCCGTGTCGCTGTCGAGCCCGCTCGGCACGTCGAGCGCGAGCACGCGGCCGCCGCCGCGCGCATGGGCGGCGATGCGTGCGGCCTGCTCGGCGAACGCGCCGCCGAGCGCGCGGCCGAGACCGATGCCGAACAGCCCGTCGACGATCCACGCGTAACCATCCAGCGACGCGGGCGGGGTAGCCGACAGCGGCACGCCGGCCGAGCGCGCGAGACCGAGCGCCCATTGCGCGTCGTCCGGCTTGACCGGTACCGGCATCCACGCATGCGTCGCGACGCCGAGTTGCTGGAGCTGCGCGGCGGCGACCAGTGCGTCGCCGCCGTTGTTGCCGGGGCCGACCGCGAACCAGACGGGGCGATCGTCGCCGGCGATGCGCTCGGACAGCCAGCGCGCGGCGGCGGCGCCGGCGCGGCCCATCAGCGTGTGCGGCGGCAGCGCAGCGGTGGCGTCGGCTTCGGCGGCGCGCAGGTCGACGACGCGCAAGAGCGCGATCGGATCGGAATCGGGAAGCGGATGGGTAACGGTCATCGCGGGATCGTGGCGGCTGGCAAGGATGCCGCCACGAGTCGGCCCGCGGCGGTCAGGTCGTGAAGCGGCCGGCGCTCAGCGCGGCGAGCGTGCCGGCGGGCCAGTGCTGGACGTTGCCGCCCAGATAGTCGGTCACCACTTTAGCAGACCCGCACGCGAGGCCCCAGCCGGCCGGGCCATGGCCGAAATTGACGAACACGCGTGGATGCGGGGTCGGACCCACGACGGGCAGGCCGTCCGGCGACAGCAGTTGCATGCCTTGCCACGACAGCGCGGCCGAAATCTTCGCGGCGCCGGGCACCCAGTCGTGGACGGCCTGGCCGAGCAGCGCGAGCGCGGCCTCGGACAACGGCTCGGCGAGCGGCTTCGCGGTATCGGCGAGGCTCTGCAGCACGGCGCCGCCGCCGATACGCAACCGCTGGTGGGTGCGCGTGATCGAGATTCGCTTGATCGCATCGACGACGCTCAGGTGCGGTGCGTGTTCTTCGTACGCGACAGGCGCGGTGAGCGTATGGGTGCGGACCGGATGCAGCGGCAAGCGCCAGCCGAGCCGTTCGAGCAGCGGGAGGCTGCCCGCGCCGGCGGCGACCACGATCGCGTCGGCGGACATCACGTCGACCTCGCGCGCCTTCGCCGTGCTCCCGTTGCCCGGCGGCACGAGCTCGACCGCGGCCCGGCCGTTGTCGATGCGGATCGCGGCGACGTCCGCGCCGAAGCAGAACTGCACGCCGTGCTCGTCGAGCGTCTGCTTGACCAGTTTCGCGAACAGCGGGCAATTGCCGGTGCGCTCGGTTTCGAGCAGCACGCCGCCGGCAAAGCCGGGCTCCGCCGGCACCGACGGTTCGAGCGCCGCGCATTCGTCGGCGCTGAGGAGGCGGTACGGCTGGTCGAGCGTGCGCAGCAGGTCGAGCGCGGGCTGCAGCGCATCCCAGTCGCGTGGATCGCGCACGACGTGCAGGATGCCCGGTTTCTGCTCGAATTCGAGCTCGAGGCGCGCCTCGATATCGGCGAGCGTGTCGCGCGACACGTCGATCAGCGGGCGCAGCCGCGCGTACTGCGCGGCGAACGCGTCGGGCTCGCGCAGCGTGCCGAGCTGCTTGACGAAGCGGCGCACGCCGCCGTTGAAGCCCGGCTTGTAGACGATGCCGCTGTCGCGCGGCTGGCGCTGGCGCATGAACGTCGGGCCGAACCAGACGTCGAGCGGGCTCGGCAGCAGCGCGCCGCCGTCGCCGTAGGTCGCGCCTTGCGCGACGGTCGCGTGGCGTTCGACCACGCACACGCGATGGCCGGCCGCGCGCAGCTGGTAGGCGGTGGCGACGCCGCTGATTCCGCCGCCGATGACGATGACATCCATGGATTGCTTCGATGACGGGCGGCGCGCACGCCGCCCGGTGAGAATTCGCTGAGGGCCCGGGCCCGGTGAACCCGGAATGATAGCGCCAAAAGTGCGCGAGCCGGCGCCGGCCGAGCATGGGTCGTGCGGTTGCGTCGCGGCGGCCGGCGCGCTGGCCCGCGCAGGCCGTCCGGTGGCCGGCCGTGCGCGCCCCGCGCCCGGGCACCGATGCGGTGCACGCGGACTACCGATCGGCCGGTCTTGGGCGGCCGACTTCCGGGTATAATTACGGCCTTCCTTTCGCCCCACGTCGCCACCTCGCGCGACTCATCGACGTCAGTCCAGCCCATGGCTCACTTCTCGTGTTTTCCCGGCGCTTCGGCCCTCTCCGATTTCCGTCAAACCCGTCTGCTCGACACGCTCAGGCAAATCGACGCCAACATCGTCGCGGTGCGCGGCCAGTTCCTGCACTTCGTCAATGCGGCCGAGCCGCTGTCGGCCGACGACAGCGCGCGCATCGATGCGCTGATGCACTACGGCGAGCCGTTCCAGCCGGCGGGCGAGAAGGGCGCGACCGAGACCTTCGTCGTGCTGCCGCGCTTCGGCACGGTCTCGCCGTGGGCGAGCAAGGCGACCGACATCGCGCAGCACTGCGGCCTCACGCAGGTGCGCCGCATCGAGCGCGGCGTCGAATTCACGGTCACGCTGAAGTCGGGCCTGCTCGGCGGCAAGAAGGCGCTGTCGGACGACGCGCGCGCGGCCGTCGCGGCCGCGCTGCATGACCGGATGACCGAAAGCGTGGTCGCGGCGCGCGACGATGCGAAGCACCTGTTCGACGAACTGCCGGCCAAGCCGCTGTCGACCGTCGACGTGCTCGGCGTCGGCCGCGGCGCGCTGGAGCGCGCGAACGTCGAACTGGGCCTCGCGCTCGCCGACGACGAGATCGACTATCTGGTCGACGCGTTCCGCAATCTCGAACGCAACCCGACCGACGTCGAACTGATGATGTTCGCGCAGGCGAACAGCGAACACTGCCGCCACAAGATCTTCAACGCGCAGTGGACGATCGACGGCGAAGCGCAGGACATGTCGCTGTTCGCGATGATCCGCAACACCGAGAAGCTGAGCCCGCAGGGCACGATCGTCGCGTATTCGGACAACTCGTCGATCATGGTCGGCGCCGAAGCCGAGCGCTGGTTCCCGCGCAAGGCCGGTGCGGCTGGCGAGCCGGGTGAGCGCTACGGCCGCCACACCGAGCTCACGCACACGCTGATGAAGGTCGAGACGCACAACCATCCGACGGCGATCTCGCCGTTCCCGGGGGCGGCGACCGGCGCGGGCGGCGAAATCCGCGACGAAGGCGCGACGGGCCGCGGTGCGCGTCCGAAGGCCGGCCTCACGGGCTTCACCGTGTCGAATCTCGACCTGCCCGACGCCCGCCAGCCGTGGGAAAACGCGCGCGACGCCGCGCAGCCGGTGGCCGAGCGCAACCCGAACGAGCAGCACGGCCCGTACGGCCGTCCTGACCGCATCGCGTCGCCGCTGCAGATCATGATCGACGGCCCGCTCGGCGGCGCCGCGTTCAACAACGAATTCGGCCGCCCGAACCTCGGCGGCTATTTCCGCGTGTACGAGCAGAACGTCGGCGGCACGGTGCACGGCTATCACAAGCCGATCATGATCGCGGGCGGCCTCGGCAACATCGCGGATCAGCACACGCACAAGCACGACGTGCCGGCCGGCTCGCTGCTGATCCAGATCGGCGGCCCCGGCATGCGGATCGGCATGGGCGGCGGCGCCGCGAGCTCGATGGCGACCGGCGCGAACACGGCCGAACTCGACTTCGACTCGGTGCAGCGCGGCAACCCGGAAATCGAGCGGCGCGCGCAGGAAGTGATCAACGGCTGCTGGCAGCTCGGTGCGGAAAACCCGATCCTGAGCATCCACGACGTCGGCGCGGGCGGCCTGTCGAACGCATTCCCCGAAATCGTCGACGGCGCCGGCAAGGGCGCGCGCTTCGAACTGCGCAAGGTCGCGCTCGAGGAATCGGGCCTGTCGCCGCGCGAAATCTGGTCGAACGAGGCGCAGGAGCGCTACGTGCTGGCGATCGCGCCGGCCGACCTGCCGCGCTTCGAGGCGATCTGCGCGCGCGAGCGCTGCCCGTTCGCGGTGGTCGGTGTCGCGACTGACGAACGCCAGCTGAAGCTCGTCGACGACGAAGCGACGGGCGCCGACGAATACCCGGTCGACATGCCGATGGAAGTGCTGCTCGGCAAGCCGCCGCGCATGCACCGCGACGTCGTGCGCGTCGCGACCGAGCGCGCGCCGGTCGACGTGACGGGTATCGCACTGTCGGAAGTCGCGGTCGACGTGCTGAAGCACCCGACGGTCGGCAGCAAGTCGTTCCTGATCACGATCGGCGACCGTTCGGTCGGCGGTACGTCGGTGCGCGACCAGATGGTCGGCCCGTGGCAGGTGCCGGTGGCCGACTGCGCGATCACCGCGCTCGACTACGCGGGCTTCAAGGGCGAGGCGATGACGATGGCCGAGCGCACGCCGCTCGCCGTGATCGATGCGCCGGCATCGGGCCGCATGGCCGTTGGCGAAGCGATCACGAACATCGCGAGCGCGCCGATCGCGTCGCTCGACAAACTGAAGCTGTCGGCGAACTGGATGGCCGCGTGCGGCACGGCCGGCGAGGACGCCGCGCTGTTCGACACGGTCAAGGCGATCGGCATGGAGCTGTGCCCGGCGCTCGGGATCGGCATCCCGGTCGGCAAGGACTCGCTGTCGATGAAGACGAAGTGGGACGAGCAGGGCGTCGCGAAGGAAGTGGTGTCGCCGGTGTCGCTGATCATCTCCGCGTTCGCGCCGGTCGAGGACGTGCGCCGTCATCTGACGCCGCAACTGCGCCGCGTGGCCGACGCGGGCGACACAGTGCTGATCGCGATCGATCTCGGCCGCGGGAAGAACCGGATGGGCGGCAGCATCTTCGCGCAGGTCACGCAGCAGGTCGGCGACACGACGCCGGACGTCGACGACGCGGAAGACCTGAAGCGCTTCTTCAACGCGATCCAGTCGCTCAATGCGCAGGACAAGCTGCTCGCCTACCACGACCGCTCGGACGGCGGCCTGTGGGCAACCGTGTGCGAAATGGCGTTCGCGGGCCACGCGGGCGTGTCGCTGAACGTCGACATGCTGACGCTCGACCCGAACCACGAATCCGACTACGGCGACGCGAAGGACTGGGCGAAGCAGACGAGCGGCCTTCGCGACGACCGCACGCTGCGCGCACTGTTCTCCGAAGAACTCGGCGCTGTCGTGCAGGTACGCGCATCCGACCGCGATGCGGTGCTCGGCGCGCTGCGCGAATTCGGTCTGTCGACGTGCTCGCACGTGATCGGCTCGGTCAACGATCGCGACGTGATCGAGGTGTACCGCGATGCGAAGAAGATCTTCGACGCGCCGCGTGCCGAACTCCATCGCGCATGGAGCGAAGTGAGCTGGCGCATCGCGCGCCTGCGCGACAACCCAGCCTGCGCGGATGCCGAATACGACGCGCTGCTCGACGCGGCCGATCCGGGCCTCTCGCCGGTGCTCACGTTCGATCCGGCCGACGACATCGCCGCGCCGTTCATCGCGACGGGCGCACGGCCGCGCGTCGCGATCCTGCGCGAGCAGGGCGTGAACTCGCATCTGGAAACCGCGTACGCGTTCGATCGCGCAGGCTTCGATGCGCACGACGTGCACATGAGCGACCTGCTCGCCGGCCGCGCGACGCTGGCCGATTTCGCGGGTGCGGTCGCGTGCGGCGGCTTCTCGTACGGCGACGTGCTGGGTGCGGGCGAAGGCTGGGCGAAGACGATCCGTTTCAACGCGAACCTCGCCGACATGTTCTCGGCGTTCTTCGCGCGTCCCGATACGTTCGCCCTCGGTATCTGCAACGGCTGCCAGATGCTGTCGAGCATCGCGTCGATGATCCCGGGCGCGGAAGCGTGGCCGAAGTTCACGCGCAACAAGTCCGAGCAGTTCGAGGCGCGCTTCTCGTTCGTCGAGGTGGAGAAGTCGCCGTCGATCTTCTTCGCGGGGATGGAAGGCTCGCGGATTCCGGTCGCGGTCGCGCACGGCGAAGGCTACGCGGACTTCTCGCAGCAGGGCGACATCGACCGCGTCGCGGTCGCGATGCGCTACGTCGACCACCGCGGCGAAGCGACCGAACGCTATCCGTTCAACCCGAACGGGTCGCCGGCCGGCATCACGTCGGTCACGACGGCCGACGGCCGCTTCTCGGTGCTGATGCCGCACATGGAGCGGGTGCATCGCACGGTCACGATGAGCTGGCACCCGGAAGGCTGGGGTGAAGCGAGCCCGTGGCTGCGCGTGTTCCGCAACGCGCGCCGCTGGATCGGCTGATCGGATGATGTTCGACCCGAACGCGCCGGTCGAGGTCGTCACGCTGCGTGACGAACGGGCGAGCGAGGCCGACGCGATCGGCCGCGTGATCCGGGCGGCGTTCGCGGGCGAGCCGCAGGGCGGCGAGTTCGAACAGCGCATCGTCGACACGCTGCGCACGGACGGGGCGCTGAGCGTATCGCTCGTCGCGGAGCGCGACGGGCGTATCGTCGGGCACGTCGCGTTCTCGCCCGTCGCGATCGGCGGCGAGCCGGCCGGCAGCCAGCAGTGGTATGGGCTGGCACCGCTCGCGGTGCGGCCCGATTGCCAGCGGCAAAGCATCGGCGCGGGACTCGTGCGCACGGGGCTCGATGCGTTGCGGCGGCTCGGCGCGCGTGGCTGCGTGGTGCTGGGCGAGCCCGCGTATTACACGCGTTTCGGGTTCGAGCCGCGCGGCGACATCGTGTTTCCGGGCGTGCCGGCCGAGTATTTCCTCGCGCTGTCGTTCGACGAATCGGCGCCGCTGCCGGCGGGCGACGTGCGTTATCACGATGTGTTTTATCCCGCCGCGTAGCGAACGCCGCAGGCGGGTAACACCTGATATGGGAAAGCCGCTCTCCGGAGCGGTTTTTTATTGCGCGTCGGCCACGCACCATCGCGTCGCGCTACATCCGTTTCGTGCACGCCAAAAGAAAAAGCCGCTCCGAAGAGCGGCTTTTCGATGCGCGTATGATGCGCGCCGGCGTTACTGGATCTTCGCCTGCTGACGCAGACCTTCCTCGAACGCCTGCAGCTTCTGCTGCACGAGCTGCTGCGCGATCTGCGCCTTCACCTGATCGAACGGCGGCGGCGCGATGTCGCGGATGTCGTCGACGCGGATGATGTGCCAGCCGAACTGCGTCTTCACCGGCGCGTCGGTCATCTGGCCTTTCTGCAGCTTCTGCGCGGCTGCCGCGAATTCCGGCACGTACGCCTTCGGGTCGGACCAGTCGAGATCGCCGCCGTTCTTGCCGGAACCCGGGTCCTTCGAGTATTGCTTCGCGAGGTCCTCGAACTTCGCGCCGCCCTTGATCTTCGCGATCAGGTCCTTCGCCTGCTGCTCGTTGTCGACGAGGATGTGGTGCAGGTGGTACTCGCGGTTGCCGCCCACGCCCTTGACGAGTTCGTCGTAGCGCGCCTTCACTTCGGCATCGGTCGGCTGGTTCTTCTTCAGGAAGCTCTCGATCATCGAGCGCAGCACGACGGTCTGCTGCGCGACGGCGACTTGCGCCTTCACGTCCGGACGATTCGGGATGCCTTCGCGGATCGCTTCCTGCATCAGGATTTCGCGGTTCACCAGTTCCTGGCGCACGGCCTGCTGCAGTTGCGGGCCGTCGGTCTGGCCTTGCTGGACGAGTTGCGCGACCATCGCGTCGGCGCGCGACTTCGGAATCGGCGTGCCGTTGACGACGGCGATGTTCTGGGCGAATGCCGGTGCCGCTGCAAATGCAGCCGCCGCGACCCACAGGCGGGGGATTTCAGGATCATCGGGAATTCCTAATGAGACTAGATTGAAGATTCGTTGAATTCTTCGGGCGTGTACGCCACGATCGCGAGCGCGTGAATGCCGCGCTGCATCGCATCAGCGAGCGCATCATACACCAGCCGGTGCCGCGCGACGCGCGGCTTGCCCGCGAACGCGGACGAGACGATCGTGACCGTGAAATGGCCGCCGGAGGCCGCGCCCGCATGGCCCGCGTGCTGCGCGCTGTCGTCGCGCACGGTGAGCGACAGCGGCGCGAGCGACGCGGTGAGGCGCGCTTCGATCAGCGCGATGCGTTCGTCGGCGGAGGCGTGGAGAAAGGCGTCGCTCATGTCATTCGTCCTTCAGGTACTTCGTGAGCCACAGGCTCTGCAGGATGATGAACACGACCATCGCGCCCGTCGTACCGAACAGCTTGAAGTTCACCCATTGCGATTCGGTGAAGTTGTGCACCACGTACAGGTTCGCGACGCCGAGCACCGCGAAGAACAGCGCCCAGGCGACGTTCAGCTTGTCCCACACGGGTACGGGCAGCGTGAGCTGCTTGCCCATCATCTTCTCGATCAGGTTCTTGCCGAACGCATAGCGTGCGGCGAGCAGCCCGATCGCAAACAGCCAGTACAGCACGGTCGGTTTCCATTGAATGAATTTCTCGTCATGCAGGACGAGGGTGGCGCCACCGAACACGACGATCACGCCGAGGCTGACCCACAGCATCGTGTCGACCTTCCGGTGCCGGAAGGCGACCCAGGCGACCTGGGCCAGCGTCGCGACGATCGCGACGGCGGTGGCGGTGAAGATGCCCCAGACCTTGAAGGCGACAAAAAACAGGATGATCGGAAACAGATCGAACAGGAATTTCATGGCGCTCGCAGCTGCGTGACGGGCCGCTGGCGCGGCCTGTCACCGTTGTAGGGACCCGCCAGGCATCGCCGTCGCGGATCGGGGGCGGCCCGCCCGGGGCTGGCTGCCTCGGCGATCCGCCCGGCGCCGCTCATTCGTTTTCGGGTCGGGACTCGAAGTTTAACGCAGCCGAATTGATGCAGTACCGCAAACCGGTCTTGTCGCGCGGGCCGTCCTCGAACACGTGGCCCAGATGCGCGCCGCAGTGATTGCAGCGCACCTCGACGCGCACCATCCCGTGCGAGTAGTCGACCTTCTCGTCGATCACCTCGCCGTTGAGCGGCTTGAAGTAGCTGGGCCACCCGCAGCCCGAGTGGAACTTGGCGCCGGATTCGAACAGCGGCGTGCTGCAGACGACGCACTTGTAGATGCCGGCATCCTCGGTGTCGGTGTATTCGCCGGTGAATGCGCGCTCGGTCGCCGCGTGCTGCGTGACCTCGTACTGCATCGGCGTAAGCCGGCGGCGCAGTTCGGCGTCGTCCTTCTGGTACGGGAAGGTCTTGTCGTCGGAATCGTGGGACATGGGGGTTCTCCTGATCGGTCGGTCGAGATGCGCGGGTTGCGGGCTCAGGATGAGCAGCTCACTTCGAGCGAGCCGGCCCAGTCGGGCGGCAACGCCGCGTACGCTTCATGCTCGGGTTGTTCGTCGAACGGACGGCGCAGGATCTGCGCGAGCCGCTCGACTTCCGAAAAATCCTTTTCCTTCGCGCGCCGGATCGCGACTTCGGCCAGATGGTTGCGAAGCACGTATTTGGGGTTCGCGCGGTTCATTGCAACCGCGCGCGCCGCGTCGTCGCGCGTTTCCTCGGACAGTCGCGCGCGGTAGAGGTTCGCCCATGCGTCGAATGCGTCACGGTCGATGAAGAGGTCGCGCAGGGGTGCGTCGCGGCTCGCGTCGTGCTTCGAGAGCTGCGCGAGCCGGCGGAACGTCAGCGTGAAATCCGCGTGGCTCGCATGCATCGTCTCGAGCAGCTTGTTCGCGAGTTCGGCGTCGCCCTCGCGTTCGAGTTCGAGGCCGAGTTTCGCGCGCATCGCGCGTTCGAGCGCGGGGCCGAAGCGCTCCGGAAACTTCGCGAGCACGGCCTGGGCGTCGTCCACCGCGCGCTCGGCGCGCGCATCGTCGTCGGCGATGCCGTGCTGCAGCGCGATCAGCGGCAGCAGCGCCTGCGCGAGGCAGTAGCAGTTCCAGTGCGCGATGCGCGGCTGCATCCGGTACGCATAGCGGCCGCTGGTGTCCGAGTGGTTGCAGATGTGGTTCGCATCGAACGCATCGACGAAGCCGAACGGGCCGTAGTCGATCGTCACGCCGAGGATCGACATGTTGTCGGTGTTCATCACGCCGTGGCAGAAGCCGACGGCCTGCCATTGCGCGACGAGGTCGGCCGTGCGCAGCGTCGCCGCTTCGAGCAGCGCGAGGTACGGATCGTCCGCGTCGCGGCAGGCCGGATAGAAGCGGTCGATCACGTGGTCGGCAAGCTGGCGCAGCAGGTCGGGGCGATCGTTCGAGAAGAAGTGCTCGAAGTGACCGAAGCGCACGAAGCTTTCCGACACGCGGGTGACCACGGCCGCCGTCTCGATCTCCTCGCGCACCACCGGCTGGTCGGAGCCGATCACCGTCAGCGCGCGCGTGGTCGGAATGCCGAGGTGATGCATCGCTTCCGAGCACAGGAATTCGCGGATCGACGAGCGCAGCACCGCGCGGCCGTCGCCCATGCGCGAATACGGCGTGCGGCCGCCGCCCTTGAGTTGCAGCTCGTAGCGCCGGCCGTCGGTGCCGGGCAATTCGCCGATCGTCAGCGCGCGGCCGTCGCCGAGCTGGCCGGCCCACACGCCGAACTGATGGCCGGAGTAGACCGACGCGTACGGCATCGCGTGCGCGGGCCAGTCGCGCGTCGGGTTGCCGGCGAACAGCTCGGCGAAACCGGGTTGCGCGGCGACTGCGGGGGGCAGGTCGAGCAGTTGCGCGACGTCGTCGGAAAAGCCGACGACGTACGGCGCGGCAAGCGGCGCGGCCGGCAGGCGCGTATGAAACGCGTCGCCGAGCGTGACGAACGCGCGTTCGGCAGGCGCGGCGAGCGTCGCGGCGAGGTCGGGCAGGGTGTCAGCCGCATCGGCTGCGCTTCGGGAAAACGACATGTTGAGCGCCTCTGGGTAAGCCGATATTGTAAGGCGGCGCCGCGCCGCCCGCATGGCGGCCCGCGCACCGTGCGCCACGCCCGTCCGGGGCCGCTGACGGGCGCACACCGGGACGGCTTCGGTACGGAAACCGTCCCCTGGCTGGTCACCGATTCGCATCCTCAGGGAGAACAAGACGATGGGTAAGCCGTTGCTGGGCCAGATGATGGATGTGCCGCTGCTGGTGTCGTCGCTGATTTCGCATGCCGCGCGGCACGCCGGCGACACGGAGATCGTGTCGAAGCGCGTGGAAGGCGACCTGCATCGCTATACGTACCGCGATTGCGAACGCCGCGCGAAGCAGCTGGCGCAGGCGCTCGCGCGGCTCGGCGTCGAGACCGGCGACCGCGTCGGCACGCTGGCGTGGAACGGCTACCGGCACCTGGAAGCGTATTACGGGATCGGCGGGATGGGCGCCGTATGCCACACGATCAACCCGCGCCTGTTTCCCGAACAGATCGCGTACATCGTCAATCACGCGGAAGACCGCTACGTCTTCTTCGACATCAATTTCGCGCCGCTCGTCGATGCGATCGCGCCGCAATGCCCGCACGTGAGGGGCTGGATCGCGATGACGGACGCCGCGCACCTGCCGTTCGGCGCGACGCCGTTCGTCTGCTACGAAACACTCGTCGAAGCCGAGGACGGGCGCTACGACTGGCCGCGCCTCGACGAGCAGCAGGCGTCGGGGCTCTGCTACACGTCGGGCACGACCGGCAACCCGAAGGGCGTACTGTATTCGCATCGCTCGACCGTGCTGCATGCTTACGGCGCCGCGCTGCCCGACGCGATGAACCTGTCCGCGATGGACGCCGTGCTGCCCGTCGTGCCGATGTTCCACGTCAACGCGTGGGGGTTGCCGTACGCGGTGCCGCTGACGGGCGGCAAGCTCGTGCTGCCCGGCAAGGATCTCGACGGGAAATCGCTGTACGAGCTGATGGAGGCCGAGCGCGTGACGTTCTCCGCGGGCGTGCCGACCGTGTGGCTCGGCCTGCTGAACTACATGCGCGAAGCCGGCGTGCGTTTCTCGACGCTGAACCGCACGGTGATCGGCGGCTCCGCGTGCCCGCCCGCGATGCTGCGCACGTTCGAGGACGAATACGGCGTGCGCGTGATCCATGCGTGGGGAATGACCGAACTGTCGCCGCTCGGCACGCTCGCGAAGCTCAACTGGGCGCAGTCGCAGCGGCCGCTCGACGCGCAGCGCCGGCTGCTCGAAAAGCAGGGGCGCGTGATCTGCGGCGTCGACATGCGCATCGTCGGCGACGACGGCCGCGAACTGCCGTGGGACGGCGTCGCGTTCGGCGAACTGCAGGTGCGCGGGCCGTGGGTGATCGACCACTACTTTCGCGGCGATGCGTCGCCGCTGTCGGACGGCTGGTTTCCGACCGGCGACGTCGCGACGATCGACCCCGACGGCTTCCTGCAGATCACCGACCGCAGCAAGGACGTGATCAAGTCGGGCGGCGAGTGGATCAGCTCGATCGACATCGAGAACGTCGCGATCGCGCATCCCGGGGTGGCCGAAGCCGCATGCATCGCGTGTGCGCACCCGAAATGGACCGAGCGGCCGCTGCTCGTCGTGGTGCCGCGCGAAGGCGCGAACCTGACCCGCGACACGCTGCTCGCGTTCTACGAGGGCAAGGTCGCGAAATGGTGGATTCCGGACGACGTCGTGTTCGTCGAATCGTTGCCGCACACCGCGACCGGCAAGCTGCAGAAGCTGAAGTTGCGAGAGACGTTCCGCGATTACGTGTTGCCCACGGCGGTGTGCGCGCCGTAAGGCCCAGGCCCGGGCCGCCGCCTCAACCTCCGCATCGGTCGCCCGATCCGTCCCCGGATCGGGAGCAAAATTCAAATTGAACGACCGTGCTTTTTCGTTGTATGCTGCCTCCGTTCATCCGGACATGCGGCCGTTCGACCGCGCACAATGAAAGCGCAGCCAATCCGGCGCGCGATGCATGGAGGCAGGCAGATGGCAGTGGATTACTCGACTCGCGACGGCGTGGCCGTCATCACGCTCAACAATCCGCCCGTCAACGGGCTCGGCCTGTCGACCCGCCAGGGCGTCATGGACGCGCTCGATCGCGCCGCGCGGGACCCGTCGGTCACGGGCATCGTGCTGACCGGCGCGGGCCGCGCGTTCTCGGGCGGCGCCGACATCACCGAATTCAATACGCCGAAGGCCTTGCAGGAGCCGACGCTGCACACCGTGATCCGCGCGGTGGAGGCGAGCGCGAAGCCGGTCGTCGCGGCGCTGCACAGCGTCGTGATGGGCGGCGGCCTCGAACTCGCGCTCGGCGCGCATTACCGGGTCGCCGCGCCCGGCGCGCAGGTCGCGCTGCCCGAGGTGAAGCTCGGGCTGCTGCCGGGCGCGGGCGGCACGCAGCGCCTGCCGCGCGCGGTCGGGCTCGAAACCGCGCTGAACATGATCGTGTCGGGCGCGCCGGTGCCGTCGGAGCAGCTCGCGAAGAGCGGGCTGTTCGACGAAATGGCCGACGGCGACCTGCTCGACGCGGCCGTCGCGTTCGCCCGCAAGGTCGGCGCGCAGAAGGGGCCGCATTCGCGCGTGCGCGATCGCAAGATCGTCCACGAGAACGCGGCGGGTTTCATCCAGTTCGCGCGCAATTCCGCGCGGGCCGCCGCGCCGAATTACCCCGCGCCGCACAAGTGCATCGACGCGATCGAGGCCGGCGTGCTGAACGGTTTCGACAAGGGCAGCATCGCCGAGCGCGAAGGGTTCGTCGCGCTGATGATGACGCCGGAAAGCCGCGCGCTGCGCCACGCGTTCTTCGGCGAGCGGGCGGCGAGCAAGATTCCCGACGTGCCGGCCGATACGCCGCTGCGCGAGATCCGCCGGGTCGGCGTGATCGGCGCGGGCACGATGGGCGGCGGAATCGCGATGAACTTCATCAACGCGGGACTGCCCGTCACGCTGCTCGAGACGAAGCAGGACGCGCTGGAGCGCGGCCTCGCGACGATCCGCAAGAACTACGACGCGCAGGTGAGGAAGGGCAAGCTCACGCAGGAGAAGCTCGATGCGCGCCTGGCGCTGATCACGCCGACGCTGTCTTACGACGACCTGAAGGACGCCGACCTGATCGTCGAGGCCGTGTTCGAGGAACTCGGCGTGAAGGAGCAGGTGTTCAGGAAGCTCGACGAAGTCGCGAAGCCGGGCGCGATCCTCGCGTCCAATACGTCCACGCTCGACGTCGACAAGATCGCGGCGTTCACGAAGCGTCCGCAGGACGTGGTCGGCATGCACTTCTTCAGCCCCGCGAACGTGATGAAGCTGCTCGAGGTCGTGCGGGGCGCGCAGACCGCGAAGGACGTGCTCGCGACCGTGATGGCGGTGGCGAAGAAAATCCGCAAGACGGCGGTGGTGTCGGGCGTGTGCGACGGCTTCATCGGCAACCGGATGATCGAGCAGTACATCCGCCAGGCGCTGTTCATGCTCGAGGAAGGCGCGCTGCCCGCGCAGGTCGATCGCGCGATCGAGAAGTTCGGCTTCGCGATGGGGCCGTTCCGGATGAGCGACCTCGCCGGCAACGACATCGGCTGGGCTATCCGCAAGCGGCGCTACGTCGAGCAGCCCGACCTGCAGTATTCGAAGATCGCCGACCGCCTGTGCGAACAGGGCCGCTTCGGCCAGAAGACGGGCGCCGGCTGGTACGACTACGTGCCGGGCGACCGCAAGGCGAAGCCGTCGTCGCTCGTCGACGAGATGGTCGTCGCGTATTCGAAGGAGCGCGGCGTCGAGCGGCGCAAGATCGGCGACGACGAGATCGTCGAGCGGCTGGTGTTCGCGCTCGTCAACGAAGGCGCGAAGATCCTCGAGGAGAAGATCGCGTCGAAGGCGTCCGACATCGACATGGTCTACCTGACCGGCTATGGCTTCCCGCTGTGGCGCGGCGGCCCGATGCTGTACGCGGATACGGTCGGCCTCTACAACGTCGAGCGCGCGATCCGCCGCTATGCGGCCGCACCGAACGGCGACGCGTGGCAACTCGCGCCGTCGATCGCGGAACTGGCGAAGGCCGGCCGCGGGTTCAACGGCTGACGCCGCCGCTTCGCGGCGCGACCGATCCTGTCTGGAGACACGCAATGAAACGCACCGACGACGTCCTGCTCGTGATCGACGTGCAATACGACTTCATGCCGGGCGGCGCGCTCGCGGTGCCCGACGGCGATGCGGTCGTGCCGGTGATCAACGCGCTCGCGCAACGCTTCGACCAGGTCGTGCTCACGCAGGACTGGCACCCGCGCGAGCACGTGTCGTTCGCGGCGAACCATCCGGGCCGCGAGCCGTTCTCGACGCTCGCGCTGCCGTACGGCGAGCAGGTGCTGTGGCCCGTGCACTGCGTGCAGGACACCGACGGCGCGGCGCTGCATCGCGACCTCGACATCCCGCACGCGCGGCTCGTGATCCGCAAGGGCGGCGACGCGCAGGTCGACAGCTACTCCGCGTTCGTCGAAGCCGACCGCACGACACGCACGGGGCTCGCGGGCTATCTGCGCGAACTCGGTGCGAAGCGCGTGTGGTGCTGCGGGCTCGCGACCGACTATTGCGTCGCGTGGTCGGCGCTCGATGCGCGCGCGGCCGGTTTCGAAGCCGCGGTGATCAACGATGCGTGCCGTGCGATCGACCTGAACGGGTCGCTCGCGCACGCATGGCAGCAGATGCAGGCAGCGGGCGTCGTGCATGCGACGTCCGCGGGCGCGCGCCCGGCGGCGTAGCGCATTTCCCATCCGAATCAGCAGGACCGAAGGAGACTCGCATGACCGAAGCCGTAATCGTATCGACCGCACGCACGCCGCTGGCGAAATCCTGGCGCGGTGCCTTCAACATGACGCACGGCGCGACGCTCGGCGGCCACGTGGTCGCGGCCGCGCTCGAACGCGCGAAGCTCGACCCGGCGCGCGTCGAGGACGTGATCATGGGCTGCGCGAACCCCGAAGGCGCGACGGGCGCGAACATCGCGCGGCAGATCGCGCTGCGCGCCGGGTTGCCGGTCAGCGTGCCGGGGATGACGGTGAACCGTTTCTGTTCGTCGGGGCTGCAGACCATCGCGCTGGCCGCGCAGCGGATCATCGCGGGCGAAGGCGAGGTCTATGTGGCCGGCGGTGTCGAGTCGATCTCGTGCGTGCAGAACGAGATGAACCGGCACATGGTCCAGGAAGGCTGGCTCGTCCAGCACAAGCCCGAGATCTACTGGAACATGCTGCAGACCGCCGAGAACGTCGCGAAGCGCTACGGCATCTCGAAGGAGCGGCAGGATGCGTACGGCGTACAGTCGCAACTGCGCGCCGCGGCCGCGCAGGAAGCCGGACGTTTCCGCGACGAGATCGTGCCGATCACCGTGCTCGCGGGCATCGCCGACAAGGCGACGGGCCGCCTGTTCACGCAGGAAGTGACGGTCTCGGCCGACGAAGGCATCCGCCCCGACACGACGCTCGAAGGCGTGTCGAAGATCCGCTCGGCGGTGCCGGGCGGCGTGATCACCGCGGGCAATGCGAGCCAGTTCTCCGATGGCGCATCGGCATGCGTCGTGATGAGCGCCGAGGCCGCGCAGCGCGAAGGGCTGCAGCCGCTGGGCGCGTTCCGCGGCTTCGCGGTGGCCGGCTGCGAGCCGGACGAAATGGGCATCGGCCCGGTGTTCGCGGTACCCAGGCTGCTGAAGCAGGCCGGGCTGAACGTCGACGACATCGGGCTGTGGGAGCTGAACGAGGCGTTCGCGGTGCAGGTGCTGTACTGCCGCGACACGCTCGGGATCCCTGAGGACCGCCTGAACGTCAACGGCGGCGCGATCGCGGTCGGCCATCCGTATGGCGTGTCGGGCGCGCGCCTGACGGGCCATGCGCTGATCGAGGGCAAGCGGCGCGGCGTGAAGTACGTGGTCGTCACGATGTGCATCGGCGGCGGGCAGGGCGCGGCCGGCCTGTTCGAAATCCTCTGACCTTTGACCGGTGGCGGTTGCGCCTCGGCGTTACCGCCCGCCGCCGCAGCGAATTGGCGCGGCGCACGCGCCATTCGCAACCACCGGGAAGCAAAAGGCATGCACCCGGCAATGCCGTTTCCCCGGACTTGTCAAACGAATTGCCCCACCTATACTTGCTCTGACATTTGCCTTTCGGCACGATGGGCCAGATCGCGCGTCGCGTGATCCGTGCCGAGAAGATTCGAACCAACGCAGCAGACCGACCGGGGACCGAATGAGTACGACCTATGCAGCCGGGGAACCGCCGCGCGTCGTCAGCGCGGCCGCGAGGCTCTACGCGAAATGCCTGCTGGTCGGATTCGCGTTGCTGCCCGCCTATCTGATTGCCTATCTGTGGTTCTTCAGCGACCGGGGCGTCGTGTTCGAGAACCACGCTTTTCATGAAATCGCGATCGCGGCGGCGACGCTCGAAGGCGCGTTCGTCACCTACGTGACGTGGGTGTGCTACCGGTCGTCCGGCGAGCCGCTGCTGCGCTGGCTGACGCTCGGGTTTCTCGGCTTCGCGATGATCTATGCGCTGCACGGGGCGTTCACCGGGATGGCGCACCACAATATCTGGCTGTTCCTGCTGTACGGGCCCGCATCGCGGTTCGTGATGTCGGCGCTGCTGCTCACGGGCCTGCTGTCGTATTCGCGTCCGCCCGACCGGCTCGACAAGCGCACGAGCGTGCGGACGTGGTTGCCGTGGATCGTGTTCTTCCTGATCGTCAACGTGGCGGTCGCATACATCGCCTATTCGCCGGTCGCGGGCGCGCTGGGCACGCGGCTGTCGATGGAAGGCGGCGCGCTGGTGTTCTCGCTGCTGAACGTGAGCCTGCTGCTCGCGCGGCGCATCCGCTCGCCGCTGATGGTGATCTACGGCGTGTCGATCATGGCGTTCGCGCTGTCGTCGCTCGCGTTCATCCTCGGCAAGCCGTGGAATCACATGTGGTGGCTCGCGCATGCGATCTTCGCGGGCGGATTCTTCCTGCTCAGTTACGGCGTCGTGCAGGCGCTGCAGACGACACGCTCGTTCTCGGCGATCTACAGCCAGGAAGACCTGATGAGCCGGCTGTCGGAATCGATGGCGCGTACCGAGAGCGCGCTGCAGGAACTGCGGCGCACGAACCAGAAGCTCGAATACATGGCCGCGACCGACCCGATGACGGGCGCGTCGAACCGCCGGCAGTTCATCGCGCAGGTCGAGCGTGAGATCGTGCGGGCCGAGCGCGACGGCACGCCGTTCTGCCTGCTCGCGCTCGATCTCGACAATTTCAAGAACATCAACGACGCATACGGGCACCAGATCGGCGACGAGGTGCTGCGCGGCGTCGTGCGCCAGTGCCTCGAGGCAATTCGGCCGGCGGGCGCGCTCGCGCGGGTCGGCGGCGAGGAGTTCATGGCGCTCTTGCCGGAGATGCCGCTCGAAGGCGCGCGGATGACCGCCGAGCGCGTGCGTTCGTCGATCTCGAGTTCGCCGTTCGGGCTCGACTTCAAGCGCGTGCAGGTGACGGTCAGCGTCGGCGTCGCGCAATACGGCGTCGACGGCAGCACGGTCGATGCGCTGCTGCGGGTGGTCGACGAGCGGCTGTATCAGGCGAAGCGGGAAGGGCGCAACCGCGTGGTGTCGCGCTAACCGGATTTGCACCGAAAGCCCCGGCGGCGGGAGTGCCGCCGGGGCTTTTGCGGACCGGTGTCGGTATCGGCCTGCTCACGCGCGGCGACGCGCTAGCGCGTCGCCACCGCCGTCGCCTGCTTCGACTGGTCGTCCTGCATCGACTGCGACGCCTGCCACCAGTACTTGCCCGCGCGCTGCTGCGGATCGCGGATCGCGAGATACGTCGTACTCCAGAGTTGCGCCGCGTTGGCTTCGGTCGCATCGGCGCTGCGCGTGCCGAATGCGTCGGTCTGGTACTTGCCGTTCACGTAGGACCACGTCCACATTTCCGACGTGCGCATGTCGCGTCCGTTCGAGATCACCTGCCAGATCGTCTGCCGCGCCTGCGTGAGCAGCGTGCGCGTCGCGGCCGACAGGTCCTGGCGCGCCAGTTGCCGATCGAGCCCGGCCACCCACATCGCCTGCTGCCACGACCAGATCACCGTGCCGTGATACGCGGAGCTCGTGAACTTCGGCCACAGCGACGAGCTCGCATACGCGGGGTTCGCGATCAGCATCCCGGCATCGGTCACGAGCCCGGTCGGGAACGGCCGCGTGACGTCGCTGACGATCCGCTGGAGCTGATCGTCCGGCGGCGTGCCGAACAGCAGCGCGAAGCCGCCGTCCGAATTCATCACCGGAATCGGGTTGCCCTGCTGGTCGAGCGACAGCGCGTAGAAGGTCAGCGCTGCATTGGGCGCGGCGCCGGCCGGTACGCCCGCGGACGGCGCATAGGCCGACACGTCGGTGGCCGCCTGCGCGGCCGGCACGCTGACCTGGAACAGCGGCGGCGCCTGCGTTTCCCACGTGGCCGCCTCGTTCGCCGTGTTGGCGAGCGTCGCGCGTTGCTGGGCATCGAGGTACGGATCGAGCAGGCCGCGGGCGAGGAACGCGTTCGCCGCGCGCAGCGCGGCCGGCACGAGCACCGCGTTCACGTCGTACGGGTACACGCCGCCGCCGAGACCGTCGGTGCTGTCGCGCCAGTTGCCGACGATTTCGCCGGGCCGCAGGTGGATCAGGTTCGCGACCGACGGCTGCTGCGCGAACGGTTGCGCGGTCGTCGCGACGTGCAGCAGATTGACGACGAGGCGGCTGCCGTTGGTCTGCCCGTCGCTGCCGCGCTGCGCCAGATACGCGGCGGCGCGGGCCTGGCCGCGCGTATCGTCGATCAGCCACGCGGCCGCGATCGGCGCGAGCAGGTAGTCGCTGTCGATCATCTTGTAGTCGTAGGTCGGTGTCGCATCGTTCGGCCGCCCGTTCTTCTGGTTGTCGACCAGCGCGAATTCGCCGATGCCTTCCTCGTGCGCGACCTTGCCGTCGGCCGACAGGCGGCTCAGCACCGACGACAGGCCGGCCTCGATCGCGGCCGGTTCGAGCACGGGCATCAGCATGCGGACCGAGATCAGCGTGTCGCGGCCGAAGTACGTGTCGTACTGCCACGAGCCGGCCAGCAGCTTGTCGTTGAAGCTCAGGAATTCGAGCACGTTCTGGCTGACCGGGTCGGGGTTCACGGACGGCGCGAACAGGTCGGCGTGCGTGATCGGCGACAGCGGCGTCTCGCCCGACAGTGCATCGATGTGCAGCTTCAGCGTGTGCGAGCCCGCGGGTGCGTTGAGCACGAGCTTGCCGCCCGCTGCCGGCGCGATGCTGCCGCCGTCGCGCAGCGTGATGCGCAGCGCATAGCCGGGCGCGCCGTCGAGCCGGTCGCGTTGCCATTGCGCGGTGCTGCCCTGGACCGTCGGCGCGGTGAGGATCTGCTGCGGGATCGTCGCGCCGCCGTTGAAGTCGCGCAGGAAGCGCACGTTGCTGAGCACGCCCTGGCGGATCGTCAGCGTACCGGTGTCGACCGACACGTCGGCGCCGATGCCGTACAGCGGGCGGCCGTGCGTGTCCGGCGCCGACAGCGCGGACGGCGGCGTGTCGAGGGTCCAGTTCACCGGCTGCGCGGTGTCGTCGAACCACAGCCCGGTGCCGCTGTTGCCGGCGGGGAACACCACCAGCAGGCGCGGCTTCGTCGACGAGCGCACCAGCAGGTGCGCGGCGACCTTGTCCTGCCGGTAGAACGCGTTGATCTGGCCGCCGGTATCCATGCGGAACGACAATGCGGCGGTGTTCGATGGCGGGGTGGTGGACTTGACGTCGTCGTCGTTGCAGGCCGACAGCAGGCCGGCGCAGACGAGCCCGAGACACAGTGACTTCGCAAGGCGATGCATGTTGATGTCCCTCCTGATGACTGGCGATTTTTTATCTGGATGTTCTAAGCGGCGGATCTTTTGTCCGTTTGGTCTCGCTTTGTATTCACTCTGCCGAATAATCGAAATGAATCGGGGTGTTGCGCTTCTTCGAAAGGAAAATAGGTTGGCAAATTAACAGAATCTCTGATAAATGCCGAAAGCTGAAAACGGCAGGCGCGAGCGTCGATACCCTACGGAAAGGCCGATGCGAAGGACCTTCGCGCAGATGAGTGGCGAATGCTGAACGGCGCGGAAAACGATACGTAAGCCGTCGTAGGCGATTCTAAATTTATGGGAAAGTCGAAGTCAATAATGTTTTGTTTTTCGCATATTGAATTGGAAAATTTGTCGCAATTATTACCCGCATCGCCGGTAAAACTTGCGATTTGACGAATTAGGAATTAACGCACTTCGATATCCGGTGACAAAACGGTCGGCAATACTCCATCGGGCCGGCGATTGATGCCGGACAGGAAACGAATCGCCGCGTTGTGCCGGTCGGTGTCGTGACGGGCCGACATGTGCCGCAACCGCGCGGGCGACATTCTCAGCAATCCGCGTTCCTGCGCCTGTCCGTAGTGCGAGGCATCGTCGCCTGGTCTCAAACCGGCGGACGGCGGACGAAGTACGGCGGGCTGCTGCCTTCGGAGCTGCGTCGGCAGAAGCGGCTTGAGGAAGAGAGCGCGAAGCTCACGCGGCTCGTTCGTGGCCGATCTGTCTTTCGCACTGGATATTTATAATCGCGCACGGCGAAGCCCTTCCATTCGCGGTGAGCGCGAATATCGGCCCAACTGATTTAGTATGAGCAATCTGCGCTCGGCGGGAGGGGCGCTCATTCCCAGTGAGGAGACCCATGCACCCCCGTAAGACTGCCCCTTACGTCATCGTGGCGATTGCTTCCCTGATCGCATGCGCGCTCATGGCGCTATGCGTGCTGCAACTCCTGCAGAGCCGCAACGACGCGATGGAGCGTGCAAGGGAAACTTCACGCAACCTCGGGCTTGTCGCCGAGCGCGACATCGAACGCAATATCGAGTTGTACGACCTGTCTTTGCAGGCGGTCATCCATGGGTTGCAGCGCCGCGATGTGATGGACGCTTCGCCCGGTCTGCGCCGGGCGGTGCTGTTCGATCACGCGATGACCGCGGAATTTCTCGGTTCGATGCTCGTGATGGATGCAGGCGGCAATATCGTCCTGGATTCGGGCTATGACGAGCCGCGCAAGGGCAATTTCGCCGATCGCCGATACTTCACGATCCACCGCGACAATCCGAACGTCGGACTCTATATCAGTGACCCATTCGTATCCCGTTTGCGTGGGGGAAAGCTCAGTATCGCGCTTACGCGGCGGATTTCGAACCCCGATGGATCGTTTGGCGGCATTGCCGTTATCGCGGTCAATCTTGAATATTTTCATCAGCTCTTCGCCGGGCTTTCGCTTGGCAAACATGGCTCGATTTCGCTGATTGGCGAAGACGGCAAGATGGTGATGCGTCAGCCGTACGATGTGCATACCATCGGCCGCGACCTCAGCAAGGCCGCAACGTTCCGGCGGTTTCAGACCGCGCGAGAGGGCTCCTTCTCTGAAACCTCATCGATCGACGGCGTGCGCCGCCTCTACTACTTCAAGCATTTGCCGAAACTGCCGCTGATCATCATGGTCGCGGAGGCCGAGCAGGACATTTACGCCGCCTGGCGGCAACGTGCGATCACGATCGGCGGATTGGTCGCGACGTTCGGAGTGGCGTTCATCGCGCTGTCCCTGCTGCTCGGTGCGCAGCTGCGGCGCCGTATGCGGGCCGAGTCGGAACTCGTGCTGCTCGCCCGGACGGACGGTCTCACCGGCCTGAGCAATCGCCGCAGCTTTGGCGAGGTACTGGACAACGAGTGGCGTCGCGCCCGGCGTGCGCGTTCCGTTTTCTCGCTGCTGTTCGTGGATGTGGACCGGTTCAAGGCTTACAACGACACGTACGGTCATCAGGCCGGGGACGATGCGTTGGCGGCGGTCGCGCGGTGCATCGGCGAGAACATTCGCCGGCCGGCCGATACGGCGGCTCGTTATGGCGGGGAGGAGTTCGTTGTGTTGCTCCCCGACACGCCGCAAACCGGCGCGGCGCAGATCGCCGAGCGGATTCGTGCGGCCATCGACGAGTTGGCCCTCGAGCACGCCGGTAGCGAATACGGGCGTGTTACCGCGAGCATTGGCCTGGCGAGCTGGACGCCCGATCAGGAAGGGCAGCCCGATGCCGTGATCAAGGCGGCTGATGAGGCGCTGTACTACGCGAAGGCGACCGGGCGGAACAAGGTCGCTGCGTTGCAGCCGGCGGAGTGAGGGGGCTGCATCGTGCGTGCCGTCAGACGCATGCCAGCGGTGACCGAACCTGACGGACGCACCTCAAGAACAGTCCATTGCCGTCGGTAAGTTTGGTAGGCTTGTTGCCTGCCTTCGCTTGTCGGATCTTGATGTCGGTAAGTGGCACGGTGAAAAAAGCGGGTATCGTCCCGGAAGATTTCAAACGATGCCCGCTTTTTTCGACCGGGTGCGATTCCGAGCGAACGAGAGCGAACGGCAGGCGGGCGCAAGGTGCCCGACTGGCAAGGGTTCAGGCCAATCGCCGACCCAACACGAACAGGAGCAACCGAAGTGATCAGACATATCGTCATGTGGAAGTTGAAGGAATCGGCCGAAGGCGCGACGCGTGCGCAGAACGCGCTGAAGCTGAAGGAAAAGCTCGAAGGCTGCCGCGATCTCGTGCCGGGCACCCTGCAGATCGACGTCGGCCTGGCGACGCCGGGCCTCGACGCGACCGCCGACATCGTGCTCGTCTCCGATTTCACCGACAAGGCCGCGCTCGACGCATACCAGGTGCATCCGGTTCACCAGGAAGTGAAGAAATTCGTCGTCGCGGTGGCCGAATCGCGCGAATGCGTCGACTACATCGTCGACGTCGCACGATGAGCGACGCGGCAACCCCGACGGAAGGCCCGTCGATCGAAAGCCCGTTCGTCGATCTGCTCGGCGTGCAGCTCGTGTCCGCGAAGGATGGTGCGAGCGAAATCGTGCTGCCCCTCGAGGAGCGCCACATGAACACGTGGAGCATCGCGCACGGCGGCGTGACGATGACGCTCGCCGATATCGCGCTCGCGATGGCGGCGCGCAGTTTGACCGACGACGGCGTCGGTGTCGTCACGGTCGAGATGAAGGTGAACTTCATGCAGCCGGGCCGCGGCGAGCTGCGCGCCTACGGGCGCGTGATGCACCGCTCGACGACGATGGCCTATTGCGAAGGCGAAGTGCGCGACAGCGACGGCAATTTCGTCGCGAAGGCGCTCGGTACGTTCAAGTACATGCGGCGGCTCGCGGTCGGCCGCGACATCAAGCGGCAACGCTCGCGCACGGCGCCGGACGCGCAGCCCGGCCCGAGCGACGCGTAAACACGCCCGCGATGCACGGCCCTGTCTCGTCGATGAGGCAGGGCCGTTCCGTTTTGCAGCCCGGATGCCGGCACACCGTGCGCCGCGCCGGTCCGGCCCCCGCGTGGCATCATGTCACGCTTGTCCGCTTTGTCCGTTCACGGCGCCACGTCGGCGCCGTCCACATCGATGCCGCTGAATCCGAAGATCGCCCAGGTGCTCGACATGATCGAGCGCGCGAAACGTCCGTCGTATCATCATCAGACGCCGCAGCAGGCGCGCGCCGCGTACGAGAAGAGCGCGCCGATCCTCGACGTCGCGCCGGCGCCGATGCATTCGGTGGAGGAATGCGTGGTGCCGACGCGCGACGGCCGCACGATCGGCGCGCGGCTGTATCTGCCGGTCGCGCCGAGCCTGGCGGAGCCGCTGCCCGCGCTCGTGTACTACCACGGCGGCGGCTTCACGGTCGGCAGCGTCGACACGCACGACGCGCTGTGCCGGATGTTCGCGCACGATGCGCAATGCGCGGTGCTGTCGGTCGGCTACCGGCTCGCGCCCGAACACAGGTTTCCGACCGCGGTGAACGACGCGGACGACGCATTGCAGTGGCTGCATCGCGAAGCCGCCACGTTCGGTATCGACGCCGCGCGGCTGGCGGTCGGCGGCGACAGTGCGGGCGGGACGCTCGCGACGGTCTGCGCGGTGCTCGCGCGCGACGAGGGCATTCGCCTTGCGCTGCAACTGCTGATCTATCCGGGCGTGACGGGTCACCAGGACACCGAATCGCACGCGCGGCTCGCCAGCGGCTACCTGCTGACGCAAGACACGATCCAGTGGTTCTTCACGCAGTATGTGCGTGATCGGGCCGATCGCGACGACTGGCGTTTCGCGCCGCTCGACGGCACGCGCGATGCGCCGTCGTTCGCGGGTGTCGCGCCGGCGTGGATCGCGACGGCCGAATACGATCCGCTGAGCGACGAGGGTGCCGCGTACGCGGACAAGTTGCGCGCGGCCGGCAACGCGGTCACGCTGGTCTGCTATCCGGGGATGATCCACGAATTCTTCAAGATGGGCGGCTACGTGCCGGAGGTGCGGGCCGCGCATGCCGATGCGGTCGCGGCGCTGAAGGCTGCATTCGACGAGGTTTGACGGCGAGCGCCCGAAGGCGCACCCGCCGCGGGAGGATGGCGATGACGAATGGCGCGGGCGGGGTGGAAACGGGCGACTGGACGGTACTGGGCGGCGACGCTGCACGCATCCGCGACGCGGTGTTCGTGCGCGAGCAGCAGATTCCGCCGGAATGGGAGCTCGACGACGACGATCCGCTGTCGCTGCATGCGGTCGCTTACCGGACCGACGCGGCGACCGGGGTGCGCCGCGCGGTCGCGACGGGGCGGCTGCTGCCGTCCGGCACGATCGGCCGCGTTGCGGTGCTGGCCGACATGCGCGGGCAGGGCGTCGGGTCGGCCGTGCTGAATGCGCTACTGGACGCCGCGCGCCGCCGCGGCGAAGCCGTCGTGCGGCTGTACGCACAGGATTCGGCGGTGTCGTTCTATCTACGGCACGGCTTCGCGGCGGTCGGCGAACCGTTCGTCGAAGCCGGCGTGCCGCACGTCGAGATGACGCGCGCGCCGTAGCGCGCACCGCGTGCGTTCAGCGTGGCCGCGCCGCGTCGATATCGAACGTGAACGCGCGCTCGAACGCGCCCGGGCGGACGGTGCGGTGCGAGCCGTCGTCGTCGCTGCGCTCCTTGACCTCCACCGTCAGCCGCACGCCTTCCTTCATCGTGACGCGCAGCGCGGTGGTGCCGCGCGTGCCGTATTCGGGCGTCTCGATGAACGCGGCCGACAACGCGCGCTCGCGCTCGATCGGAATGCCCGTGTGCGGCAGTGCATCGTCGTCCGCGACGTGCGGGTCGCGCAGCAGCGCGATCAGTTCGTCAAGCGACGGGGTCGGATTGTCGGTCAGCAGCGTGCCGAGCTCCGCGCGCTTGCGCACCACTTTCGGCCAGGGCGTATCGAGCCGTGCATTCGACAGCGCATGCACGCCCGGCGCGATCGCCACGGGCGCGGCGACACGGCTTTCGCCCTCGGGGGCGCGGTTGCAGAACCACGCGAGTTCGCGCCGGCGCCAGTCGCCGACGAGCAGGTTGAAGCCGTTGTACACGGCCGCATGCTCGGCGAGCTGCGCGAGATAGTCGAGCGGCGCGACAGGCGTGCCGCCGAGAAAGTCGGAGACCAGCTTGCCGCGGGTCGGTGCGCCCGCGCGGATGTCGAACGGCGCGCGGTAGTTGGTCAGCGCGGCGAAACGGCCGTCGCGCGATACGCCGAGCCACGTGCCGCCCGCTTCGAGATCGCGGCCGGCGAGTACGCCCGGCACGTCCTCCCACCACGAGAGCGGCGCGCTGGTCCGGCGAAAGAACTCGTCACGATTCGCGACGAGGGTAAAGACGGGACCGGCGGCGGCATCGGGCTGCCAGTCGAAGGCAATCAGACACATCGGGCGAATCTCTCGCAGGAAACGTCGGGCGCCGGCTGCGACTCGCGAACCGGCGCCCGAACGGATTGTCAGTGCATCAGGCTTCGGTCGGCCACGCGTACGGCAGCGCGTCGAACGCGAGCGCCGGGCCGTCGGCCGAACCGAGGTGCACCGTGCCGCCATCGAGCGCGGCGAGCTTGATCTCGACGAGCGCGTCGACGCCGCCCGCCGGCGCGGCCGCCGCGTTGACGATCATCCCGCACGGCTGGCCCGGGTCGTCGCTGTGGAACAACTCGACGCCGGCATGCACGTTATCGGTTTCGCCTGCGACGTGCGCGAGCGCGGTGCGGCGCTTGATCGTGCCGCGGTATTGACTGCGCGCCACCACTTCCTGGCCCGGGTAGCACCCTTTCCTGAAGTTAACGGCACCGATCACGTCGAAGTTGACCATTTGCGGCACGAACTGTTCGACGGCCGGCTGCGTGATGCGCGGCTCGCCCGCGCGCACGTCGAGCCAGTCCCACACGGCGGGCGACACGATCGGCAGCGTGCCGGCCAGCGCGGCGAGGCGCGCGTCGACCTCGGCGCGCGGGCCGATCCACAGATAGCGCTTGCGGCCAGCCGCATCGGGCACGCGGATCAGCGCGCCGGCCGGGCCGTCGACCTTCACGTGCACGCCGTCGGGCAGCGCATCGAAGATGCCGGACAGCGCGTCGCGCACGTCGCCCGCGAAGCCGGCCACCGCGAGCGTGTCGCTCGCGTCCGTCAGCTTCGCCTTCGCGCGCAGCACGAACATCGACAGCCGCTTCTGCACGGCCGGCTGCACGTCCTTCGACACGAGCAGGCGCACATCGTGGCCGGCGCGCCACGTGAGGAACGACGCGAGCAGGCGGCCCTTCGGCGAGCAGTACCCGGACAGCCGGGCGCTGCCGGCATCGAGATGCTCGATGTCGTTGGTGAGCTGGCTATGCAGGAACGTCGCGGCATCGTCGCCGGCCACGTCGATCACGCCGAACTGCGGCAGCGGCATGCAGGCGGCCGGCGCATCGAAATCGGCGGCGGACGGGCGGGGGAAAACGGGGAGCGAGGCAGATGCGGCCTGGGCAGCCGGTGAAGCGAACGGTGTGCTCATGGAATGAGGGAACAGTCAACCCTGACTTTGACGGAGGCGAGCAAGTATTATATGGGTCTTACCTGAGTCACGTTTCCATGTCCCTACTGAAGAAATGCGCCGCGACGATCGTGGCGCTGGCCGTCGTCGTGGCCGCTGCCGGCGCGGGCGGCGGGTATTACTGGGCAACCCGGCCGCTGTTGCTGGGCTCGGCATCGCTCGACGTCACGATCAAGCCGCGCAGCAGCGTGAAGAGCGTCGCGCTGCAGCTCAAGCGCGGCGGCGTGCCGGTCGAGCCGTTCGCGTTCGTCGCGATGACGCGCGTGCTCGGGCTGTCGAGCCGGCTCAAATCGGGCAACTACGAATTCAAGACCGGCATCACGCCGTACGACGTGCTGCAGAAGATCGCGCGCGGCGACGTGAACGAGTACGTCGCGACGGTCATCGAGGGCTGGACCTTCAAGCGGATGCGCGCCGAGCTCGACGCGAACCCCGATCTGGCGCACGCGACGGCCGGCATGAGCGACGCCGAGCTGCTGCGCGCGATCGGCGCGTCGGACGGCGCCGTGCAGCGCGGCAGCGGCGAGGGGCTGTTCTTCCCCGATACCTACTTGTTCGACAAGGGCACGAGCGACCTGAACATCTACCGGCGCGCGTACCGCCTGATGCAGACGCGCATCGACGAGGCGTGGGCCGCGCGCACGCCGGGGCTGCCGTACAAGACGCCTTACGAAATGCTGACGATCGCGTCGATCGTCGAGAAGGAAACCGGCCACGCGGCCGACCGCGCGTTCGTCGCGGCCGTGTTCGCGAACCGGCTGCGCATCGGCATGCCGCTGCAGACCGATCCGTCGGTGATCTACGGGCTCGGCGACGCGTACGACGGCCGGCTGCGCAAGCGCGACCTGCAGGCCGACACTCCTTACAATACCTACACCCGACGCGGGCTGCCGCCCACGCCGATCGCGTTGCCGGGTGTCGCCGCGCTGCAGGCGGCGATCAATCCGGCCCCGACGAGCGCGCTCTATTTCGTCGCGAAGGGCGACGGCACGAGCGTGTTCTCGGACACGCTCGGCGACCACAACAAGGCCGTGGATAAATACATACGAGGTCAATAATGGCGAGCGGTAAATTCATCACGTTCGAAGGCATCGACGGGGCGGGGAAGACCACCCACCTGCAATGGTTCTGCGAACGTCTCCAGGGCCGGCTGGCGGCGGCCGGCCGGCAAGTGGTCGTCACCCGCGAGCCGGGCGGCACGCAGCTCGGCGAGAAACTGCGCGAAATCCTGCTGAACCAGCCGATGGATCTCGAAACGGAAGCGCTGCTGATGTTCGCCGCGCGGCGCGAGCACCTCGCGCTCGTGATCGAGCCGGCGCTCGCGCGCGGCGACTGGGTCGTGTCCGACCGCTTCACCGACGCGACGTTCGCGTACCAGGGCGGCGGCCGCGGGCTGCCGCGCGACAAGCTCGAGACGCTCGAGCGCTGGGTGCAGGGCGGGTTCCAGCCCGACCTCACGGTGCTGTTCGACGTCGCGCCGCAAGTCGCGAGCGAGCGCCGCGGCGCCGCGCGCATGCCCGACAAGTTCGAAAGCGAGTCCGACGCGTTCTTCTCGCGTACACGGGCCGAATACCTGCGGCGAGCGGAAGAGGCGCCGCACCGCTTCGCGATCGTCGACGCGACGCGATCGATTCCCGAGATCCGCCAGCAGCTCGAACGCGTGCTCGCCGCGCTGTAACCGCAAGGAACGCACCACATGATCTATCCGTGGCAAACCGACGACTGGAACCGCCTGCAGCAACTGCGCGCGCAATGGCCGCATGCGCTGCTGCTGCACGGTCAGGCCGGGATCGGCAAGCTGCAGTTCGCGCAGCATCTCGCGCAGGGTTTCCTGTGCGAATCGCCGCAGCCGAACGGCGAGCCGTGCGGCACCTGCGCGGCCTGCAACTGGTTCTCGCAGGGCAACCATCCCGATTACCGGATCGTGCTGCCCGAGGCGCTGGCGGGTGAGGCGCGGGGCGCGGCGGACGACGCGAAGCCGGCCGACGCGGACGAAGGCGGCAAGAAGACCCGTGCGCCGAGCAAGGAAATCAAGATCGAGCAGGTGCGCGCGCTGCTGGACTTCTGCGGGGTCGGTTCGCACCGCGGCGGCGCGCGCGTCGTCGTGCTGTATCCGGCCGAGGCGCTCAACGTCGCCGCGTCGAACGCGTTGCTGAAAACGCTGGAGGAGCCGCCGGCCGGCGTCGTGTTCCTGCTCGTGTCGGCGCGCATCGACCGCCTGTTGCCGACGATCATCAGCCGCTGCCGCCAGTGGCCGATGACGGTGCCGGCGCCGGAGGCCGCCGCCGCGTGGCTCGCGGCGCAGGGCGTCGACCACGCCAGCGCGCTGCTCGCCGAAGCCGGTGGCGCGCCGCTCGCCGCGCTGGCGCTCGCGAGCGACGAGAACCGCCCGCTGCGCGACTACACGCTCGGGCAACTGGCCGCCGGTGCGGCCTGCGATCCGTTCGCCTGCGGCGAGACGCTGCAGAAGCTGCCGGTGCCGCTGGTGCTCGGCTGGCTGCAGCGCTGGCTGTACGATCTGCTCGCGCAGCGGATGGCCGGCGCGCCGCGCTACTTCCCGACGCACGCGGCGGCCCTGGCGCGCTGCGCGGAAGCGGTCGACGCGAACGCATTCGCGCGCTTCATGAAAGCCGTGACGCGGCAGCGGACGGTCGAGAACCATCCGCTCAACGCGCGGCTCGTATTCGAGGAATTGTTTCTCGGATATCGGGAAATATTCGCTTGATCCGGCATTGTTTCCGATGGGTTGCGAAACGATGAGCGGATCACGCGGGGGCGCGACCGTGGCCGGCCGGCCCGCCCACCTTGCCCGGTGCCGCATGCCGGCGGGCGCATGAGCGCCCGTCTCACGTATTCAGGAAACACGATGTTCGTCGACTCTCACTGCCACATCAATTTCAAGGGCCTGGCCGACCGCCTGCCGGCCGTTCTCGAGAACATGCGCGAGCACGACGTCACGCATGCGCTGTGCGTGTCGGTCGATCTCGAGACGCTGCCCGACGTGCTCGCGATCGCCGAAGCGCACGACAACGTGTACGCATCGGTCGGCGTGCATCCCGATCACGAGGACATGCGCGAGCCGACGCTCGCGGAGCTGGTCGAGCTGGCCGCGCACCCGAAGGTCGTCGCGATCGGCGAAACCGGCCTCGACTACTATCGCCTCGAAGGGCGCTCGATCGCCGACATGGAATGGCAGCGCGAACGTTTTCGCACGCACATTCGCGCGGCGACCGCGACGATGAAGCCGCTGATCATCCACACGCGTTCGTCGTCGGAGGACACGCTGCGGATCATGGCCGAGGAGCGCGCGGACGTGCCGGGCGGCGTGATGCACTGCTTCACCGAGCCGTGGCCGGTCGCCGAGCAGGCGCTCGCGCAGAACTTCCATATCTCGCTGTCGGGCATCGTCACGTTCAAGAACGCGACCGACGTGCAGGACGTCGCGCGGCGCGTGCCGCTCGACCGGCTGCTGATCGAGACCGACTCGCCGTACCTCGCGCCGGTGCCGTATCGCGGCAAGCCGAATGAACCTGCGTACGTCAGCCATGTCGGACGCTTTATCGCATCCGAGCGCGGTGTCGCCGTCGAGGCGCTCGCCGATGCGACGACGCAGAACTTTTTCCGGCTGTTCAAGATCGCCCGCTAACGACGGGCGCGCAGCCGACAACCCAGGGAAGGAGCCCACAACAATGACGAAGCCGACCAACCATCTGCCCAAACGCGCACTCGTTGCCGCCGCATTCGTCGCGAGCGGGCTGTTCGCCGCCGCCGGCGCGCATGCCGAGTCGCTCGACGCGATCGTCAAGGCCGTCAAGTTCGACGACATCGCCGATATCGGCAAGCAGCTCAAGAGCGGCAAGCTCGATCCGAACACGCTCGCGCCGAACGGCGACCCGATCCTTGTGATCGCCGCCCGCGAGAAATCCGACAAGGTCGCGGCCGCGATCGCCACGACGCCGAACGTCGATCTCGAGAAGGAAGACAAGGCCGGCGAAAACGCGCTGATGCTCGCGTCGCTGAACGGCGACCTCGGGCTCGTCAAGCTGTTGATCGACAAGGGCGCGGAAGTCAGCAAGAAGGGCTGGGCGCCGCTGCACTACGCGGCGACCAACGGCCAGGACGCGGTCGTCAAGGTGCTGCTCGACCACGACGCGTACATCGACACCGCATCGCCGAACGGCACGACGCCGCTGATGATGGCCGCGCGCGGCAACCATGCGTCGACGGTCACGCTGCTGCTCGACCAGGGCGCCGATCCGCAGGTGAAGAACCAGCTCGGCATCACCGCGCTCGAGTTCGCGAAGCACTACAACGCGCCGGACGCGATCGAGATCCTGAGCAAGCGGACGACGCGTATCGGTGCGGCGACGCCGGCAGATGCGCAAAAGAGTGCAAAATAACGTTTTTTGGTGCGGCGGCGCCTGTCCGCCGGGCCGGCTTCCGGCCGGCGCCGGGCATCCGGCGCCGCACCAGCCAAGGCAGCGGGCGGTCTCGGGCCGCATTGACATAAGAAGGAACACCATGTTGCGCGCAATGTTTTGTGCCGCGGCGTTTGCCGTGCCGTTGTCGGCGGCGGCTTTCACGGGCGCGGATCTCGACCGGCTGTGCGCGAAGACGGACGTCAAGTCGCGGGCGTCGTGCGCGGCCTATATCGAAGGCGCCGCCGACGGCGTCTACAACACGATCGATGCGATCGGCGGCACCACGGGGCCGCGCGTCGGCCAGTACTTCTGCCTGCCGCCCGACATCCGGGCGCAACAGATGACGGACGCGGTGCGCAAGTACATCGCCGAGAATCCAAAGCTGGCCGACTACAACGCGAGCACTGCGGTGTCGCTCGGTCTCGGCAAGGCGTTTCCCTGCAGGAACGGCAACTGATCTGACGCCGTGTCCGGGCGCGTGCATGGCCCGGACGTCGCCGACGCATCCAGGACGAAGCCTGTGCGCTTCATCACTCGAGGGCGCCGATGATTTCAATCGAGGAACTGCAGCGCATCGCCGATGCGCCGTTGCATTCGTGGCTCGGCACGCTGGGCGTGTCGGTCATCGTCATACTGGTCGTCGCGGTCGTGCACCGCCTCGGCGCACGTATCGTCAAGCGCATCGCGCAGCCGTATCCGCTGATGAGTGCGATCCTGCGCTACATCGACAAGCCGTCGCTCGTCGTGCTGGCGCTGCTGGCGCTCGAATTCGTGTGGGTCCAGGCGGACGACGGCATGTCGTTCGTGCGCGGCATGCGCACCGCGGCCGCGGTCGGCTCGATCGTGTCGCTCACGTGGCTGCTGGTACGGCTCGCGGCCGGCGTCGGCGACGCGATCATCCAGGCCCATCCGATCGACACGGCCGACAACCTTCAGGCACGGCGCGTCCATACACAGGCCAAGGTGCTCGTGCGAACCGTGATGGTGCTGATCGTGATCATCGGCACCGGCGCCGCGCTGATGACGTTCCCCAACGTGCGCCAGGTCGGCGCGAGCCTGCTGGCATCGGCCGGTGTGGCAGGGCTGGTCGCCGGTATCGCCGCGCGGCCGGTGCTCGGCAACCTGATCGCCGGGTTGCAGATCGCGCTCACGCAGCCGATCCGGCTCGACGACGTGGTCGTGATCCAGGGCGAGTGGGGGCGCATCGAGGAAATCACCGGCTCGTTCGTGTCGGTGCGGCTGTGGGACCAGCGGCGCCTCGTCGTGCCACTGCAGTGGATCATCGAGAACCCGTTCACGAACTGGACGCGCAGCAGCGCGGAGATCATCGGCACCGTCTACCTGTCGGTCGATTACCGGACGCCGCTCGCGCCGCTGCGAGAGGAACTCGCGCGGCTCGTCCACGCCGCGCCCGAGTGGGACGGTCGCGTGCAGGTGCTGCAGGTGACTGATGCGACGGAGCGCACGATGCAGTTGCGCGCGCTCGTCAGCGCGGCCGATTCGTCGTCGTGCTGGGATCTGCGCTGCCGCGTGCGCGAAGGGCTGATCGCATATCTGCAGCACCGCTATCCGCAATGCCTGCCGCGCAGCCGGATGGAACTGTATCCGCACGAATCCGCGCCGGATGCACCGAATCCCGAACGGCCGCACGCGCGGTCGCCCGCCGCCAGCACGGCGGCCAACACCGCAGCCGACCCGCAGGCCGTCGACGGCCGCTGAACGCGGGCCGCCGCCTGCTGCCATTCCCTGTTTCCCATTGTCATGACCGCGCTGAAGACGCTCGCCATCGCCAATTACCGCTCGCTGCGCGAGCTGATCGTGCCGCTCGCGGCGCTCAACGTCGTGACGGGGCCGAACGGCAGCGGCAAATCGAGCGTGTATCGCGCGCTGCGGCTGCTCGCCGACACCGCGCAGGGCCGCGTGATCCCGTCGCTCGCGCGCGAGGGCGGCTTGCCGTCGACGTTGTGGGCCGGCCCCGAGCGCTTCTCGCGCGCGATGCTGGCCGGCGACGTGCCGGTGACGGGCACCGTGCGCAAGGGGCCGGTGAGCCTGAAGCTCGGCTTCGCGTGCGACGATTTCGGCTATGCGATCGATCTCGGCCTGCCGCTGCCGAGCCGCTCACAGTTCGCGCTCGATCCGGTGGTCAAGCGCGAATGCATCTGGGGCGGCGCGTTGCTGCGCCCGTCCACGCTGCTGGTCGACCGGCAGGGCGCGCAGATCCGTGCGCGTACCGCATCGGGCGACTGGCAGACGATTCCGCAGCCGGTCGCGAGCTTCGACAGCATGATGACCGAGTTCGCCGATCCGACCGGGGCACCCGAGATGATCGCGGTGCGCGAACGGATTCGCTCGTGGCGCTTCTACGACCATTTCCGGACCGATGCGCAGGCGCCGGCGCGCCAGTCGCACATCGGCACCCATACGCCGGTGCTCGCGGACGACGGGGCCGACCTGGCCGCCGCGCTGCAGACGATCCGCGAAATCGGCGACGCTGCGGCGCTCGACGCGGCGATCGACGACGCGTTTCCCGGCGCGTCGGTCGAGATCGACAACCCGGGCGGCCGCGGCCGCTTCGACGTGCTGATGCGCCAGCCGGGGCTGCTGCGGCCGCTGGCGGCGGCCGAACTGTCGGACGGCACGCTGCGCTACCTGCTGCTCGCGGCCGCGCTGCTGACGCCGCGGCCGCCGGCGCTGATGGTGCTGAACGAACCGGAGACGAGCCTGCATCCCGATCTGCTGCCGGCGCTCGGCCGCCTGATCGCGCAGGCCGCCCGGCGTTCGCAGGTGCTGGTCGTGTCGCACGCGGCGCGGCTCATCGCGACGCTCGAGCGCGAGGCCGGCTGCGAATCGCTGGTGCTCGACAAGCAGCTCGGCGCGACCGCGCTCGTCGATGCCGATTCGCGCGACCTGCCGGCCTGGAAGTGGCCGTCGCGTTGACCGCCTGATTGCATGCTCGAAGCCGTGAGCGGCGCCAGGAGGCGCCGAATGGCGCCGGCCGGGCGCGAGACGAGGCGTCCGCGCTCGATCGGCCGAATGTATCCGGTCTGTAACAACCCCCAAAAAATGAAAGTCCTGCGGTTCCGCTCATCGGGATCGCGAATAATAATGAGATATCCGGCGGGTGCCATGCCGGCCGGCCCTGCATGGACGCAGGGCGGGCTCGCATGAGCGAGTGCTCCGCCGCCGTGCCGCAACGGACAGGACACAGGAGACGTGGACCATGAGAATTGCCCAGATCGCCCCGCTGACCGAATCCGTGCCCCCGAAGCTGTACGGCGGCACGGAGCGCGTCGTGTCCTACATCACCGAGGCGCTCGTCGACCTCGGCCACGACGTGACGCTGTTCGCGAGCGGCGATTCGACGACGCGGGCGAAGCTCGAGCCCGTGTGGCCGCGCGCGCTGCGGCTCGATTCGTCGATCCGCGACCGGGTCGCGCCGCACATGCTGCTGATGGAGACGGTCGCGCGCCGCGCGAAGGATTTCGACGTGCTCCATTTCCACATGGACTACTACTCGTTCTCGGTCTTCAACCGGCAGGAAACGCCTTACGTGACGACGCTGCACGGCCGGCTCGACCTGCCCGAGCAGCAACCGGTGTTCGACACGTTCAATACGGCGCCGGTGATCTCGATTTCCAATGCGCAGCGCCAGCCGTTGCCGCAGGCGAAATGGCTGACGACTGTCTATCACGGGCTGCCCGATACGCTGTACATGCCGCAGCCCGTCGAGCCGCGCTATCTCGCGTTCCTCGGTCGCATCTCGCCGGAAAAACGCGTCGATACCGCGATCCGCATCGCCCGCCAGTGCGGGCTGCCGATCCGGATCGCCGCGAAGATCGACGCGGCCGACCAGGAATACTTCGACCGCGAGATCAAGCCGCTCTTCGCGTTGCCGCACGTCGAATACATCGGCGAGATCGCCGATCACGAGAAGGCCGAATTCCTGTCGGGCGCGCATGCGCTGCTGTTTCCGATCGACTGGCCGGAGCCGTTCGGTCTGGTGATGATCGAGGCGATGTCGTGCGGCACGCCGGTGATCGCGTTCAACCGCGGCGCGGTGCCCGAAGTGGTGGACGAGGGCGTGTCGGGGTTCATCGTCGAGGACGAAATCAGCGCGGTGGCCGCCGTGAACCGGCTGCACCTGCTGCCGCGGGCGCGCGTGCGGCAGCGCTTCGAGGAGCGCTTCACGTCGCGCCGGATGGCGCAGCAGTACGTCGACGTGTACCAGTCGGTGATTCGCGCGCAGAAGCGCTCGCGCTTCAAGGTGATCGATTCGACGACCTGATCGTCCCGATGCAGAAGGGCGGCGGATAAAAAAAACGGCGATGCCCGCAAGGACATCGCCGTTTGCGCATGGTCCGCGCGCAGCGCGCGCGGGCAGTGCGTCAACGTCAGATCTTGAGCTTCGTGACCTTCGTGCCGTTGATCGACACGTCGCCCATCAGGCCGGCGTTGGTCAGCACGACGACCTGGATCGGCGCGGTGGCCGTGTTGGAGTCGACCGCGCCGTTCGCGCCCATCTTCACGAGTGCGACCGATGCGCCGGCGCCGGCGGCCCAGCCGTCCGAGCCGCGGAATTCGTCGAGCGCCTGCTGCGTCATGAACAGGAACACGATCGCCTTCGACTGCGCACCGGCCTGCAGGCCGACCGACAGCGACGACGTGTTGTAGTAGCCGACCGTGCTGCCGCCGACGCGCAGCGCGCCGTTGCCCGACTGGCCGCCGACGATGAAGCCGGCCTGGAGCACTTCGGGGAAGACCAGCACGCCGCGCGATTTCGCGACGAGCTCGCGCGAACCCTTGACGGTGGAGTACATGCGCGACAGCGTGGCGTCGACGCTCGCGTCGATCGACTGACGCTTCGACGCGTTGGTCGCGGCGTTGTCCGGCTTGTCCGGCGTGGTGGTGCAACCGGTGAGCGCGAGGCTACCGACGATGAGCGCAGCGGCGGCTTTCAGCACAAGATTCCGTTTTTGCATCGTTGTTCTCCATCGGATGATGTTCGGAGTGAGTCTCGCTCACGGAGCGGATCACGTCGGCAGTTATATCACAGCGGATCAGGGGCTCTTTTCGTTGGCGCGTGAAAAAGCGTCAAATCGCGCAAGGGTGTCGCGGCGCGCCAACGGACGAAATGTCGCGCACGCGCCAGGCGCGCGTCGTGCGTGGTCGGCGTGCGGGGAGCGCGGCGCTCGAGCAGCCGGCGGCGGCGGCGGCGGGCGCCGGTGTCAGTCAGTGTGTGACGGGGGGAACGGGCGGCTTGATCGGCGGGCGGCGCAGCGCGCGGCGGATCAGCGCGATCACGACGCCGCATGCGAACAGGAACGCGGCCGGGACGACCCAGTAGCCGACGAACGCATGCCACAGATAACCGGCGAGCGTATTGCGGCGCACCACGTATTCGTCGCGGGCCGCCTGCTGGCGCGGCGCGTTGGCGGCGAGCACGTCGGCCGGGCAGCCGGTCGTGCGCGCCTCGTCAGGGTCCCCGTGGCACTTCGCGGCGGCGCCGGCGGCCTGCTGCGCGTCGGTGAGCTGCCAGGTGGTCAGCGCAAGCTGCAGATCCGCCTTGTTGTAGGCCATTTCCTCGCGGATCTCGCGCACGGCGATGATCGCGACGGGCACCGCCCAGAACACGATCACGATCAGCCAGCGGCGGAACCAGCGGTGTTGTCTCCATGCCATCCAAGCCTCCGTTTGACGCGCGTGCGCGTCCGTCTCGAGGGCGGCCCGATGGCGCTTCTTGGTCTTGGGTGGGCCGCGTTGCAGCCATCATAGAAGAAAACGCGGCGAATTGCCGCACCATGTGGCGGCACCGGGACGGCAGGCCGAAAAAACGGGGCGGGAAAAGGCGGGCATGCGGCTGGCACGCGCGTGTCGATGCGCGTGCAACGAAAATGAAAATGCCGCGCCCGCCGAAGCGGGGCGCGGCATTCGAGGCGGGAGCGCCGAACTCAGGCGGCCGGCTGGTTGCTCAGGCAGCTCTTCATGAACGCCTTGCGATCGTCGCCCTTCTTGCCGGTGGCCTGCGTGTTGCACGCCTTCATCTTTTCCTGCTGCGTCATCGCCTTCGCGGGCTTCGCCGACAGGCAGTCCTTCATGAACGCCTTGCGTTCGTCGCCCGTCTTGCCGGCTGCCTGGGTGTTACAGGCCTTCATCTTGTCCTGCTGGCTGTTCGCCGCGAATGCGGGGGAAGCCAGCATGCCGCCGAGAAGCACTGCGGCTACGAGCGATTGGATTTTCATTTCGACACTCCCATGGGGTGAATTGCGTTTTATATCGACGCCGTCACGAAGCCCGGCGCGACGTGAACAGGGTCGCATCGCGCCGCGCGCTCCGATTATGGCAAATCAATGTGAAAACACCAAAACGGCATTTCTATAACGCAGTGGGCGGCATGGCCGTTGACGGCGTGCACGCGCCGGCGATCGGGACAAACCATGACACGGGGTCGCGCCGCGCGCGTTCGCGCCGGACCTACCGGACGCCGGCCGCGAGCCATTACAATCGCGGCCATGAATACACCGAACACCGCATCCCCTTCGTCCGCGCCGGCGCTGCCGCGCATCGCCGTACTCGCCACCGGCGGCACGATCGCCGGCGCCGCGCCCGACGCGGCCAGCACGGCCGGCTACCAGGCCGGCGCGCTCGGCGTCAATTTCCTGGTCGACGCCGTGCCGGCGCTCGCGTCGGTCGCGCGCATCGACGCGGAGCAGGTCGCCAGCATCGACAGCAAGGATCTCGCGCTGCCGCTGTGGAACACGCTCGCCGCGCGGATCGACGCGCTGATGGCCGACCCGGCGATCGACGGCATCGTGATCACCCACGGCACCGATACGCTCGAGGAAACCGCGTATGCACTGCATCTGGTCGTCCGGGGCGACAAGCCGGTCGTGCTGACGGCCGCGATGCGGCCGGCGACCGCGCTGTCGTCCGACGGCCCGCTGAACCTGCTGAACGCGGTGACGGTGGCCGCGCATCCGGCCGCGCGCGGGCAGGGCGTGCTGGTCGCGTTCAACAACCGGATCCACGGCGCGCGCGACGTCGTGAAGACGAGCACCTATGCGGTCGACGCGTTCCAGTCGCCGGAGCTCGGCGCACTCGGCTGGGTGCAGGACGGCCGCGTCGAATTCGCCCGCCGTGTCACGCGCACGCGCGACACGCAACTGGCGATCGCGGCGACCTGGCCGCCGGTCGAAGTCGTCGCGAGCTATGCGGGCGTGACGCGCACGGCCGTCGACGCGCTCGTCGCGGCCGGCGTGCGCGGCCTCGTCGTCGCGGGCACCGGCAACGGATCGATCCATGCGACGCTGCAGACGGCGCTCGCCGATGCGGTGAACGCGGGCGTGGCCGTGGTCCGTGCGTCGCGCGCCGGTTCGGGGCACGTGATGCGCAACGGCGCCGCGAGCGACGATGCGCTCGGGTTCGTGAGCGCGGGCTCGCTGCACCCGTTCAAGGCGCGCGTGCTGCTGATGCTCGCGCTCGCGAACGGCATGCACGATCGAGACGCACTGCAGCGCGCATTCGACACGCTGTGACCGATGGCCGCCGCTCGGGCGGCACACGGCGCGCATAAAAAAATGGCAGGCCAATGGCCTGCCATTTTTGCGTCAGTGCTGCGCGAATGCTCAGGACTGCGGCGGAATCACGAGCTTCTGGCCCGGGTAGATCCGGTCCGGGCTCGACAGCATCGGCTTGTTCGCTTCGAAGATCACCGGATACTTGTTCGCATCGCCGTACACTTCCTTGGCGATCGCCGACAGCGTGTCGCCCGGCTTCACGTCGTGGTACTGCACTTCCGGATCGTCCGGCTGCAGATCGTCGTCGTTGACGCCCGCGACACCCTGCACGTTGCCGGCCGCGACCTTGACCTTCGCCTTCGTGTCGAGATCGGCGACGCTGCCCGACAGCGTGACGGTGCGCGATGCGCCGTCGAACGCGACGGTCAGGTTCGACGTGTCGAGACCTTGCGAGCTGATGTAATTCTTGATTGCATCGGCCGCAGTCTGGTTCGCGGCATTCGGATCTTCCGCTGCCTGTGCATCGGCGTGACCCAGCAGTTTTTCACCCGCCTCCTTGATAAACGAAAGAAGACCCATCGTTGCACTCCTTAGGTGGTTGAAAAGAAAACGCGCCGTGAAGTGGCGAAAAAAACACCGCGCTGGGTGCGGGCCCGGGAAGGGGCGCGCAAGCGCGGCGGTTTTCTCGAAAGGCGTGGCGAAAGTGTAGGCGTTCAACGCGACGATTGCATGAAAAATCGCACGCTCGAACGTAAAGAAATGTAATACGCGAAATCCGACAGGCGGACACCCGACGACGACGTCTGACCGACCAAGGCTTCCCCGGCGCCGCCGGGTGCCGCTGCGGACCCCACCACGCCGCTCTCAGCCCAGAGCGGCGTTTTTCGCCCCGTCCCGCATGCCGTTGGCGATGCGGGGCGGGGCGCCCCACCGTGATGCGCGCGTGCGTCGCGCATCGATGCGACCGGCCGCGGCCGAATCGCGTGTATGCGTCGCGCGCGTCCGCGATCGCAGCGGAAACGCGCGTTGCGACATCCGCGTTACGCGGCCGGCGTCTGGCCGATCTCGAAGTTCGACATGATCTCGAGCGCGCGCACGAGTGCCGAGTGATCCCATGCCTTGCCGCCGTGCGATGCGCACACGCTGAACAGCTGCTGCGCGCTCGCGGTGTGCGGCAGCGCAAGGCCGAGCTTGCGTGCGCCGTCGAGCGCGAGGTTCAGGTCCTTCTGGTGCAGCTCGATGCGGAAGCCCGGGTCGAACGTGCGCTTGGTCATCCGCGCACCGTGTACTTCGAGGATGCGCGACGCGGCGAAGCCGCCCATCAGCGCCTGGCGCACGCGCTCCGGATCGGCGCCCGAGCGGGTGGCGAACAGCAGCGCTTCGCCAACGGCTTCGATGTTCAGCGCGACGATGATCTGGTTCGCGACCTTGCAGGTCTGGCCCGCACCGTTGTCGCCGACGAGCGTGATGTTCTTGCCCATCTTCTCGAACAGCGGCTTCGCGCGTTCGAACGCCTTCTCCGGGCCGCCGACCATGATCGTCAGCGTCGCTTCACGGGCGCCGACTTCGCCGCCGGACACCGGCGCGTCGAGGTAGTCGCAGCCGAGCGCGTTGATCTGCTTCGCGAACGCCTGCGTGTCGAGCGGCGAGATCGAGCTCATGTCGATCACGAGCTTGCCGGCCGTCAGGCCCTTCGCGACGCCGTCGTCGGCGAACAGCACGTTACGCACGTCCGGCGTGTCCGGCACCATCGAGATGATGATGTCCGCGTGCTGTGCGACTTCGGTCGAGTTCGCGACGACCTTGGCACTCGCGCGCAGGTCGTCCGGGACCGGGAACGCGCCGTTCACGACGAGTTGATGATCGCCCTTGAGCAGGTTGCGCGCCATGTGCGCGCCCATGATGCCGAGGCCGATGAAACCGATGGTTGCCATGTGAAAGTCTCCTATGGGGCTGAAAACGGGAAGGGTGCGATTCAGGCGGCGCGACGCGCCGAGGCCGGTGCGCAGCCGGCCACGCTTTGCAGCCAGCCGAGGCCTTCCGTCGTGGTGGTACGGGGCTTGTATTCGCAGCCGACGTAGCCGGCATAGCCGAGCCGGTCGAGCAGCGCGAACAGGAACGCATAGTTGATCTCGCCGGTGCCCGGCTCGTTGCGGCCCGGGTTGTCCGCGAGCTGGACGTGGCCGATCGACGCGAGATTGCGTTCGATCGTCGCGGCCAGTTCGCCTTCCATGCGTTGCATGTGATAGATGTCGTACTGCAGGAACAGGTTGTCCGAGCCGACCGCGCGGATCACGTCGAGCCCTTCCGACGAGCGGTTCAGCGCGAAGCCCGGGATGTCGAAGCTATTGCACGGCTCGACGAGCAGGCGGATGCCTTCGCGCTTCAGTGCATCGGCGGCGAAGCGCAGGTTGTCGACGATCGTCACGAACGTCTTGTCGCGCGCCGTGCTCGCCGACGGGATGCCGACGAGGCAGTTCAGCTGACGCACCTTCAGCGCCTTCGCGTACTCGATCGCACGGCCGACGCCTTCCTGGAATTCGCCGACGCGATCGGGCAGGCACGCGATGCCGCGCTCGCCCTGGTCCCAGTTGCCGGCGGGCAGGTTGTGCAGCACGAGGCGCAGGCGGTGCGTCTCGAGCCGCTCGGCGAGTTCCTCTTTCGCGTACGGGTACGGGAACAGGAACTCGACGGCGTCGAAGCCCGCGTCCGCGGCCGCCTTGAAGCGGTCGAGGAACGGCACTTCGTTGAACAGCATGGTCAGGTTTGCAGCAAACTTCGGCATGAGCTAAGCCTCTTCGGTCGGTCAGTCAAAAAAGTCTTGCGGTTCAGTCGGTTCAGTCGAGCATCGAGATCGCGGTCGGTGCGTGTTCGGCCTTTTCGGCGAGATCCTCGAACTCGTTGATCGCGTCGATTTCGGTGCCCATCGAGATGTTCGTCACGCGCTCGAGGATCACTTCGACGACCACCGGCACGCTGAACTCTTCCGCGAGCGTTTGCGCCTGGCGCAGCGCCGGCTCGATCTCTTCCGGCTTGAACACGCGCAGCGCCTTGCAGCCGAGGCCTTCCGCGACGGCCACGTGGTCGACGCCATAACCGTTCAGTTCCGGCGCGTTCACGTTGTCGAACGCGAGCTGCACGCAGTAGTCCATGTCGAACGCGCGCTGCGCCTGGCGGATCAGCCCGAGGTACGAGTTGTTCACGACGACGTGCACGTACGGCAGCTTGAATTGCGCGCCGGCCGCGAGCTCCTCGATCATGAACTGGAAGTCGTAGTCGCCGGACAGCGCGACGATCGGGCGGCCCGGGTCGGCTGCACGCACGCCGAGCGCCGCGGGGATCGTCCAGCCGAGCGGGCCGGCCTGGCCGCAGTTGATCCAGTTGCGTGCCTTGAACACGTGCAGGAACTGCGCGGCGGCGATCTGCGACAGGCCGATCGTGCTGACGTAGCAGGTATCGCGGCCGAACACCTTGTTCATCTCTTCGTACACGCGTTGCGGCTTGACCGGCACGTTGTCGAAGTGCGTCTTGCGCTGCAGCGTGCGCTTGCGTGCCTGGCAGTCGGCGACCCACGCGCTGCGGTCCTTGAGCTTGCCGGCGGCCTTCCATTCCCGCGCCACCGCGACGAACAGTTCGAGTGCCGCCTTCGCGTCGGACACGATGCCGAGGTCCGGGCCGAACACGCGGCCGATCTGCGTCGGCTCGATATCGACGTGCACGAACTTGCGGCCCTTCGTATAGACGTCGACGCTGCCCGTGTGGCGGTTCGCCCAGCGGTTGCCGATGCCAAGCACGAAGTCGGACGCGAGCAGCGTCGCGTTGCCGTAGCGGTGCGACGTCTGCAGGCCGACCATGCCGGCCATCAGCGGGTGGTCGTCGGCAATCGCGCCCCACGACATCAGCGTCGGGATCACCGGCACGCCGACCGTTTCGGCGAACTGCACGAGCAGGTCTTCGGCTGCCGCGTTGAGCACGCCGCCGCCCGACACGATCAGCGGCTTGTCCGCGTCGTTGAGCATCGCGAGCGCCTTCTCGATCTGCGCGCGGGTGGCCGCGGGCTTGTAGACCGGCAGCGGTTCGTACGTGTCGATGTCGAATTCGATTTCGGCGAGCTGCACGTCGATCGGCAGGTCGACCAGCACGGGGCCCGGGCGGCCCGAGCGCATCAGGTGGAACGCCTGCTGGAACACGCGCGGTACGAGCGCCGGTTCGCGCACGGTGACGGCCCACTTCGTGACCGGTTTCGCGATCGATTCGATGTCGACGGCCTGGAAGTCTTCCTTGTAGAGACGCGCGCGCGGCGCCTGGCCCGTGATCGCGAGGATCGGAATCGAGTCGGCGGACGCGGAATAGAGGCCGGTGATCATGTCGGTGCCGGCGGGGCCCGACGTGCCGATGCACACGCCGATGTTGCCGGGGGCGGCACGCGTGAAGCCTTCGGCCATGTGCGATGCGCCTTCGACGTGGCGCGCCAGCACATGGCTGATGCCGCCCGACTTGCGCATGGCCGAGTAGAACGGATTGATCGCGGCGCCCGGCACGCCGAACGCGGTCTGGATGCCTTCCTTCTCGAGCACGAGTACGGCTGCGTCGACGGCTCTCATCTTGGCCATGAATGTCTCCTTGGATAGTTGAATCTTGCGAATCGGTCTGTTGAGGACACTTTAGGGATGCAGGAAAGGTTTGATAAGATCAGCCGAAGTCGCTTATTTCGAAACTAAAAGTATGGAATGACGGCCGGGCGGGGCTTCCCGCTGGTGTCGGAGCCGGGACGGAGACAGGAGATGGATCGTTTCAAGCAGATCGAGACGTTCGTGCGGGTGGCCGATGCCGGCAGCCTCGCGGCGGCGGCGTTGGAGGAAGGTGTGTCGCCAGTGGTGCTCGGGCGGCGCATCGACGCGCTGGAGAAGCGCCTCGGCGTGAAGCTGATGTACCGCTCGACGCGGCGGCTGATCGTCAGCGAGGAGGGCGCCGCGTTCCTCGAGCGCTGCCGCGGGCTGTTGTCCGAATGGGATCAGGCCGAGAACGAGCTCGCCGCCGGTCGGCGCGCGGTCAGCGGCCACCTGATCGTGTCGGCGCCGGCCGCGTTCGGGCGCAAGCACGTCGCGCCGCACGCGCCGGGCTTCCTCGCCGACAAGCCGGAAATGCAGCTGTCGTTCAACCTGACCGATCGCGTCGTCGATCTCGTGCGCGAGGGTTATGACCTGTCGATCCGGATCGGCGGCGCGGTCGATCCGAATTTCGTCGCGGTGAAGCTCGCGTCGAACCGGCGCGTGGTGTGCGGCACGCCCGACTATTTCCGCCTGCACGGCCGCCCGAAGTCGCTCGACGACCTGCTAAAACACAACTGCCTGGCGTTCAACCTGCAGGGCGGGCAGAACCGCGGCTGGTATTTCCAGCGCCACGGCAAGATCGCGACGATGCGCGTGACCGGCAATCTCGACTGCAACGACGGCGAGTTGCTGCACCGCTGGGTGGCCGAGGGGCTCGGGCTCGGCTGGCGCTCGACGTGGGAAATCGCCGCGCAACTCGAAACGGGCGAGCTCGAGACCGTACTCGACGACTATGCGCTGCCGGACTACGACATCCTCGCGGTCTACCCGCAGCAGCGCTATGTACCGGCGCGCGTGCGCTACTTCATCGACTACCTGCGCGAAGCGTATGCGCGCCCCGGCTACTGGAGCACCACGCCGTAACGGGCGGCCCGCCTGACCGTCCGGCGATTTTTTACGCTTCATGCGTGCCGCGCGGGAATAAACTCGACGCAGCGGCGGTAAGGTCATCGAGCGCGCACGTTGCCGGTCTGTCCGGGCGCCGTGCGCGGAACGGGCGCGGCGTCGGCCGCCGGGACCAGGGAGGCCATGTGGGGCAAGCCGGACAGGCGGTCGATGAACGGGCGGCGGACGATGCGCTCGCGCGCGGCGAGCGGTTTCGCGCGCTCGTGCTGCCGCATCTCGACGCCGCCTACAACCTCGCGCGCTGGCTGAGCGGCAGCGCCGGCGATGCGGACGACGTCGTCCAGGATGCGTGCATGCGCGCACTGCGCTTCGTCGATTCGTGTCGCGGCGACAACGCGCGGCCGTGGCTACTGACGATCGTGCGCCACACCTGGTACACCGAATGGCGGCGGCGCACGCATGCGCACGAGGTCGCGCTGCCCGACACGCTCGACGACGCCGACGTCCCGGATGACTGGCAGCCGGCGACGGAGGACCCGCTCGCGCACCTGCTGCGCGGCGAGAACGTGCGGCTCGTGAATGCGGCGCTCGCGAAGCTGCCGCCCGAATACCGCGAAGTGCTCGTGCTGCGCGAGATGGAGGACCTGAGCTACCGCGAGATCGCGGCGATCGCGGACGTGCCGGTCGGCACGGTGATGTCGCGGCTCGCGCGCGGCCGGCGCAAGCTCGCCGCGCTGCTGGGCGGCGCGCCGGCGACCGAAGGCCGGCCGGGCCGAGCGCCGGCGGGCGGAACCGCATCGGAGGCTATCGATGGACTGTAACGAAGCGCGAGCGTTGCTGGACGCGGACGTCGACCGCGAGCTGTCGGCGCCCGATGCGTTGCGGGTCCAGCAGCATGTCGAAGGGTGCGACGCGTGCCGCCGTGAACGCGCGCGGATCGTCACGCTGGTGCAGGCCGTGCGGCAGGCCGATTATCACCGCGCGCCGGACGCGCTGCGGGCGAGCATCCTCGCGAGCCTGCCGGCAGCGGCCGACGCGCCTGCTCACGAGCCGTCGCGGGCTGAGCCGCAGCCTGAGTCCCGGCCTGAGTCCCGGCCTGCGCCGCGGCGGCCGCGCGGCCGCGACTGGTTTTCGTGGCTGACCGGGCGCGGCGGGTCGGCCCGACCGGGGCCGGCCGGCACCGGCACCAGGCCGCGCGCGGCCGCGTTGCCGGGGCTCGGCTGGGGTGTCGCGTTGCTGATGGCGGTCGCGGCGGCCGGCGGAATGGCATGGTCGGCCCGCCACGCCGACACTGACCGGACGGTCGACGAGCTGGTCGCGAGCCACGTGCGGGCCGACCTGTCGGCGCGCGACATCGACGTGATCTCGACCGACCAGCACACGGTCAAGCCGTGGTTCAACGGCCGGCTCGACTATGCGCCGCCGGTCGAGGATCTCGCCAGGAGCGGCTTCGCGCTGGTCGGCGGCCGGCTCGACTACGTCGGGCGGCGCCGCGTCGCGGTGCTCGTCTACCGCCACCGGCAACACGTGGTCGATGTCTACGTGCAGCCGGCCGGGGAGCGGCCGGCTGCCCCGTACACGACCGTGTCGCAGGGCTATGCGCTCGACCGCTGGAACGCGGCCGGGATGACGTGGTGGGCCGTGACCGACGCCGAGCCGGCGGCGCTCGCGGCGTTCCGGACGGCGCTCGACGCGCGGCTCGCCGGCACGACCAGCGAATGAATGACCGCAGCGGCGGCGGGCGGGCGCGCGGACGTTCCGACCCCGGCCGCCGAGAGGCCGAACTGAGGGTGCGTGCCCCGGCAGCCCGTTCAAGTCTTTGAAAACACGGCCGAATCCGCTGGCCGGTTGTCGATTGGCCTTGCATGCACCCCGTAACCGGGTTAGAATCTTCGGCTTCTCACTTGCCACACCGGTTCAGACGCCCGGGTGGCTTTAATCCACAAGGAGTGTGTAATGCGTCATTACGAAATCGTATTCATCGTGCACCCGGATCAAAGCGAGCAGGTGCCCGCGATGATCGAGCGTTACAAGACCACGATCACGACGCACGGCGGCCAGATCCACCGTGTCGAAGACTGGGGCCGTCGCCAGCTGGCCTACATGATCGAGAAACTCGCGAAGGCTCACTACGTCTGCATGAACATCGAGTGCGACCAGACGACGCTCGACGAACTCGAACACGCGTTCAAGTTCAACGACGCCGTGCTGCGTCACCTCATCGTCAAGATGAAGAAGGCCGAAACCGGCCCGTCGCCGATGATGAAGGAAGTTCAGCGCGAAGAAGCCAAGAAGGCGGCTGCAGCTCAGCCGGCCGAAGCGCAGGCTTAAGTTCGTCACTCATTAAGCCACCAAGGAGCGCGCCACTCACGTGAACAGGTTGCAATTGACGGCGAGCGTCGTCGAACGCGCACCGGTGCGATATACGCCGGCCGGTGTTCCGATCGCAAGCGCCACGTTGCATCACCGCACGGAAGTCGTCGAAGCAGGCATTCCCCGTCAGGTCGAAATGACGATCGAGGCGGTGGCGGCCGGTGAGGCGAGCGGCAAGCTGGAAAGTCGTGAAATGGGCGTCGAAACGCTGTTCACGGGCTTCCTGGCCAAGAAAAGCCGCAACGCGAGAACCTTGGTGTTTCACATCACTGCATTGCAGGACACAGGAAAGGACTGAAATCATGGCCCGCCCGACTGGTAAGAAATTCGACAAGCGTCGTCAGCAACAAAACCCGCTCTTCAAGCGCAAGAAGTTCTGCCGTTTCACGGCTGCAGGCGTCGAGCAGATCGACTACAAGGACACGGAAACGCTGAAGGACTTCATCGGCGAAAACGGCAAGATCACGCCGGCTCGTCTGACGGGTACGAAGGCGCACTATCAGCGTCAGCTGGATACGGCCATCAAGCGTGCGCGTTTCCTCGCGCTGCTGCCGTACACCGATCAGCACAAGGCGTAATCAGGCGACGCAATAAGGAGAATTCGAATGCAAATCATTCTGTTGGAAAAAGTCGCCAATCTGGGTAACCTCGGCGATATCGTCAAGGTCAAGGACGGTTACGCTCGCAACTTCCTGATCCCGAACCGCAAGGCTCGCCGTGCAACGAAGGAAGCGATCGCCGAATTCGAAGTGCGCCGCGCTGAACTCGAAAAGATCGCGGCTGAAAAGCTGGCCGCATCGCAGGCAGTCGGCGAGAAGCTGAACGGCCAGTCGTTCGAAATCACGCAGAAGTCGGGCGTCGACGGCCGTCTGTTCGGCTCGGTCACGAACGGCGACGTCGCTGAACTGCTGAAGAAGGCAGGCTACGAAGTCGAGAAGCTGCAAGTGCGCATGCCGGAAGGCCCGCTGAAGATGATCGGCGAGCACAACGTGCAAGTCGCGCTGCACACGGACGTCGTCGTCGACGTCACGATCAACGTGATCGGCGACCACGCGTAAGCGTAGACGCAAGCTTGCCGGGCGGCTTCCGCCGTCCGGACAAGGGCAGGCGCCCGGGTAACCGGGGCCTGCCTTTTTTATTGCCCGCTCGCCGGCAAGCGGTGGTAGCGCTGCCGCCATCTATTCGCGATAATCCCAACCCATGAACGCGCCGCAAGATCCCCAAATCGAATCGCTGAAAGTCCCGCCGCATTCGGTCGAAGCCGAGCAGTCGGTGCTCGGCGGCCTGTTGCTCGACAACGCGGCCTGGGACCGGATTGCCGATTTCCTGTCGCAAGGCGACTTCTACCGCTACGACCACCGGATCATCTACGAGCACATCGGCCGCCTGATCGCGTCGACGCGCCCGGCCGACGTCGTGACCGTGTACGAAGCGCTGACCACGTCCGGCAAGGCCGACGACGTCGGCGGCCTCGCTTACCTGAACGCCCTTGCGCAGAACACGCCGAGCGCGGCGAACATCCGCCGCTACGCGGAAATCGTGCGCGACCGCGCGGTGCTGCGCCGGCTGGTGTCGGTCGCCGACGAGATCTCGGCCGACGCGTTCAATCCGCAGGGCAAGGAAGTCCGCCAGCTGCTCGACGAAGCCGAGTCGAAGGTGTTCTCGATCGCCGAAGAGGGCGCGCGCGGCAACCAGGGCTTCCTCGAGATCGGCCCGCTGCTCACGCAGGTGGTCGAGCGCATCGACACGCTGTACCACACCGCGAACCCGAGCGACGTCACCGGCACGCCGACGGGCTTCGTCGACCTCGACCGGATGACGTCCGGGATGCACGGCGGCGAACTGATCATCGTCGCGGGGCGCCCGTCGATGGGTAAGGCGCAGCCGCTCGACGCGCGCGTCAGGACGTTGACGGGCTGGAAGCCGATGGGCGAACTGACGGTCGGTGATGCGCTCGCTTCGGTCGACGGCGCACCGTCGATCGTGACCGGCATCTACCCGCAGGGCGAACGCCAGGTGTATCGGGTCCGCTTTTCGGATGGGCGTTCGGCCGAATGCTGCGACGAACACCTGTGGTGCGTCCATTTCCGCGAGTGGGAAAAGCCCCGTGTGCTGTCGACCGCGGAGATTCGCACGTTGCTGACGCGCGAACGCTACCGGAACCGGTTGTGGATCGACATGCCGAGCGGCGAGTTTGGTCATCGCGAGGTGCTGCCGGTTGACCCGTGGGTACTCGGCGCGCTGCTGGGCGACGGTGCGCTCGGCGGGACTGCCGTGCGTTTCAGCGTGAAGGCCGAGGAAACGTTGAACCGGATGCGCGAGCGTGTCGACGCGTCGCTCGAACTTGAATACGCGGGCCAGTACGACTGGCGCATCAAGCGCCGGCCGTCGACGGCCACCGCGGCCCGGCCGTCCGCCAACCCGCTCAAGGCTGCGCTCGAGCAACTCGGTGTGTGGGGAAGGACGAGCTACGACAAGTTCATCCCGCGTCTCTACCTCGATGCGGACAAGGACACGCGGCTGGATGTGTTGCGCGGGCTGCTCGACGCGGATGGCTGGGTCGAATCGTGGGGTACGGTGCGTTATTCGACCGCCAGTGCGCAGTTGGCGAGCGACGTGCGCGAACTGGCGCGTTCGCTCGGTGCGTGGTGCCAGGTTGCCGAAAAGGCGACGAGCTTCACGGTCGACGGCGAACGCAAGGCCGGTGCGACGGCTTATATTTGCACGATCAGTCATCCGGATCCGCAGAACCTGTTCCTGTTCGAGGGCAAGCGCGAGCGGCTGACGGCCGGACGGACGCGCCGCAAGCTGCCGGTGATTACGGGTATCGAGCCGTCGCGCCGGACCGCCACGCAGTGCATCTCGGTTTCGCATCCGTCTCGGCTGTACGTGACCGACGATTACGTCGTCACGCACAACACGGCCTTCTCGATGAACATCGGCGAATATGTCGCGGTCGAGTACGGGTTGCCGGTCGCGGTGTTCTCGATGGAAATGCCGGGCACCCAGCTCGTGATGCGTATGCTTGGCTCGATCGGCCGGCTCGATCAGCACCGGATGCGCACGGGCCGCCTGACGGACGAGGACTGGCCGAAGCTGACGCACGCGGTGCAGAAGATGAGCGAGGCGCAGCTCTTCATCGACGAGACGGGCGGCTTGAACCCGATGGAGCTGCGCTCGCGCGCGCGACGCCTGGCGCGTCAGTGCGGCAAGCTCGGCCTGATCATCGTCGACTACCTGCAGCTGATGTCGGGTTCGTCGCAGGGCGAGAACCGCGCGACCGAAATTTCCGAAATCTCGCGATCGCTGAAGAGCCTCGCGAAGGAACTCGACGTGCCGGTGATCGCGCTGTCGCAGTTGAACCGCGGCCTCGAACAGCGTCCGAACAAGCGCCCGGTGATGTCGGATTTGCGCGAATCGGGCGCAATCGAACAGGATGCGGACGTGATCCTGTTCATTTATCGCGATGAGGTCTACAATCCGGACAGCCCTGACAAGGGGACGGCCGAAATCATCATCGGCAAGCAGCGTAACGGTCCGATCGGGCCCGTTCGGCTCACGTTCCTGGGGCAATACACGAAGTTCGACAATTTTGCCGGGGCGCAGACCTTCTACGGCGAGTAAAGCCGGTTGTAAACACCTATTTCGCCAATTGTTGTATCCAATCCCGGCGTGCGCATATGCGCACGTCGCGTCGCGACCGAAACCGGTACAATGTCGCCCGTTTTCGTGACAGTAGTTTGACAATCTCTCAGGAATCCCATGTTCGGTCGATTCATGCCCACCGAGGGCAAGTTCTTTGAACTCTTCAACGCGCACGCGAAGCACATCGTTTCCGGTGGCCGCGAGCTCGAACTGCTGATCGACAATCTCGCCGACGCCGAGATTCACAAGCAAAACGTGCAAATCGCCGAGAAGGCCGCCGACAAGCTCACGCACGAGGCGATCGATCTGCTGCACAAGACCTTCATCACGCCGCTCGATCGCGACGAGATCCACAAGCTCATCACGACGATGGACGACATCCTCGACCTGATGGAAGACGTCGCGACGGCCGTGTCGCTGTACGACGTGCAGTCCGTCACGTCCGAGGCGAGCCAGCTCGCGCACATCGTCACGCAGTCGGCACAGCACGTGCAGCAGGCCGTCGGCTTGCTGTCCGACATGAAGCAGTCGGCACAGATCCTCAAGCAGTGCGAGGAAATCGACCGCTGGGAGTCGGAGGCCGATCGCGTGCTGCGCGCGGCAATGTCGAAGCTGTTCCGCGAGGAAGACGACGTGAAGACGCTCATCAAGCTGAAGGCGATCTACGAGCTGCTCGAAGAGATCACCGACAAGTGCGAGGACGTCGCGAACATCATCGAAGGCATCGTGCTGGAAAACGCCTGAGCGGACCACGATGCATTCGATACAACTCGCCCTATGGATGGTCGCGGCGCTCGTGCTCGTCGCGCTCGTATTCGACTTCATGAACGGCTTTCACGACGCGGCGAACTCGATCGCCACCGTCGTGTCGACCGGGGTGCTGAAGCCCCAGCAGGCCGTCGTGTTCGCGGCCGCGTTCAACGTGATCGCGTACTTCATCTTCCACCTGAAAGTCGCGCAGACCGTCGGTAAAGGCACGATCGACCCCGACATCGTCGACCATTACGTCATATTCGGCGCGCTGGTCGGCGCGATCGGCTGGAACGTGATCACCTGGTACTACGGGATTCCGTCGAGCTCGTCGCACGCGCTGATCGGCGGCCTCGTCGGCGCGGCGCTCGCGAAGTCGGGCTGGAGCTCGCTGAACATCGACGGGCTGCTGAAGACGATCGCGTTCATCTTCATTTCGCCGCTGCTCGGTTTCATCCTCGGTTCGCTGTTCATGCTCGGCGTGTCGTGGCTGTATTTCCGTACCGCGCCCAGCAAGGTCGACCGGCGCTTCCGCCGGCTGCAGCTGCTGTCGGCCGGGCTGTACAGCCTGGGCCACGGCGGCAACGATGCACAGAAGACGATCGGTATCATCTGGATGTTGCTGATCGCGAGCGGCTACGCGTCGGCGACGGCCGATGCGCCGCCGGCGTGGGTGATCGGCGCGTGTTACCTGTCAATGGGCCTCGGCACGCTGTTCGGCGGCTGGCGCATCGTGCGCACGATGGGCCAGAAGATCACGAAGCTCAAGCCGGTCGGCGGTTTCTGTGCGGAAAGCGGCGGGGCGATCACGCTGTTCGTCGCGTCGTTCCTCGGCATTCCCGTGTCGACCACGCACACGATCACCGGCGCGATCGTCGGTGTCGGCGCGACGCAGAAGCTGTCGGCCGTGCGCTGGGGTGTCGCCGGCAACATCGTGTGGGCGTGGGTGCTGACGCTGCCGGCGGCCGCGCTGTTCGCGGCCGGCGGGTGGTGGCTCGGGCACCAGATCTTCTGATCGCCGACGCCGCCTGATCGACGCGAAATGCGCCGCGAGCCGAAAGGCCGCGGCGCATTTTCTTTTTTGGGGAGGCGGAAGGTTGCGGCGAAGCGGTGGAGGGTGGCAGGTGCCGCCAGCGTCGCGACGATCGGAAACGGTCAGTAACTGCCGGTCGCAAACCGTGCAATCGGATCGTCCGCCGTACTCGTGCGCGGGCTGACGGGCGCGGATTGCGTCGATGCACGCAATACCTGCACGGGCGCGGGCTCGATACTGCGTGCCGGCGCCGACGCGGTGGCGGGCGGCGGCTCTGCATCGAAGGCGGCAGCCTGGGCGGCCGTCAGCGCGGTCGTCGGAATCTGCGTGCCGACCTCCGCCGGCGCGGCCCGGGCTGCATTGGCCGCCATCGCGGTTGCGCCGTCATTCACCGACGTGGCTTGCTGCTGGGCCGCCTGCATCCGCGGGGGCGGCGGTTCGTACGGATCGGCGGCCGGTGCTGCCGGTGCAGCTGCGGCGGTCGTCACGACCGGCGTGGTCGGGATGGCCGGAGCCGGCGCCTGCGTTGCTTTTGCTTGCGACGCCGCATACGCGGGCGGCCGCTGTGCGACGGCAGCTGTCACGACCACCGGCGCGGCTGCGACCGCCGGCGGATTGCGCGGCTCGTCGCGCTCGGCCTCGTAGGTCGGCGCATCGAACGGCGTCGGGGCCGAGCGCGGCGGCGCGACGCGGCGAATGCCGTCGAATCGCTTGGCCCAGTACGGGTTCGTCAGGTAGTCGAGCCGCACGGTGCCGCCCGTCGACGGTGCGTTGACGAAGCGCAGCTTGCCGACGTAGATGCCGACGTGCGAATGCGGCCGTCCGGTCGTATTGAAGAAAATCAGGTCGCCCGGCGCGATCTCGTCGGGTTCGACCGATACGCCGCGGCCGCTCATGTCGGCAGTCGTGCGCGGCAGGTTGACATCGGCCGCGCGGCCGATCACGTAGCGCACGAGTCCGCTGCAGTCGAAGCCGCTCGTCGGCGTGTTGCCGCCCCAGCGATACGGGACGCCGACGAGGCTCATCGCCTGGATCGAGATTTCTTCCTGGCCGACGCTGTGGTCGACGAATTTCGGGAAATTGGCGGGCGCGGGAAATGCGCGCGGCGTCGTGATCTTCATGCCCGTAGCGGAACGCGATGCCGACTGCGGCGGCACGCTGGAGCAGGCCGCAAGCAGGGAGACGACGGCGACGGGAACCCAGATTCGAAGCATGGCAAGGCGGGCGAGCGCGGCGCGCTCGCGAATCGTATGACGACAGATAGGCCCGATGGTAGACGCTCCAGCGGGGCTTAAGCAACCATTCTTGAGAATTTACTTGAAGTTTCGCGCGTAAACTGCGTTGTTGCGTGACAAGGCATTACCTTCGTTTTCGACCCCAAATAAAAACGGCGCTCCGGGAATGGAGCGCCGCGTGGCGTCGAAAGCCGGCCGATCGGCCGGCGTGCGCGTTACAGAATGTCCGACGCGTAGTCGGCGAGCCGCGAGCGTTCGCCGCGTGCGAGGGTCACGTGGCCGCTGTGGCCCCAGCCCTTGAAGCGGTCGACGACGTAGGTCAGGCCCGAGCTGCCTTCGGTCAGGTAAGGCGTGTCGATCTGCGCGATGTTGCCGAGGCACACGATTTTCGTGCCGGGGCCCGCGCGCGTGACGAGCGTCTTCATCTGCTTCGGCGTCAGGTTCTGCGCCTCGTCGATGATCAGATACTTGTCGACGAACGTGCGGCCGCGCATGAAGTTCATGCTCTTCACCTTCAGGCGCGAGCGGATCAACTCCTGCGTCGCGGCACGGCCCCATTCGCCAGCCGCGTCGTCGGTCTTCTGCAGCACTTCGAGGTTGTCGTCGAATGCACCCATCCACGGCTGCATCTTTTCTTCCTCGGTGCCGGGCAGGAAACCGATGTCCTCGCCGACGGGCACGGTCGCGCGCGTCACGATGATCTCGTTGTAGCGCTTGTCGTCGAGCACCTGCGCGAGGCCGGCCGCGAGCGCGACGAGCGTCTTGCCGGTGCCGGCCTGGCCGAGCAGCGTGACGAAGTCGATCTCGGGGTTCATCAGCAGGTTCAGCGCGAAGTTCTGCTCGCGGTTGCGCGCGGTGATGCCCCACACGTTGTTCTTGTGGTGGCTGTAGTCGCGCAGCGTCTGCAGCAGCGCCGTCTTGCCGTTCAGTTCGCGGACGATCGCGTGGAACGTCGGCTCGCCGTTCTGCGGCTCGAGATAGACGAACTCGTTGACGAGCATCGACGCGACGAGCGGGCCGGTCACGCGGTAGTACGTGGTGCCCGTCTTCGTGTCCTGCCAGCTCTCCATGCCCTTCGCATGCTTGGTCCAGAAGTCCTGCGGCAGTTCGCGCACGCCGTTGTACAGGAGATCCGAATCCTCGAGGACCTGGTCGTTGAAGTAGTCTTCCGCGGGCAGGCCGAGCGCGTGCGCCTTGATCCGCATGTTGATGTCTTTCGACACCAGCACGACCTGGCGGTCGGGCCGGTCGCGCTGCAGCGCGCGCACGACGCCGAGGATCTGGTTGTCGGCCTTGCCTGCGGGCAAGCCTTCGACCGGCGCGATGTCGGCGAGCTTCGTCTGGAAGTACAGGCGGCCGACCGCCTCGCGGCTGCCGAGACGCGACAGCGGGATGCCGTCCGAGATCGGGCCGCCGTCGGCGACCAGCGCGTCGAGCGTGCGGCTGACCTGACGGGCATTACGCGCGACTTCGGACATCCCCTTCTTGTGGTTGTCGAGTTCCTCGAGCGTCATCATCGGCAGATAGACGTCGTGTTCCTCGAAGCGGAAGAGGCTGCTCGGGTCGTGCATCAGCACGTTGGTGTCGAGCACGAACAGTTTCTGCTGTTCGACTTCGGCGGGCTTGCGGCTGCGCGACTTCGTCGCGGCGCCGGCATCGCGCGCGGGCGCCGCGGCCGGTTTGTCGTTGCGTGCAACGACCGGTGCCGCGGGGGCCGCAGGCGCCTGCAGCGGCTGCAACAGCGCGGCCGTCTGTCGGGTCTTGCGGCCGCGCGCGGGCGCGCTTGCGGCATCGGGCGCCGAAGACGCGACGGCGCGCAGCGGCGCGGCCGTGTTCGCGGCTTCGATCATCGGTTGGGCCACGCTGGCCGGACCATAGTCACCGGCTGTGGATGCGTCCCCTTCGGCGGATTTCTTCGCGGCTTTCGCGGGCCGCGCTTTCGCCTTGTATTCGTCGGGCGGCAGCAGGCTGCCGAGCTTGCTGGGGGGAGTAGGCAAAGGCATGGTGTCCCTCGGGAGGAATCGTGTCGCATGGCGTGCGCCGCTGATCGCATCCTGCGTGACGTAGACGCATGCAGTTTGCGCGCGGTGGCGCACAGGAATTTCGTCTAGCCGGTTCGCCTAAGTGTCGATCAGCTCCTCGATGCGGTAAGGGCCGGACCGGGGAGGGCCGGCGCGCGTTCCATAAAAAAAGCCGCTGCCCCGTCGACAGGGACATGCGGCTCGGCTGATGCCGTCGTGCGCGTCAGGTGCCGGGAAGCATTGCAACGGGCACGGGCGCAGCTACGAGAAATATGGGGCGAACTGGCATTCATTGCGGCCCAATATAACGCGCCTCAAAGCGCTTGTACAGCCTTTAGCACGTCGTCCACGTGACCCGGTACCTTGATGCCGCGCCATGCCTGGCGAAGCACGCCGTCGGCGTCGATCAGGAACGTCGAGCGCTCGATTCCGCGCACTTCCTTGCCATACATTTTCTTCATCTTGATGACATCGAACAGCGCGCACAGCGCTTCGTCGGCATCGGAAATCAGCGGGAACGGCAGCTCGAGCTTGGTCTTGAAATTGTCGTGCGAGCGCAGGCTGTCGCGCGACACGCCGATGACTTCCGCACCGGCCTTCTTGAACTTCGGATAGAGATCGCGGAACTGCAGCCCTTCAGTCGTGCAGCCCGGCGTGTTGTCCTTCGGATAGAAGTACAGCACGATCTTCTTGCCCTTCAGGTCGGACAGCGAAACGTCGCCGCCCGTGGCCGGTGCGGTGAAATCGGGAACTTGACGGTCAACTTCGACAGACACGTGTTTCTCCTGTTGTTATGGAAGGGCGCCGCCGCGGCGGCGCGGTTCGGCGGGGCGTCGCGGCAGCGCGCCGCGAGGGCGCAGCGGCGACGCCGGCTCGCGCGCGAACTCAGTCGGGCTGGACGATCAGTTCGCCGGAGCGGCCGGGGATTTCGCCCCACGTGACAGGGTACGATGGCAGCGAGTCGCGGTCCAGCGTCGCGTGGTAGTCGCCCATCGTCGCGAACGTGTGGCCTTGCGCACGCCAGCCGGCGAGCAGTTGCTCGAACACGGGCGCGAGCTTCTGGCCTTCCAGCTCCGCATGCAGCGTGAACACCTGGTCGTGGGGATTGGTTGCGGTGAACGCGAGGATGTGCGCGGCGACGTTGTGCGTGTCGACGCCGTCGATGCCGAGTACTTCGTCGAGCGTCGGCAGCGTGGTCGGCATCTGCACATGCGACAGCGTGCGGCCGCCGACGACGGGCAGGTACGGCGAGTGGCCGCGGCCGTCGGATGCGTAGCGCATCCCCCACGCGTCGATCTGCTCGAACGCGGCATCGTTCATCTGCCAGCCGGCCGCGCCGTGCGTGACGGGCGGCGCGCCGAAGATCTCGATGAAGCGCGCGTGACTCTTCTGCATTTCACGCGCGGTCCAGTCGCGGTCGCGTACGCGCACGTTGTCTTGCCAATACACGTGATCCCACGTGTGGATCCCGCATTCGAAGCCGGCCTCGTGAATCGCGCGCATGTCGGCGATCGCGCGGCGGCCGATGTCGGGGCCGGGCAGCAGCACGCCGTACATCAGCTGCTTCACGCCGTAGTGTTCGACCACCGACGTGCGCGACACCTTCTTCAGGAAGCCCGGGCGGAACACCCGCCGCAGCGCCCAGCCGGTGTGATCCGGGCCGAGGCTGAAGAGGAAGGTCGCGCGCGCATTGAAGCGATCGAAGATGCGTGCGAGGTTCGGCACGCCTTCGCGCGTGCCGCGCAGCGTGTCGACGTCGATCTTGAGGACGATACGAGCCAAGCGAACGTCCCGGTCAGCCTTGCTGTTCGACGAGCGCGCGCGCGTCGGCGACGTGGCCGCGATACGCTTCGAAGATGTTGCGCAGCGCGTCGTCGAACGTCGCCTGCGGCGCCCAGCCGAGCTCCTGCATCGTGTTGTCGATCTTCGGCACGCGGTTCTGCACGTCCTGATAGCCGTTGCCGTAGTAGGCGCCGGACGTCGTTTCGACGAGCTTCACCTGCTTGGCCGAATCGGCGTACTCGGGGAATTCCGCGGCCAGTTCGAGCATCTTGTGCGCGAGCTCGCGAACCGAGAAGTTGTTCTTCGGATTCCCGATGTTGTAGATCTTGCCCGACGCGACGCCGCCCTTGTTCTCGATGATCTTCATCAGCGCGCTGATGCCGTCGCCGATATCGGTGAACGCGCGCTTTTGCGAACCACCGTCGACGAGGCTGATGTTCTCGCCGCGCACGATGTGGCCGAGGAACTGCGTGACCACGCGCGAGCTGCCTTCCTTCGGCGTGTAGATCGAGTCGAGGCCCGGGCCGATCCAGTTGAACGGACGGAACAGCGTGAAGTTCAGGCCTTCCATCCCGTAACCCCAGATCACGCGGTCCATCAGCTGCTTCGAGCACGCGTAGATCCAGCGCGGCTTGTTGATCGGGCCGTAGGTGAGCGCCGACGCGTCCGGGTCGAACTGCTCGTCCGAGCACATGCCGTAGACCTCGGAGGTCGACGGGAACACCAGGTGCTTGCCGTACTTGACGGCCGAGCGCACGATCGGCAGGTTCGCCTCGAAGTCGAGTTCGAACACGCGCAGCGGCTGCTGGACGTAGGTGGCCGGCGTAGCGATCGCGACGAGCGGCAGGATCACGTCGCACTTCTTCACGTGATACTCGACCCACTCCTTGTTGATCGTGATGTCGCCTTCGAAGAAATGCATCCGCTCGTGGTTGACGAGGTCGCCCAGCCGGTCGGTCTGCATGTCCATGCCGAACACTTCCCAATCGGTGGTTTCAAGAATGCGTTTCGACAGGTGATGGCCGATGAAGCCGTTCACACCCAGGATCAGGACTTTTTTTGCTTTCATGAATGACGGGAAGAATGAATGAACTGCGCGAATTCCGCGGGCGTCACGACGGTTTCGCTGCCGTCGCGCTGCTGCCGGAGTTCGAGAATGGATAGGGCGCGGCTGTCGCCGCAGACGCCGAATAGCGCATTATCGCTTACGTGCAGGCCGGGCGGCAAATCCGCCGCGGCGGCCGCTGCCGGGCTGCCGGGCGCCGCGAGGCGCGCGCGCGCGATCACGAAGCGGGCGCCGTCGACGTCCGTGAATGCGCCCGGATACGGGGGCGCGACCGCGCGCACCAGGTTGTAGACCTGCGCGGCCGGCTTCGACCAGTCGACGCGGCCGTCCTCGGGCTTGCGCCCGCCGTAGTAGCTGCCGGTCGCAAGATCGTTCGGCAGGTGCGGCGCCTCGCCCGCGAGCAGCGCGGGCAGCACGCGCCACAGCGTCTGCTCGGCGGCCACCGTGACCTTGTCGAACACCTGCGCGGCCGTGTCGTCCGGCAGGATCGGCACCGCGGTCTGCGCGATGATCGCGCCCGCGTCGGGCTTGGCGGCCATCTCGTGCAGCGTCGCGCCGGTCTCGGTCTCGCCGTTCAGCACGGCCCAGTTGGTCGGTACCCGACCCCGGTATTTCGGCAGCAGCGAACCGTGCATGTTGTACGCGCCGCGCGGCGCGATCGCGAGCAGGTCCACCGGCAGCATGTGCCGGTAGTAGAACGAGAAGATGAAATCGGGCTGCGCGTCGGACACCGCGCGGCGCAGCGCCGGATCGGCGGGATCGGCCGGCGTGAGCACCGGAATGCCGTGCTCGGCCGCGACGGATGCGACGCTGCCGAACCAGATGTTCTCGTTCGGATTGTCCTCGTGCGTGACGACCAGCGCGACGTCGACACCGCGTGCGAGCAGCACCTGCAGGCACCGCACGCCGACGTTGTGATACGCGAAGACGACCGCGCGCGGCTTCATTGCACGGCTCCCGGGCGGTTCGCGGCGGCCGGCACCGGCGGCACGCCGTCGTGCTGCTCGAGCACGGCCTGGATCAGGTAGCGGGGACGCGCGCGCACCTGCTGGTAGATGCGGCCGACGTATTCGCCGAGCAGGCCGAGCGCGAAGATGATCACGCCGAGCAGGAAGAACGTGATCGCGAACAGCGTGAACACGCCTTGCACTTCCGCGCCGACGATGAAGCGGCGTACCAGCAGCAACACGAACAGCGCGGCGGAGCCGAGCGACAGGATCACGCCGATGAACGACAGCCACTGCAGCGGCACGACCGAGAAGCCCGTCACGAGGTCGAAGTTCAGCCGGATCAGGCTGTACAGCGAATATTTCGATTCGCCCGCGAAGCGTTCCTCGTGTGCGACCTCGATTTCGGTCGGCCTCTGCGCGAACGTGTACGCGAGCGCGGGGATGAACGTGTTGACTTCGCCGCACACGTTGATCGTGTCGATGATGCGGCGGCTGTACGCGCGCAGCATGCAGCCCTGGTCGGTCATCTTGATGCGCGTGATGCGCTCGCGCAGCCGGTTCATCATCTGCGACGCCTTGCGACGCCACAGACTGTCCTGGCGCTGCTTGCGGATCGAGCCGACGTAGTCGTAGCCCTCGCGCATCTTCGCGATCAGCTTGCCGATTTCCTCGGGCGGGTTCTGCAGGTCGGCGTCGAGCGTGATGACGATCTCGCCGCGCGACTGCGCGAAGCCCGCGAGGATCGCCATGTGCTGGCCGTAGTTGCCGTTGAGCAGCACGATGCGCGTCGTGTCGGGCCGTACGTGGAACTGATCGGCGAGCATCGCGGCCGAGCGGTCGCGGCTGCCGTCGTTGATCAGGATCACTTCGTACGACGTGTCGAGTGCGTCGAGCGCCGGATACAGCCGCGCGAACAGCGCGGCGAGGCCGTCTTCCTCGTTGTACACGGGGATGATGACCGACACTTCGGGCCGGCCGGCGTCCAGATGCGCGGCGCCCGGATGCCCGGCGCGTGCTTCAAGGTGACTCATGTACGCTTATTTTCCGTATTGTTCGCAAATCTGATTGACGGCGTCGACCACGCGACGCACGTCGCCTTCCGTCATCTGCGTAAACAGCGGCAGCGTGACGGTCGACGCGCCGTACCGTTCGGCGTGGGGGAACATACCCTCCTTGAAGCCGCGCGCACGGTACAGCGTGAAAAGATGGATCGCCGGGTAGTGGATGCCGGTGCCGATGCCGCGTTCCTTCATTTGCGCCATGAATTCGGCGCGCGTGATCGTCAGCCGCTCGAGCGGCAGCGTGACCAGGAACATGTGCCAGTTGCCGTTCTCGAATTCGGCGATCGGCAGGCCGAGGCCCAGTTTCACGGCCGCGCCGCCGTCGAATGCGGCGAAATACGCACGGGCGAGCGCGCGGCGCTGCGCGGTGAAGCGCTCGAGGTGCGGCAACTGGCCGAGGCCGACGCGCGCGGCGACGTCGGTCAGGTTGTACTTGCCGCCGAGCACGTCGCAGTCCATCCCGTCGAAGCCGGTGCGCGTGATGCCCTGCAGCCGGTACTTCTGCGCGAGCGCCGCTTCGTCCTCGTTGTTCAACACGAGCGCGCCGCCTTCGATCGTCGTCAGGTTCTTGTTCGCGTGGAAGCTGAACGACACGATGTCGCCGATCGCGCCGATGCGCTTGCCGTTCCACGTCGAGCCGAACGCCTGCGCGGCATCCTCGATCACGCGCAGCTTGTGCGCGCGGGCGATCGCGTACAGCCGGTCCATGTCGACCGGCAGGCCGGACAGGAACACGGGGATGATCGCCTTCGTGCGCGGCGTGATCGCCTGCTCGAGCTTGTCGAGGTCGATGTTGCGCGTGACGGGATCGATGTCCGCGAACACGGGCGTCGCGCCCGTCTCGATGATCACGTTGCTGGTCGAGACCCACGACGCCGGCGTCGTGATCACCTCGTCGCCGGGGCCGACGCCGGCGATGCGCAGGCCGATCTCGAGCGTGCAGGTGCCCGAATTGAAGGCGCGGACCGGACGGCCGCCGCAGTACTCGGACAGCGCGGCCTCGAATTTCTGGCACTGCGGGCCGGTGGTGATCCAGCCCGAGCGCAACACGTCGACGACGCCCTGGATGGTTTCCTCATCGATCTCGGGGCGGGTGAACGGCAGAAACGGAGCGGTAGTCTGGCTCATGAACGCGTTGGGCCTGTAATGGCGTGTAATAAAAGGGTCGGGCGATCCGCCCGAAACCGGCATTAAACACCGGTTGGCGGATTCGTACCGTGATTTTTTGTAGGCGGACGCTTAACGGCGCGGGCCGCGCTCAGCTGCGCGCCAGCACGAGCACACCGATCAGGATGATGCCGATGCCGACGAGCTTCTGGACCGACAGCACCTCGCCGAACAGGTACCACGCCGCGAACGCGTTGACGACGTAGCCGAGCGACAGCATCGGATACGCGATCGACACGTCGACCCGCGACAGCCCGACGATCCACACCACGACGCTCAGCACGTAGCAGCCGAGGCCGCCGATGATCGGCAGCTGGGTCGCGATCTTCAGGCCGACCGGGAGGATGTTCGCACGGCTGAATTCGAAGTGTCCAACGGCGTTGACGCCGGCTTTCAGCAGAAGTTGCGCACAGGCGTTGAGCATCACGCCGGTGACGATGCAGACGAACGAAACGGGGTTCATGCGGGGGACGTCCTTACGATTGCGGTTTCTCGACGATTACGCGGCGGTTGTCGCGCGCGATCACGCGCATCGGCACGCCTTCCTTGACCAGCGCGTCGTACTGGCCGGGCGGCATGATCGCGAGCGCATGGGTGTCCTGTTTCCAGCGCGTGATCCATTCGCCGACGGTCGGGACCCACTTGTTCGGCTCGACCGAGATCCCGAACGCGAGCTCGTCCTGGCGCTGGACCATGATCGTCGTGTGGCCCATGTAGAACGGGAACGTGTGATCGAGCATTTCGATCGAGTAGAACGGCGTATCGGGCGGCAGCTTCGCCAGTTCGGCGCGCACGGCCGGTGCCAGCAGCGCGCCCGAGCTGTAGCGGCCGAACTCGTCGTGCCCGGTACCGCCGATCGTGCCGAACGCGAGCCACGCGGCGCCGAACGCCGCGAGCGCGGCGGCCACGCCCGCGCGGCGGTTCAGCCAGGCGGCCGCGAGCGTCAGCGCGGCCGAGACCGCGAGGCCGGCGTACAGCCACATCTGGAACGCCCGGTACAGCGCGTTCGGCGTGCGGGCGTCGCCCTGGTACGCGAGGAAGATGATCCCGAACGCCGCGGCGACGAAGAACACGAGGTAGCCGAGCAGGTGGCGGCGGAAGCGCTCGGCCGTCATCAGCGGCAGGTAAGCGCCGATGATCAGCGCAAGCGCCGGCGCGACCGGCAGCACGTACGAGATCAGCTTCGAGTGCGACGCGCTGAAGAACAGGAAGATGAACGCGCTCCAGATCAGCAGCACGAGCATCGGCGAGAAGCCGTTCGGCTGGCGCGGCATGCGCAGCGCATGGCGGATGCTCTGCCACGCGACCGACAGCCACGGCAGGAAGCCGACCAGCAGCACGGGCACGAAGTAGTACAGCGGGCCCGGGCGGTTCTGTTCCGGGGTCAGGTACCGGCGGAACTGCTGGACGATGAAGAAGAAGTCGAAGAATTCGGGGTTGCGCTGCTGGACCAGCACGAACCACGGCGTGACGATCGCGAAGAAGATCACGAGGCCGCTGACGAGATACAGGCGCTTCCACAGCGCCCAGTCGCGCGCGATCAATGTATACAGCACCAGCACGGCGCCGGGCAGGATCAGGCCGACGAGGCCCTTGGACAGCACCGCGAACGCCATCGCGGCCCAGCACGCCCACATCCAGCCGCGTACCGCGGCCGGGCGCAGCCCGGGCCGCTGCGCGAGCAGCAGCGAGCAGAGCGACAGTGCCATCCAGAACGCGAGCCCCATGTCGAGCGCGTTGAAGTGGCCCATCAGGTTCCAGTACGGCGCGCTGGCCAGCACGACGGCCGCGAGGAAACCCGACAGCGGGTTGAACAGGCGCGCGCCGGTGTAGCCGACGAGCAGCACGCCGGCGAAGCTCGCGACGGCCGTGTAGAGGCGCGCCTGCCATTCGCCGATACCGAACCACGCGAACGTCAGCGCGTTCAGCCAGGTCTGCAGCGGCGGCTTCTCGAAATACTTGTAGCCGTTGTAGCGCGGCGTGATCCAGTCGCCGGTGACGAACATCTCGCGCGCCATTTCCGCGTAGCGGCCTTCGTCGCTGGGGATCAGGTGGCGCAGCCCGAGCGGCGCGAACCAGACGATCGCGAGCGCGACGAGCAGGAGGACGAGCGTGATGCGATTGAGCGGTAGCCTCGACGGCGTATCGTTCATGGGTTTTCAGCCTGTTGGTTGTTGTGACGGGGCCGCCGACGGGCAGCGCCGGGGCGGGCGGCCTGGCCGGGCCGATCGGGGGATCGACCCGCTGCGCCGGCCCGAGTTTTACCGCATCGGGGATTAACGTTCAATTAAGAGCGCGGCGGCGACTTTGCGGCCCTCGGCCATCAGGATGTTGTAGGTGCGGCAGGCGGCCTGGAAATCCATCGTCTCGACGCCGATCCGCTTCGCGGTGAGCGCCGCGACGAGGCGCGGGTGCGGAAAGCGCAGCCGCGCGCCGCTGCCGAAGATCACGAGTTCGGGCGTCGGGTCGAGCAGCATCGCGAAATGCTCGGGCGCGAGCGCGTCGAACGACGACACGGGCCAGGCCTGGACCGGCGCGCCGGGCAGCACGATGACGCTCGTTTCATGGCGTTCGAGATTGACGTCGACATAATCGGGGCCGTAGCCGGTGACGGTGTTGAGCGCGCCGCTCGTGTCCTGGTGCAGTTTCAAATCGGTATTCCGCGGTTCCGTAGGGGAATGGATTGGCCGGGCCGCAGGGGCCCGCTGGCCGGTTTCGCGCGCCGGGGCACGCGCGGACGCCCGATGGCGCGGGCCCGGCGCGGCTATGGTGCATTGCGAAAGTCGGCCAAAATCCGCTAAATTATAACTTTTTGGTCGCCCCCGGGCGCCACTTGCGTCGTGCGTCGCCACAAGCCGCGTCCGACCGCCGCTTTTTCCCAGTCTAGACAGCGCGCACAGACCGGCCGCTTTCCAGTTTTGATCCCGTCCCCCGGCCGCAAGGCCAACCCAGGAACCGTGTCGTCGTGAAACCGATTCAGAAGTCGAACAAGCTGCTCAACGTCTGCTACGACATCCGTGGCCCGGTGCTCGAGCACGCGAAGCGCCTCGAGGAAGAAGGCCACCGCATCATCAAGCTGAACATCGGCAATCTCGCGCCGTTCGGTTTCGACGCGCCCGACGAGATCATCCAGGACATGATCCGCAACCTGCCGGCGTCGTCCGGCTATTCGGATTCGAAGGGCGTGTTCTCGGCGCGCAAGGCGGTGATGCACTACACGCAGGAAAAGGGCGTCGTCGGCGTCGGCCTCGACGACATCTACATCGGCAACGGCGCGTCCGAGCTGATCGTGATGGCGACCCAGGCGCTGCTGAACGACGGCGACGAAGTGCTGCTGCCCGCGCCCGACTACCCGTTGTGGACGGCGGCCGTGAGCCTGTCGGGCGGCACGCCCGTGCACTACGTGTGCGACGAGCAGAACGCGTGGATGCCCGATCCCGACGACATCCGCAGCAAGATCACGCCGAACACGAAGGCGATCGTCGTGATCAACCCGAACAATCCGACCGGCGCGCTCTATTCCGACGAATTGCTGCTCGAACTGCTCGAGATCGCGCGCCAGCACGGGCTGATCGTGTTCGCCGACGAGGTCTACGACAAGATCGTCTACGACGGCCTCGAGCACACGGCGCTGGGTTCGCTGTCGGAAGACGTGATCACCGTCACGTTCAACAGCCTGTCGAAGAGCTATCGGTCGTGCGGCTACCGCGCGGGCTGGATGGCCGTGTCGGGCCTCGGCGGCGACAACCGCCGGCGCGCGAAGGACTACCTCGAAGGGCTCGGCATCCTGTCGTCGATGCGCCTGTGCGCGAACGTGCCTGGCCAGTTCGCGATCCAGACGGCGCTCGGCGGCTACCAGAGCATCAACGAGCTGATCGTGCCGAGCGGGCGCCTGTACAAGCAGCGCGAACTCGCGTATGACATGCTGACGTCGATCCCGGGCGTGACCTGCGTGAAGCCGCAGGCCGCGCTGTACATGTTCCCGCGCCTCGACCCGAAGCTCTACCCGATCCAGAACGACCAGCAGTTCATTCTCGACCTGTTGCTCGAGGAGCGCGTGCTGCTCGTACAGGGCACGGGTTTCAACTGGGCGACGCCGGACCACTTCCGCGTGGTCTTCCTGCCGAACCTCGACGACCTGGCCGATTCGATCAACCGGATCGCACGCTTCCTCGACGGCTACCGCAAGCGCCATTCGGTCTGAGCGGGCAGGGCCACACGGAATTCATTACTTCTTACTCATCGATCACACGCAGCATGGAACCGATCAAAGTTGGCCTGTTGGGCTTCGGCACCGTCGGCAGCGGCACCTTCACGGTGTTGCACCGCAACCAGGAAGAAATCAAACGACGCGCGGGGCGCGGCATCGAGGTCGCGCGCATTGCCGTGCGCAACCCCGCCAAGGCGCAGGCCGCGCTCGGCGGTAACGCCGGCACCGCGCAGATCACCGACGATTTCAATGCGGTCGTCGACGATCCGTCGATCGCGATCATCGCCGAGATGATCGGCGGCACGGGCATCGCGCGCGAACTCGTGCTGCGCGCGATCGCGAACGGCAAGCACGTCGTGACGGCGAACAAGGCGCTGCTCGCGGTGCACGGCACCGAGATCTTCGAAGCCGCGCGCGAGAAGGGCGTGATGGTCGCGTTCGAGGCGGCCGTCGCCGGCGGCATCCCGATCATCAAGGCGCTGCGCGAAGGCCTGACTGCGAACCGCATCCAGTACATCGCCGGCATCATCAACGGCACGACGAACTACATCCTGTCGGAAATGCGCGACCGCGGGCTCGACTTCGCGACCGCGCTGAAGGCCGCGCAGGAGCTCGGCTACGCGGAAGCCGATCCGACCTTCGACATCGAAGGCGTCGACGCCGCGCACAAGGCGACGATCATGAGCGCGATCGCGTTCGGCGTGCCGGTGCAGTTCGACCGCGCGTACGTCGAGGGCATCAGCAAGCTCGACGCGACCGACATCCGCTATGCGGAAGAGCTCGGCTACCGGATCAAGCTGCTCGGCATCGCGCGCCGCGCCGCCAACGGCATCGAGCTGCGCGTGCACCCGACGCTGATCCCGGAAAAGCGCCTGCTCGCGAACGTCGAGGGTGCGATGAACGCGGTCGTCGTGCACGGCGACGCGGTCGGCACGACGCTGTACTACGGCAAGGGCGCGGGCGCGGAGCCGACCGCGTCGGCGGTCGTCGCGGATCTGGTCGACGTCACGCGCCTGCATACGGCCGACCCCGAGCATCGCGTGCCGCACCTCGCGTTCCAGCCGGACAGCCTGTCGAACACGCCGATTTTGCCGATCGAGGAAGTGACGAGCGGCTACTACCTGCGCCTGCGCGTCGCCGACCAGACCGGCGTGCTCGCCGCGATCACGCGCATCCTCGCCGAGTCGGGCATCTCGATCGACGCGCTGCTGCAGAAGGAATCGGAGCAGATCGACGGCGCGAACGGCGAGACCGACATCATCCTGATCACGCACGAGACGGTCGAGAAGAACGTCAATGCGGCGATCGCGCAGATCGAGAGCCTGGCGACGGTGGTCTCGAAGGTAACGAAGCTGCGCATGGAAGCGCTGAACTGAGGCTGACGACATGAACTACATCTCCACGCGGGGCGCCGGCATCGGCGAGCGCCATACGTTCTCCGACATCCTGCTCGGCGGTCTCGCGAAGGACGGCGGCCTCTACCTGCCGGCCGAGTATCCGAAGGTGTCCGCCGACGAGCTCGCGCGCTGGCGCACGCTGTCGTACGCGGATCTCGCCTTCGAGATCCTGTCGAAGTTCTGCGACGACGTGCCGGCCGACGACCTGCGCGCGATCACGCACCGCACCTACACGGCTGCCGTGTACAGCAACACGCGCCACGGCGAGAACGCATCCGACATCACGCCGCTGAAGACGCTCGGCACCGAGCACGGTGCGGCGCTGTCGCTGCTCGAACTGTCGAACGGCCCAACGCTCGCGTTCAAGGACATGGCGATGCAGTTGCTCGGCAACCTGTTCGAGTACACGCTCGCGAAGCACGGCGAAGCGCTGAACATCCTCGGCGCGACGTCCGGCGACACCGGCAGCGCGGCCGAATACGCGATGCGCGGCAAGGCCGGCGTGCGCGTGTTCATGCTGTCGCCGCACAAGAAGATGAGCGCGTTCCAGACGGCGCAGATGTTCAGCCTGCAGGACCCGAACATCTTCAACCTCGCGGTCGAAGGCGTGTTCGACGACTGCCAGGACATCGTGAAGGCGGTGTCGAACGATCACGCGTTCAAGGCGCAGCAGAAGATCGGCACCGTCAACTCGATCAACTGGGCGCGCGTCGTCGCGCAGGTCGTGTACTACTTCAAGGGCTACTTCGCGGCGACGCAGTCGAACGACGAGCGCGTGTCGTTCACGGTGCCGTCGGGCAACTTCGGTAACGTCTGCGCGGGCCACATCGCGCGGATGATGGGGCTGCCGATCGCGAAGCTGGTGGTCGCGACCAACGAGAACGACGTGCTCGACGAATTCTTCCGCACCGGCGCGTATCGCGTGCGCAGCGCCGAGAACACCTATCACACGAGCAGCCCGAGCATGGACATCTCGAAGGCATCGAACTTCGAGCGCTTCGTGTTCGACCTGCTCGGCCGCGATCCGGCGCGCGTGATGCAACTGTTCCGCGACGTCGAGGAGAAGGGCGGCTTCGATCTCGCGGCAAGCGGCGATTTCGCGCGCGTTGCAGAGTTCGGTTTCGTGTCGGGCCGCAGCAGCCACACCGACCGCATCGCGACGATCCGCGACGTGTTCTCGCGCTACGACACGATGATCGATACGCATACGGCCGACGGCGTGAAGGTCGCGCGCGAGCATCTGGATGCCGGCGTGCCGATGGTCGTGCTGGAGACGGCGCAGCCGATCAAGTTCGGCGAGACGATCCGCGAAGCGCTCGATCGCGAAGCCGAGCGGCCGGCCGCTTTCGACGGGCTCGAGGCGCTGCCGCAGCGCTTCGAGGTCGTAAAGGCCGACGCACAGCAGGTGAAGGACTTCATCGCCGCCCATACGGGCGCATGACGCACGGCCGGGCCCGCGGGCCCGGCGGCGCAGGACGGCCGGAATGCCGATTCGTCGAGCGGATCGGGGTTCCGGCCGTTTCGTTTGGTACTCAGGTTTGGCACGCGGCCATCGTCCGTCGCGCGAAACAAGTGCCAGACCCGTGCGTTCGCGCCGATCACAGTCTTCGCATGTTCGCCATATCGCGCGCCTGCGTGACGGCGTCGCTACAATGACGTATTGATTCCAACGATCCCCGCTTCCATCGATGTCGAACCCGAATCCCGCGGCGCCGCGCGCGCCGATGCTGTCGACCGCCGAGGCGCTCGCCGCGCTGCTCGATGCCGCGAAGCCGCTGCCCGGCGCCGAAACCGTTGCCACGCTCGACGCGCTCGGCCGCGTGCTGGCGGCCGATGTGAGCTCGCCGCTCGACGTGCCGCCGATGCATACCAGCGCGATGGACGGCTATGCGGTGCGTGTCGCCGATTTGCTGCACGGCGATCGACGGTTGCCGGTTTCGCAGCGCATTCCGGCCGGCCATCCGGCGCAACCGCTTGCGGCCGGCACGGCCGCGCGGATCTTCACCGGCGCGACGGTGCCGCCCGGCGCCGACGCCGTCGTGATGCAGGAGCAGGCAGCGGCCGACGGCGACGCGGTCGAGATCCTGCACACGCCGAAGGCCGGTGAATGGATCACCGCGCAGGGCGCGGACATCCGCCAGGGTGCGGTGATCCTGCCGGCCGGCACGCGGCTCACGCCGCAGGCGCTAGGTCTCGCCGCGTCGGTCGGTTGCGCGGAGTTGTCGGTCGCGCGGCGGATTCGCGTGGCGGTGTTCTTCACCGGCGACGAACTGACGATGCCGGGCGAGCCGCTGAAGCCCGGCGCGATCTACAACTCGAACCGCTTCACGCTGCGCGGGCTGCTGGAGCGGCTCGGCTGCCACGTGACCGACTACGGGATCGTGCCCGACTCGCTGGCCGCGACGCGCGACACGCTGCGCGAGGCCGCCCGAGATCACGACGTGATCCTGACGAGCGGCGGCGTGTCGGTCGGCGACGAGGATCATGTGAAGCCGGCCGTCGAGGCCGAAGGGCGGCTCGCGCTGTGGCAGATCGCGATGAAGCCCGGCAAGCCGCTCGCGTACGGCGCGGTGCGGCGCGGCGAAGAGCGCGCCGATGCGCACTTCATCGGGCTGCCCGGCAACCCCGTGTCGAGCTTCGTCACGTTCCTGCTGTTCGTGCGGCCGTTCCTGCTGCGCCTGTCCGGCGTGCGCGACGTCGCGCCGCGCGCGTTGTCGCTGCGTGCCGATTTTTCGCAGAGCAAGGGCGACCGGCGCAACGAATTCCTGCGTGCGCGCGTCAACGCGGCCGGCGGTCTCGACCTGTTCCCGAACCAGAGCTCGGCCGTGCTGACGTCGACGGTCTGGGGCGACGGCCTGATCGACAATCCGCCGCAGCATGTGATCAGCGCAGGCGAGACCGTGCGTTTCATCCCGTTTTCCGAATTGCTGTCGTAACGCGACGGCTTCCCGAACCATGAAGATTCAACTGAAATTTTTTGCAAGTGTGCGCGAGGCGCTGGGCGTGGCCGATGAAGAAGCCAACGTGCCGGACAGCGTGACGACCGTCGGCGACGTGCGCGCATGGCTGCGCGTGCGCGGTGGCGCGTGGGCCGATACGCTCGCCGAAGGGCGCGCGTTGCGCATGGCGTGCAACCACGAGATGACCGATCCCGACACGCGGCTCACCGAAGGCTGCGAGGTCGCGTTCTTTCCGCCGGTGACGGGTGGTTGAGGCGGCTGTCATGGCGACGATACGAGTCCAGACCGACGATTTCGACCTGAATGCCGAAGTGACGGCATTGCGTGCGCGCAACCCGAAGATCGGCGCGCTCGCGTGCTTCGTCGGCACGGTGCGCGACCTGAACGAAGGCGATGCGGTCGCCGCGATGGAGCTCGAGCACTATCCCGGCATGACCGAGAAGGCGCTCGAGCGGATCGCGGCCGAGGCCGGCCGGCGCTGGCCGGGCATCGACGTCGCGATCGTGCATCGCGTCGGCAGGCTGCTGCCGCTCGACCAGATCGTGATGGTCGCGACGGTCGCGTCGCACCGCGGCGATGCGTTCGCGTCGTGCGAATTCGTGATGGACTATCTAAAGACCGAAGCGCCGTTCTGGAAGAAGGAAACGACGCCGGACGGCGAGCGGTGGGTCGATGCGCGCAGTACGGACGACGCCGCGCTCGCGCGCTGGGGCGTCGAGTCGGGCAACACGCTGCGCTGAGCTGAGCTGAGCGCGGCGCGCGGGCGGTGCGGCGATGTGTCGCATGCGCGCCGGTGTCGCGCACGACGGGCGTTACGCGTCCGGGTCGACGCCGCGCCCGATGATCTTCGTCGGAAACGGCTCGCCGCGGGCGCGTGACGGCAACGCGTGCGGATCGTCGCCCGCGTCGCGGCGGCGCGGCGCGATCGCGTCGAGCAGCGCCTGCTGCTCGGGCGGAATCCGGTAGTCCCAGCCGAACCGGCTCAACTGCAGGCTCTGCGCGATCCGCAGCGCGGGCTCCATGAAGCGGATCGCCGCGGGCGGCGCGTAGCGCGCTTCGACCGTTTTCAGGAACAGCGACAGCCAGCGGCTGAAATGGGCCGGCTCGACCCCGTCGAGCGGCTGGTGCGCCTGTTGCACGTTGCCGCGATAGCCCTTGGTGCCGAGCACGAGGCTCGACCAGAACGTCACCATCTTCGGCAGATGATCGTCCCAGCGGCCGGCGAGCTTCGCGTCGAACACCGGCCCGAGCAGCGGATCGGCGCGCACGCGGTCGTAGAACGCGTAGACGAGATCGCGGATGTTGTCTTCGGTCGGCTCGGCGTCGCGGGGGCGGGCCGATGCGGGTTGGGTCGAGGCGGGCAGGGCAGTCATGACAAAAAGGGCCGGTAGATCGGAGCGGCGGCGGGACAGCGACGGGACGGCGGCGCGGGCGACGAGCAGGACGCCGGCCGGATTTTGACGCAAAATAGCGTCCAATAACCCCTGGAAAACGTGTGGATGTCACGCATCTTATTGCGCGCCCGCGATCCCGGCAACCCGGGGCCGCGCAACGGCGCCATCGATCGGCCCGGTTCACATAATCGGGATACGATCGATATTTTCCGTATTCGCTCATGAGACTCACCGACTACACCGACTATTCGCTGCGCGTGATGCTGTACCTGGCGGTGCGCGGCGAAGGGCTCGCGACGATCCAGGAGATTTCGGACGCCTACGGCATCTCGAAGAACCATCTGATGAAAGTCGTCCAGCAACTCGGCGAGCTGGGCTGGGTCGACACCGTGCGCGGCCGCAACGGCGGGCTGCGGCTGTTCGCCGATTCGCTGCAATTGACGGTCGGCGAGGTCGTGCGGGCCACCGAAAACGACTTCGCGCTGGTCGGCTGCTTTTCGGCCGACGGCGGCGAGTCGCGCGGCTGCGTAATCGAGCCGCAGTGCCGGTTGAAGGGCGTGCTGGCGGCCGCGCGCGATGCCTTCTTCGCGGAGCTCGATCGTCATACGCTCGGCGAACTGGCCGAGCCTGCATCGCTGCTTGCGTCGCTGCTCGGCATCCGCCCGGCCGTGCTCGTGCGTGCCGCGCCGGTGCAGGACGAAGCGCCGGCAGCCGAGCCGGCGTCCAAGACCCACTGACACGCGCCCATCCCGTCGCGCCCTCCGGACCGCTTTCAGGCGATCCGGCAATTTTTGCGCTGAATCAACCCGAATTTCGCTTGAAAGCCGCATAACCATCCTCATCTTGGTGTTAATCGAAAATTGGAGGTCTCGACTAAATGAGAATCGACAAGCTCACCACCAAGTTCCAGGAAGCACTCGCGGACGCGCAAAGCCTCGCGGCAGGCCGCGACAATCAATACATCGAACCCGTTCACGTGCTCGCGGCGCTGGTCGCGCAGCAGGACGGCTCGGCCCGCTCGCTGATGTCGCGCGCGGGCGTTCACGTGCAGGCGCTGCAAGGCGCGCTGAACGAAGCCATTTCGCGCCTGCCGCAAGTGACGGGCACGGGCGGCGACATCCAGATCGGCCGTGAACTCGCCGGGCTGCTGAACCAGGCCGACAAGGAAGCGCAGAAGCTCAACGACACGTTCATCGCGAGCGAAATGTTCCTGCTCGCCGTGTCCGACGACAAGGGCGACGCCGGTAAGCTCGCGCGCCAGCACGGCCTCACGCGCAAGTCGCTCGAAGCCGCGATCGCCGCGGTGCGCGGCGGCTCGCAGGTGCACAGCCAGGATGCGGAAAGCCAGCGCGAGGCGCTGAAGAAATACACGGTCGACCTGACCGAGCGCGCCCGCGCGGGCAAGCTCGATCCGGTGATCGGCCGCGACGACGAAATCCGCCGCTCGATCCAGATCCTGCAGCGCCGCACCAAGAACAACCCGGTGCTGATCGGCGAGCCGGGCGTCGGCAAGACCGCGATCGTCGAAGGGCTCGCGCAGCGGATCGTCAACGGCGAAGTGCCCGAGACGCTGAAGGGCAAGCGCGTGCTGTCGCTCGACATGGCCGCGCTGCTCGCCGGCGCGAAGTATCGCGGCGAGTTCGAGGAGCGCCTGAAGGCGGTGCTCAACGACATCGCGAAGGACGAAGGCCGGACGATCGTCTTCATCGACGAAATCCACACGATGGTCGGCGCGGGCAAGGCCGAAGGCGCGATGGATGCAGGCAACATGCTGAAGCCGGCGCTGTCGCGCGGCGAACTGCACTGCATCGGCGCGACCACGCTCGACGAATACCGCAAGTACATCGAGAAGGACGCCGCGCTCGAACGCCGCTTCCAGAAGGTGCTCGTCGACGAGCCGAGCGTCGAGGCGACGATCGCGATCCTGCGCGGGCTGCAGGAGAAGTACGAACTGCACCACGGTGTCGACATCACCGACCCGGCGATCGTCGCCGCGGCCGAGCTGTCGCATCGCTACATCACCGACCGCTTCCTGCCCGACAAGGCGATCGACCTGATCGACGAAGCCGCTTCGAAGATCAAGATGGAAATCGATTCGAAGCCCGAAGAGATGGACAAGCTCGACCGTCGTCTGATCCAGCTGAAGATCGAGCGCGAAGCGGTGAAGAAGGAGCAGGACGAAGCGTCGCAGAAGCGCCTGCAGCTGATCGAGGAAGAGATCGACCGCCTCGGCCGCGAATATGCGGACCTGGAAGAGATCTGGACCGCCGAGAAGGCCGCGGTGCAGGGCAGCGCGCAGCTCAAGGAAGAGATCGAGAAGGTGCGGGCGGACATCGCGCGCCTGCAGCGTGAAGGCAAGCTCGAGAAGGTCGCCGAGCTGCAGTACGGCAAGCTGCCGCAACTCGAGGCACAGCTGAAGCAGGTCACGCAGGCCGAAGAGCAGGAGCAGCACAACCCGACGCGCCCGCGCCTGCTGCGCACGCAGGTCGGCGCCGAGGAAATCGCGGAAGTCGTGTCGCGTTCGACGGGCATTCCCGTGTCGCGGATGATGCAGGGCGAACGCGAGAAACTGCTGCACATCGAGGAAAAGCTGCACGAGCGCGTGGTCGGCCAGGACGAGGCGATCAGCGCGGTGGCCGATGCGATCCGTCGTTCGCGCGCGGGTCTCGCCGATCCGAACCGTCCGTACGGCTCGTTCCTGTTCCTCGGCCCGACGGGGGTCGGCAAGACCGAGCTGTGCAAGGCGCTGGCGTCGTTCCTGTTCGATTCGGAAGAACACCTGATCCGCATCGACATGAGCGAGTTCATGGAGAAGCACAGCGTCGCGCGACTGATCGGCGCGCCGCCGGGCTACGTCGGCTACGAGGAAGGCGGCTACCTGACGGAAGCCGTGCGTCGCAAGCCGTACAGCGTGATCCTGCTCGACGAGATCGAGAAGGCGCATCCGGACGTGTTCAACGTGCTGCTGCAGGTGCTCGACGACGGCCGCATGACGGACGGGCAGGGGCGCACGGTCGACTTCAAGAACACGGTCATCGTGATGACGTCGAACCTCGGCTCGCAGGTGATTCAGGCGATGACGGGCGCGCCGCAGGACGAGATCAAGGACGCGGTGTGGCTCGAGGTGAAGCAGCATTTCCGCCCCGAGTTCCTGAACCGGATCGACGACGTCGTGGTGTTCCATGCACTCGACCGCAGCAACATCGAGTCGATCGCGAAGATCCAGCTGGCGCGCCTGCACGACCGGCTCGCGAAGCTGGACATGGCGCTCGACGTGTCGCCCGCGGCGCTCGAACAGATCGCGAAGGTCGGCTACGATCCGGTGTTCGGTGCGCGGCCGCTGAAGCGCGCGATCCAGCAGGAGATCGAGAATCCGGTCGCGAAGCTGATCCTCGCGGGCCGCTTCGGTCCGAAGGACGTGATTCCGGTCGACGTCAACGACGGCCAGTTCGTGTTCGACCGCGTCGTGCACTGATCGCCTGCCATCGGCAGCGTGCCCGGTTCGCACCGGGCGCAAAAGCAAACACCCCGCCTCGGCGGGGTGTTTGCATATGGAGCGGCCGAAACCGCTATGCCGGATGCCGGCCGCTGCGCGGCGGGCTTACGCCTGCTTGTTGTCGCCGAACATGCCGGCGAGCTGCGTGAGCGTGCCGAGCACGTTCGACGTGTCCACCTGGCCGCTGGCCGGCACTTCGCCGTTCGGCGTCGCGCCGTTGACGACGTGCGGCAGCACCTGCGCGAGGATCGACGACGCCTGCGACGGATCGATGCCGACCTTGCTCGCGAGCGAGCCGACGACGTCCGAGCCGAGCACGTTCTGCAGCGTGTCCGGCGAGATCGGCTGGTTTTCGCCGGTGCCGACCCACGAACCGATGATCTCGCCGGCGCCGCCGGCCTTGAACTTCTCGATCAGCCCGTTCAGGCCGCCCGGCTGGTTGTTGATGAATTCGAGCGCGGTCGTGATCAGCGCGCTTTGCGAGTTGCCGCCGGCCTGGCCGCCGATCAGACCGCCAACGATGTCGAGGAGACCCATGGTTCTTCACCTTCACTGAAAAGGGCGCCGTGACGACGGCGCCCGTTGAACGAATGCCGCGCGCACGCCGTCGCGCGCGCGGCGCACATCAGGCGCCCGACGCCGCGGCGGCGGAGGCTGCCTTGTCCTTCTTGCTCTTCTTCTTCGAACCCTTCGTCGCCTTCGTGGACGACGCGGCCGCCGGTGCGCTCGCACCCGCGTCGGCGGATGCCGCTGCCGCCGCTGCCGCCTTTTCCTTCTTCGATGCGCGCTTGGTCTTGGCCGGCTTGGCGGCCGCGTCCGGTGCGCTAGCCGCCGGCGCGGGCGCCGCGGTCGTCGTGCCGGCCGTCGCGGTCGTGGACGTCGCGGCGGTGCCTGCCGACGTCGTGGTCGACGTGGTCGCGGACGTCGTCGCGGCCGGTTTCGACAGCTTCACACCCTTCGGCGGCGTCGACGCGCCGCCGATCGTCAGGCCGTTTTCCTCGAGATGCCCGACCGACTTGGTACCGAGGCCCTTCACGCGGTTCGCGAGATCGTCGGCGTCCTTGAACGGGCCGTTCTTGGTGCGTTCGTCGATGATCGCCTTCGACTTCACGGGCCCGAGCCCCTTCACGGATTCGAGCGCGGCCTGGTCGGCCGTGTTGACTTCGACGGCCGCGGCAAGGCCTGCGGCAAGCGACAGCGATAGCGCGACGAACAGCATCAGCAGCTTTTTCAGCATGGCAAAGGCTCCCTGGTTCTGACGGATGAATGGTTGTTGCAACGGACGGCGACGTGCGAGTTGGCCGGGCGTCGCGTTAAGCATAGGACAAATGCGTGCCCTTTTTGAGACAGGCTGACCGAATCTTGCTGAAGGCTTGCGGTGCTGTAAAGGCCGAACCCGGTGCCGGGCGTCGATTTTGACGATTCTTTACGGTGTCGCCGGCGTATTGCGAGGGGCGCGCGGAAAAACGCCGCACTGGCCGTCAGGCGGGGCTTGACTTAGAGTGAACTCTAACTCCTAACCTTGTTCCTGCCATGTCGAAAACCGTATCCCAACCCTCCGCCGCCGGTCCGCTGACGATCGGGCAAGTCGCCGAACTGACGGGCGTGTCGACGCACACGCTGCGGTATTACGAGCAGGCCGGGCTGCTGCGCGCGATCTCTCGCACGGCGGCCGGGCACCGGCTCTATGCGCCGGCCGACCTTGACTGGCTGGCCTTCGTGATGCGTCTGAAGGCGACCGGCATGCCGATCGCGCAGATGCAGGCGTTCGCGGTGCTGCGCGAGCAGGGCGAGTCGACGTTCGGCGCGCGGCGCGACTTGCTGGTCGCGCATCGCGACGCGGTGCGTGCGCATATCGCGGAGCTGCAGGCGAGCCTCGACGCGATCGGCGACAAGATCGCGTACTACGAGGCGCGGGAACGGGAAACGGAACGACGGGCGAAACCCTCTCACTCTTTATCGGAACAGGACGGACACGATGGAACGACTCGTTGAGGATCGCTACACGCGCGGCTTGAACAAGCTCAAGGAAATCGACGGCGAAGCGGGCGAACGCGTGATCGCGGCGCTCGCGCCGATCGCGCCGGACTTTGGGCGGCTCTTGGTCGAATTCAGCTTCGGCGACATCTACAGCCGGCCGCAGCTCGACCTGAAGGCGCGCGAAATCGCGACGATCGCCGCGCTGGCTGCGCTCGGCAACGCGCAGCCGCAACTGAAGGTGCATATCGAGGCTGCGCTGAACGTCGGCTGCACGCGCGACGAGATCGTCGAGGTATTCATGCAGATGGCCGTGTATGCGGGGATGCCCGCCGCGCTCAACGCGCTGTTCGCCGCGCACGAGGTGTTCACGCGGCGCGACGAAGCGGCCGGCGTGACGGACCACCCGAACGAAGCGGCCGGGCAGCCCGCATGACCAGGCGTGCGCCCGTGCGTCACGCGCGGTGCGGCGCGACGATCCGGTACTTCGCGATGCGCCGGTACAGCGTCGCGCGCGACATGCCGAGCGCCCGGGCGGCCGCGTCGGGCCGCCAGCGATGCGTGGTGAGCGCGGCGACGATGCGGCCGCGTTCGTCGTCGGGCAGCACGCCCGCGGGGGCGCCGCCGAGTTGCGCGGCGAGGTCGGTCGGCAGGTCGCGCCGCGTCACGCGCGCGGCGTCGCACACCGCGCACGCATAGCGCAGCACGTTGCGCAGTTGCCGCACGTTGCCCGGCCATGGATACGCGGCGAGCTGTTCGGCGAGCGTCGCGTCGAGCGTGAGCACGTGGCCGGTCGCCTGCGCTTCCTCGGCGAACACGGCGGCGATCACGTCGCGCACGTCCGCGCGTTCGCGCAGCGGCGGCAGGTCGAACGTCGCGCCGCTCAGCCGGTAGTACAGATCTTCGCGGAACGTGCCGTCGGCCACCATCCGCGCGAGATCGCGGTGCGTCGCGCAGATCACGTCGAGATCGACGCGCACGGGCGTATCGCTGCCGAGCGGCACGACCTCGCCGTCGGCCAGGACGCGCAACAGGCGCGTCTGCAGCGCGAGCGGCATGTCGCCGATTTCATCGAGAAACAGCGTGCCGCCATCAGTGAGCGCGATCTTGCCGCGCGCGCCGTGCTTGCGTGCGCCGGTGAACGCGCCGGCCGCATAACCGAACAGTTCGCTCTCGATCAGCGCTTCCGGCAGCGCGCCGCAGTTGACGGCGACGAACGGCCGCGCGCGCCGTGCGCCGGCGTCGTGGATCGCGCGGGCGAACACTTCCTTGCCCGCGCCGGTTTCGCCGAGCACGAGAATCGGCAGCCGCTTGCTCGCGACGCGCAGCGCGAGTTCGGCCTGTTGCGCGATGCGCGCGTCGCTGCTGTGCAGGAACGGCGTCAGCGCGCCGACGTGACGCGGCGCGGTGGTGCCCGGGCGGCGCGATGCCGCGGCCGGTTCACGGCCGACGCGTCGTAGCGGCGCGCGCAGCCGTGCGTAGAGCGGGGCGCCGGTCGCCCGCACCCGCAGCGCGACGATGGCATCGAGCCGCGCCGCATCGCGCAGCGGCATCTCGGTCGCGTCGAAGATTTCGTCGATATGGCGCGGCTCGCGCAGCGCCGGCAGCGCATCGCGCGCGTGCCGGTTCGCGGCGACGATGTTGCCGCATTCGTCGAACGCGATTAGCCACTCCGGTTGCGCCTCGACGTAGTGACGGTTCGGATGCCCGAACAATATCCAGTGCTGCGCGGTGCTGTGCACGAAGTAGCCGTCCTCGATCAGCGCCGCGCTCTGCCGCACGAGCTGGTAGACGAGGCGCTGGCTGTCGCGGCCGTCGGGCGAATGCACGGCCGACGCGTCGAGCACGCCGATCAGTTCGCCGCCCGGCGAGAAGATCGGCGCCGCGCTGCACGTGAGCGTCGTGAACGCCGCGCGAAAGTGATCGGTCTTGTGCACGGTGATCGGCGCGAGATCGGTCAGCACGCTCGCGACCCCGCAGGTTCCTTCCTCGCTTTCCGACCAGCACGAGCCGATGTGCAGCCCCGCGTGACGGAAGTCGTTGCGGCGTTCGCGGTCGATCCGGTAGTCGATCGTCACGCCGTGCGCGTCGGTCAGCATCACGCAGTAGTCGGCGACGCGGATCATGTCGTGCAGCCGCGTCAGGCACTGGCCCGACGCGCGCAGGAAGGCTTCTTCCTTGTCGCGCACTTCGCGCAGTTCGGCCGCGGTCAGCACGCGCGGGCCGATCGACGAAGCGGGGTCGAGACGGTAGCGCTCCAGCGACCGTTGCCACGACGACACGAGACGCGCGGAGTCCGCCGGCGCGGGCAGGCGTCCGGCGAGCGCGCCGAGGACACGATCGGCGTGCTGGGCCTGGGGGACGGCATAGGGCATGGTCGGCTCCGGTTCCGTACGGCGGGGATGTCGCTGTTCTTGTAGCACATCCGGTCCCGCGGATCACATTGCATCGCAGCACGCGGCGCGCGTGAGACGGTCGTCTCACCGGTGTCGCGCTGTGTCTCGCGCGGTTGAGACGGCCGCATGCGTGGCGTGCGGCGACCGGCCGGCGCGGCGCTGCATGCGCGGCGCCGCGTGAACGCGGGGCTGGCGGGCGGAACGCCGGGCAGGCGCGAGTGCCGCGACGACCGCGTCGCCGTATCGACGACGTGAGACGTTCCGGCGAATTCGATGCGCGCTGCGTCGTCACGGCCAAGCATCCCGACTCCGCGCGTGCCTGCCGCGCCAATGCTGACGCGGGTTTCGCGGCCATCGGACGCACGATGGCACGCCGCTTGCAGAGATGACGGGCAAGCCGGTGCGATCGCGTCGGCGACGACGATCCGCCGCCCGTCGATGGCAGCGGACGAAACAGGCAGGGCCGATGCGTGCGCCAATGCGCCGGCCCCGCCCACTGGATGGAGACAAATCCGTGACGACGCCCGTTACCGTCGGCGTGATCGCGAACCCCGCTTCGGGGCGCGACATCCGCCGCCTCACGACGCATGCATCCGTGTTCCCGACCGCGGAGAAGGCGAACATGATCGTGCGCCTGCTGGCCGGCCTTGGCGCGATGGGCGTCGAGCGCGTGCTGACGCTGCGCGACCGCACGGGTATCGCGACGCTGCTGCTGCGCGCGATCGACACGCATCGCGCGGTCGCGCCGCACGAGCGCTGGCCCCAGGTCGAATTCGTCGACTTGCCGATCACCGATAGCGTCGCCGACACGCAGGCCGGCGCGGCCTATCTGCACCGGATGGACGTGGCGCTGATCGTCGTGCTCGGCGGCGACGGCACCCATCGCGCGGTGGCCGCGCATTGCGGCGCGACGCCGCTCGTCGCGCTGTCCACCGGCACCAACAACGCGTTTCCCGAACATCGCGAGGCGACCGTCGCCGGCGTCGCCGCAGGACTCGCCGCGACCGGCGCCGTGCCGGCCGAGGTCGCGTTCGTGCGCAACAAGCGGCTCGTCGTGCGCTGCGTCGCGGGCGCGCAGCCGGGGCGTGAGGAGATCGCGCTCGTCGACGTGTGCGCCGCGCGGCAGCGCTTCATCGGCGCACGCGCGATCTCCGGCTCCGACGACATCGATTCGCTCTACCTGACGTTCGCGGAACCGGACGGCATCGGCCTGTCCGCGCTCGGCGGCGCGTGGGCGCCGCTCGAACGCAGCGCGCCGCACGGGCTCGCGATGCGCTTCGCGCAAGCCGGCAACGCGGCCGGCACGCCGCTCGTCGCGCCGATCGCGCCGGGGCGCGTCGACCGCGTCGTGATGCGCAGTTGCGAGCGGCTCGAACCGGGCACGTGGCACGCGATTCCGTTCGAGCGCGGCACGCTCGCGTTCGACGGCGAGCGCGAGATCGAGGTCGCGCGTGGCGATCGCTACGAGATCGCGCTCGACTGGCACGGGCCGCTGACGGTCGATGTGGGCCGCACGCTGCGCTACGCGTCGTCGCGGCAACTGCTGCGCGACGCCGGTGCGTGGCACGACTGATGCGCCGGTTTTACGAAGACGTTTCGAAATCCAAACGATTATCAAGGAGACATCGCCATGACAGCCCCTCTCGAAGGACAGGTCGCCATCGTCACGGGCGGCGCGCGCGGCATCGGCCGCGGCATCGCGCTGACGCTCGCCGGCGCCGGCGCCGACATCCTGCTGGCCGACCTGCTCGACGACGCGCTCGACGCCACCGCGCGCGAGGTGCGCGCGCTCGGCCGGCGGGCCGCGATCGCGAAGGTCGACGTCACGCAGGCCGCGCAGGTCGACGCGATGGTCGCGCAGGCGCTCGCCGACCTCGGCGGGCTCGACATCCTCGTGAACTGCGCGGGCGTGATCAGCATTCATCCGGTCGCCGAACTCACCGAGCGTGACTGGGATTTCGTGATGGACGTGAACGCGAAGGGCACGTTCCTCGGCTGCCGGGCGGCGCTCGCGCACCTGAAGGCGCAGGGGCGCGGCCGGATCATCAATGTCGCGTCGATCGCGGGCAAGGAAGGCTTTCCGAATCTCGCGCATTACAGCGCATCGAAATTCGCGGTCGTCGGCTTCACCAACGCGCTGGCGAAGGAGCTTGCGCGCGACGGCGTGACCGTCAACGCGATCTGCCCCGGCATCGTCCGTACCTACATGTGGGACCGGCTGTCAGACGAATGGAAGACCGACGGCGAATCGGTCGAGCAGTCGTGGCAGCGGCACCAGTTGACGCTGATTCCGCAGGGCCGCGCGCAGACGCCGGAAGACATGGGCCGGCTCGCGCTGTTCTTCGCGACGATGGACAACGTGACGGGCCAGGCCGTGAACGTCGACGGCGGCTTCACGTTCCACTGACGGCCGCAGGCCGTGCAATCCGCCGCCACGGCGTGGCCGGGGCGGCATTCGCAGTCAGACCTACCAGGAGACACACATGACCGCTTCGACACAGCTCGGCAGGGACAAACTGCTGGACGCCTATCGGCTGATGCGCACGATCCGCGAATTCGAGGAACGCCTGCACGTCGAATTCGCGACCGGCGAGATACCCGGCTTCGTTCACCTGTACGCGGGCGAGGAGGCATCCGCCGTCGGCACGATCCTGCACCTCGGCCTCGACGACTACGTGGCCACGACGCACCGCGGCCACGGCCATTGCATCGCGAAAGGCGTCGACGTGCACGGGATGATGGCCGAGATCTACGGCAAGAAGACGGGCGTCTGCCGCGGCAAGGGCGGCTCGATGCACATCGCCGACCTGTCGATGGGGATGCTCGGCGCGAACGGCATCGTCGGCGCGGGCGGCCCGCTCGTGTGCGGCGCGGCGCTCGCGGCCAAGCACAAGAAGACGGGCGGCGTCGGCGTGTGCTTCTTCGGCGACGGCGCGTCGAACCAGGGCGTGATCTTCGAATCGATGAACCTCGCGTCGGTGTGGCGGCTGCCCGCGATCTTCGTCGCCGAAAACAACGGCTATGCGGAAGCGACGTCGTCGAGCTGGTCGGTCGCGACCGACAACATCGCCGATCGCGCGAACGGGTTCGGGATGCCGGGCGTGATCGTCGACGGCTTCGACTTCTTCGCGGTGCACGAGGCGCTCGGCGAGGCCGTCGAACGGGCGCGCAACGGCGGCGGCCCGACGCTCGTCGAAGTGAAGTTCACGCGCTACTTCGGCCACTTCGAGGGCGATGCGCAAACCTACCGGGCGCCGGGCGAAGTGCAGAAGCTGCGCGACGAGAAGGACTGCCTGAAGCATTTCGAAACGCGCGTCGTGCGCGCCGAAGCGCTGACGACCGACGACCTGCGTGCGGTCGACGCACAGGTGAAGGCGCTGATCGACGACGCGGTCGCGCAGGCGAAAGCGGCGCCGTTGCCGGATGCCGCCGACCTGCTGGCCGACGTCTACGTGTCGTATCCGTGAGCGCGGGCTGACACCGCAGCCGGCACGGCGAACCGAACATTCCAGGAGACAGACATGGCAAGGAAGATCACTTATTCGCAGGCGATCAACGAGGCGCTCGCGCAGGAAATGGCGCGCGACGACAGCGTGATCGTGATGGGCGAGGACAACGCGGGCGGCGCGGGCGCGCCGGGCGAGGACGACGCATGGGGCGGCGTGCTCGGCGTGACGAAGGGGCTGTTCCACAAGTTTCCGGGCCGCGTGCTCGATACGCCGCTGTCGGAGGGTGGCTACATCGGCGCGGCGGTCGGCGCCGCCGCGTGCGGGATGCGTCCCGTCGCGGAACTGATGTTCATCGATTTCATGGGGGTGTGTTTCGACCAGATCTTCAACCAGGCCGCGAAATTTCGCTACATGTTCGGCGGCAAGGCCGTGACGCCGGTCGTGATCCGCGCGATGTACGGCGCCGGCCTGCGCGCGGCCGCGCAGCACTCGCAGATGCTCACGTCGCTGTTCACGCATATCCCGGGGCTGAAGGTCGTGTGCCCGTCGACGCCGTACGACGCGAAGGGGCTGCTGATCCAGGCGATCCGCGACAACGATCCCGTGATCTTCCTCGAACACAAGCTGCTCTATACGCGCGAGGGCGACGTACCGGAGGAATCCTATGCGATTCCGTTCGGCGAGGCGAACGTGATGCGCGACGGTGACGACGCGACGATCGTCACGTACGGCCGGATGGTGCATCTCGCGATGGACGCGGCCGCGACGCTCGCGAAGGACGGCATCCAGTGCGACGTGATCGACCTGCGCACGACGTCGCCGCTCGACGAAGAAACGATCCTCGAAAGCGCGGCGCGCACCGGGCGCGTGGTGGTGGTCGACGAAGCGAATCCGCGCTGCTCGATCGCGACCGACATCGCCGCGCTCGTCGCGCAGCGCGCGTTCCGGTCGCTCGAGGCGCCGATCGAGCTCGTGACCGCGCCGCACACGCCCGCGCCGTTCGCCGGCGTACTGGAAGACCTGTATATCCCGTCCGCCGATGCGATCGCGCAGGCGGTACTCAAGACGAGGAGCTGACACGATGTCGATTCACATGATCACGATGCCCAAATGGGGGCTGTCGATGGAGCAGGGGCAGGTCAACGGCTGGCTGAAGGCAGTCGGCGAGCGCGTGACGAAGGGCGACGAGGTGCTCGACGTCGAGACCGACAAGATCTCGTCGGGCGTCGAATGCGCGTTCGACGGCACGCTGCGCCGGCAGGTCGCGCAGGAGGGCGAGACGCTGCCCGTCGGCGCGCTGCTCGGCGTCGTCGCGGCCGCCGAGGCGAGTGATGCCGAGATCGACGCGGCGATCGCCGACTTCCAGCGCGATTTCGTGCCGAGCGCGGCGTCCGACGAGGCGGCCGGCCCGCAGCCGGAGAAGGCGCAGATCGGCGGACGCACGATCCGCTTCCTGAAGCTGGGCGATGGTTCGGACACGCCGGCCGTGCTGATCCACGGCTTCGGCGGCGACCTGAACAACTGGCTGTTCAATCACGCGGAGCTCGCCACGCACCGGCCGGTGTGGGCGCTCGATCTCCCCGGCCACGGCGAATCGGGCAAGGCGGTCGAGACCGGCAGCCTCGACGAACTGGCCGACGCGGTGCTCGCGCTGCTCGATGCGCAGCACATCGAGCGCGCGCACCTGATCGGCCATTCGATGGGCGGCGCGGTCGCGATGACGGTGGCCGAGCGCGCACCGCAACGCGTTGCATCGCTCACGCTGATCGCGAGCGCGGGGCTCGGCACCGACATCAACCGTGCGTACATCGACGGCTTCGTCGCCGGCAACAGCCGCAATACGCTGAAACCGCACCTCGGCGCGCTGTTCGCGGACGACGCGCTGGTCACGCGGCAACTCGTCGAGGATCTCGTCAAGTACAAGCGGCTCGAAGGCGTGCAGGCCGCGCTGGAGAAGATCGCGCACGCCGCGTTCGACGGCGCTGCACAGCGGCGCGTGTTCCGCGACCGGCTCGCGACGCTTGCGCCGCGCACGCTCGTGATCTGGGGTGAGCGCGACGAGGTGATTCCCGCGCAGCATGCGCAGGGTTTGCCGGACGGCGTGCGTGCCGAGGTGATCGCAGGCAGCGGACACATGGTGCAGATGGAGGCGGCCGCCGACGTGAACCGCCTGATCGTCGCGTTCCTCGGAGACTGACGATGGCCGCCGCGCTCGAACGACCCAGCCTCACGGCGCTCGGCCAGCCCGGCGCGAGAAGTCGCGACAAGCTCGCGCGCATTCCGGTGCGCGTCGAGCCCGCGGCCGGCGCGGCGCTGCCGAAGCCGCCGTGGCTGCGCGCGCGGCCGATGATGAGCGCGGCGGTGGCCGACATGGCCGCCGTGCTGCGCGAGCATCGGCTGCATTCCGTCTGCGAGGAGGCGATGTGTCCGAACATCGGCGAATGCTTCGCGCAGCGCACCGCGACCTTCATGATCATGGGCGGGCTGTGTACGCGGCGTTGCCCGTTCTGCGATGTCGCGCACGGCCGCCCCGAGCCGCTCGATCCCGACGAGCCCGCGCGGCTGGCCGACGCGGCGGCGGCGCTCGGGTTGCGCTATGTCGTGATCACGTCGGTCGACCGCGACGACCTGCGCGACGGCGGCGCCGCGCATTTCGCCGCGTGCATCGCGGCGGTGCGCGCGAGCGTGCCGGGCATCGGCGTCGAGGTACTGACGCCGGACTTCCGCGGCCGCGCGGCGCGTGCGCTCGACGCGCTGTCGTCGGCGTGGCCCGATGTGTTCAACCACAACATCGAGACGGTGCCGTCGCTGTATCGCGCGGCGCGGCCGGGCGCCGACTATCGCGGCTCGCTCGAACTGCTCGCGCAGGCGAAGGCCGCGCGGCCGACGCTCGTGACGAAATCAGGCTTGATGCTCGGACTCGGCGAGCGCGACGACGAGGTGCGCGACACGCTGCGCGACCTGCGCGCGCACGAGGTCGACGTGCTGACGCTCGGCCAGTATCTGGCGCCGTCGGAACACCATTTGCCGGTGCGGCGCTACGTGAGCCCGGAGGCTTTCGCCGCATGGCACGACGAGGCGCTCGCGCTCGGTTTCAGGGAAGTCGTCGCCGGCCCGCTCGTGCGGTCGTCGTATCACGCGGCCGACGTGCTGGAGAACGCGTAGCGCGCCGCGCGTCAGGCCGCGGCGGCGTGCGCGCGGCTGATGCGGCGCAGGTACAGCACGAGCCCCGCGCCCGCGAGCATCAGGCTGACCGTGTTCGCGAACCAGAAGCCGCGTGCGCCGGTCAGCCACGCGGGCGCGATCCCGCCCACGTCGAAGCCGAGCACGTAGCCGCCGCTGAGTCCGACGCCCCACAGCGCGACCGCATAGATCACGGTCGGCACGGCCGCCACCTTGTACGCGCGCAGCACGAACGCCGACGTGACCTGCAGCGCATCGAACACGTGGTAGCACGCGACGATCGCGACGAGCGGCATCGCGGCCGCGGCGACGGCCGGGTTCGGCGTATAGCCGCCGATGATCAGCGGGCGCAGCGCGACCACGAGCACGCCGTAGGCGGCCGCCACGCCGCACGCGAAGATCACGCTGTGCCGGCCGAGCAGCCGGGCTTCCTCGGCGCGTCCCGCGCCGAGCGCGCGCGCGACCAGCGTCGACGCCGCTACGCCGATCGACAGCGGCGTCATGTACAGCACCGCGCCGATGTTGCCGGCGATCTGGTGGCCGGCGAGTGTCGTCGTGCCGAACTGCGCGATGAACAGCGCCATGCACGTGTACGACGTGACCTCGATCAGGTACGACAGGCCCATCGGCACGCCGAGCTTCAGGATCGCCTTCTGGCGCGCCCAGACGGGCCAGCAGAAGCGCGAGAAGATCGCGAGCGGCGCGAACACGTCGAGCTTCGCGAGCAGCGTGTAGCCGATCAGCGCGAGCGCCCAGTTGATCAGCGTGCTGGCCAGCCCGCAGCCGGGGCCGCCGAGCGCCGGTACGCCGAAGCCGCCGAAGATGAACCACACGTTCAGCGGAAACTTGAGCAGCAGCGCGCCGATCTGGAGGATCATCGCAAGTCGCGGCTTGCCGGCCGCGTTGGTCAGCGCGTTGTAGATGCGGAATACGAGGCTGGCGGGCAGCCCGTACGACAGGATGCGCAGGTAGTCGACGGTGCGATCGTGCAGCGCGGCGGGCGCGTGCGCGACGCGTAGCAGCGGCTCGGGAAAATGCAGCAGCAGGAAGCCCGGAATCGAGAGCAGCAGCGCGAGCCACAGCGCCTGGCGCACTTCCTCGCCGATCTCGGCATAGCGCCGCGCGCCGTACAGTTGCCCGGTGATCGGCTGCAGGGCGGACAGGATGCCCGTCAGGCCGATGTAGATCGATACGTAGATCGACGAGCCGAGCCCGAGCGCGGCGAGATCGACGGCCGAGTAGCGGCCGACCATCGCGGTGTCGATCACGCCGAACGCGATGATCGCGAGCTGGCCAACCAGCACCGGCCACGCGAGACCGACGATTCGGCGGATGTCGCCGAACATCGTCAATCGGCCGCCTGGCGGCGCGGCGGACGCCGCTTGACGGGCGTCTTCGGCCGTTCGATGCGCTCGTACAGGCGGAAGCGCTCGTCGCGGTCGGCGACGCGGCGGCCTTCCCAGACGAGACGCCACACGTATTGCGACATCGCGCTCGGCTCGCCGAAGTCGGCGCGGTCCTGACGCAGGATCACGTCGCAGTCGCCGGAGAAATCGAAGCGCATGTTGCCGAAATACGCGAAGGTCGCGATCTGCGCGTCGCCGAGCCGCACCGGCGAAATGCACTCGTAGTCGGACGGCAGGTGCACGGCGATCTGTTGCGCGACGTCGCGATAGGTCCGGCCGTAGTTGACGATCGGCAGCCACAGCGTCATCAGCAGCACCCACATCAGCGTGGTGCCCGCGCTCGACAGCACGACGCTGCGCCACAGCACCTTAGGCTGTCGCGACACGCGCCAGCGCGCGAGGAAGCACCAGCACACGGTGACGATCACTGCGCAGATGAACGACAGGATCTTGAAATGCGGCTCGTAGCCGGGCACGAGGCGCGCGAGGTTGCGCGCGAGCGGATGCGGGAAGCCGGTGAGCGACGCGAGCCAGACGAGCCACACGAAGGTGCCGAGGATCGTGAAGCTCAGCACCGCGAACCAGTCGATCGCGTTGATCGCGCCGCGCTTGAGGGTCGGCAGCGCGAACGTCGCGAGCACCGCGAGTGGCGGCAGCAGCAGCATGTACATGCGGTTCGACTGCTGGCTTTGCAGGATCACGAGCGCGACGAGCGGCACGGCGACCGACAGCGGAATCGCGATGTGCGCGCGGCGGCGCATGCCGGCCCAGCTCCACCACGCCCAGATCGCGAGCGGCCACGCAGGCCACGTGAACAGCGGCAGGTTCTTCGCCGCATAGCCGAGCACGGCCGTCGGCGGGCCCGAAAAGCGCATCAGGCTGCCGTGGATCCATTGGTTGAAGAACCACGCGGCGTCGTCGGGCGCCGCGACGAAGGCGGCGAGCGGCCACAGCGCGAAGATCGCGGCCGCGAGCGGCACGCCGACCAGCGGCAGGCGCAGGTTGCGCATTTCGGGCGTGACGAGCCACAGCGCGGCCGTGCCCGCGAGCAGCGCGACGACCAGCACCGGGTTGCCGGACAGCGCGACGAGGCCGATCGCGAGGCCCCACCACAGTGCGCCTTGCAGTGGCTTGTCGATGCCGCGCACGATCCCGTACACGAGCATCGCGATCCACGCGAACTGCGCGAGCTGCGGCGTCGTTTCGTGCCCGCGTTCCGCGAGGCCGAAGCAGGCGACGAGCACCAGCAGCGCGCCGTCCGCGAGCGTGCGGCCGTAGTCGCGCGGCTCGGGTTCGCCGCCGAATGCGTATTTGAACGGTTGAACCTCGGCGCGCCGGCCGAGCAGGTAGGCCGCGTACCAGACGAATGCGCACGCGACGCAGAACAGCACGCCGGTATCGACGCGCGACGCGTTGCTCGCGTCGACCCACGGGCCGAGGCCGCGGATCGACAGCGCACCGAGCCAGTAGCCGAGCGGCCCGTCGGTCGTGATGAACTTGCCGACCAGGTTCGGCAGGAGCCAGTCGTGCCAGCCGCCCTTGGCCATCGTCCACATCACGCCGAAGCCCGCCGCGTCCTCGTTTTTCCACGGGTCGCGGCCGAACAGGCCGAACGCCGCGTAGACGAAGCAGAGCGTGAGCAGCAGCCAGCGTGGCAGCGCACGCGTGGCGGAGGCGGTGAGACGGACGACAGGCTTCATGCAGATGAGCAATTTGTTATGGGCGGGCGGCCGGCGCGGGTGCGCGCGGTCGAGCCGGTTTCGAGCATCCGGCATTGTAGTCGCGCCCGCTGTTGTGCGTCAGGTCGTTTCCCGGGCGCCGGGCGGCGTCTTTCCGGGCGAGCAGAGACAAAAAAGGGCAGCCTGGGCTGCCCTTTCGTGCGGTACCGGTGCGTAGCAACCACCGGAACGGTGCAAAGCTTACTTTGCCGCAGCCTTGCCGTTGGCGCGTGCGCCGAACTTGTTCTTGAACTTCTCGACACGGCCTGCCGTGTCCATGATCTTTTGCTGACCCGTGTAGAACGAGTGCGATTCCGACGACACTTCGATCTTGGCGAGCGGGTAGGTCTTGCCTTCGTGTTCGATGGTTTCACGCGTCTGGATCGTCGAGCGCGTGATGAACTTGAAGCCGTTCGACATGTCTTGGAAGACGACTTCGCGGTAGTCCGGGTGAATGCCAGGTTTCATGATTTTCCTTGGTGATAGCGGTAGCCAACCCGCCGCTTGCCGTGTCGAGCCGCCCCGATGGGAGCGATTCGGCCGACGCCAAGCCCGGCGCGAGCCACTTGCCTAAGGTCGAAAAACGGCGATTATGCCAGAAAATCAGACGGTTGACGAATAATTTTCACGGTGCGTCGAGGGCCCCGGTGCCGGCCGGATCTTGCCGGTAGTAGCGCGCCAGCAGCCGGTACAGCTCCGGAAATTCGGACTCGAACGCTTTCGGCCGGACGAACAGCGCCTCGCTGCACACCGCGAAGAATTCCGACGGGTGATCGGCTGCATAGGGATCGATCAGCGAGTCCCGCTCGAAGCGCGCCCATGCGCGATCCGGCACCGCGTCGACGCGCGCGCAGAACTGGTCGTACGCATGTTCGAACACGTCGGCCCACGCCTGCGCGTCGAGGTGCGGCGCATGCCAGCGGCGAAACAGGGGCGGATAGCCGTCGGCCGCGCCGTTGACCATGTCGATCTTGTGCGCGAACTCGTGAATCACGACGTTGTATGCGTCCCGGCCGTCCGTCATCTGCGCGTCTTCCCACGACAGGATCACGGGGCCGCCTTCCCATGCCTCGCCGCTCGCATCCTGCTCGACTTCATGGACGACGCCGTCCTCGTCCTGCACCGTCTTGCGGATCACGAATTCACCCGGATACACGACGACGCCCACCCAGCCGTCGTACAGCGACAAATCGAGATTCAGCACGGGCAGGCAGGCCTGCGCGGCGATCGCGACGATCATCGCGTCGGTCAGTTCGAGCCCGTGCGCGGTCGAAAACGATTTTTTCGCGACGAACAGGCTCGTCAATTCGCGCAGCCGGCCGAGCGCGTCGGGCGGCAGGGTGGCGAGGAACGGCAGGCGCTCGACGGTTTCCTGCCACAGCGCGTCGGGAACCGGATGGCTGCGCAGCGCGCGGTCGCGGCGGCGGTCGTCGAACCAGCGAGTCAGTTTCGAAAGCATGGAGGCGGCGGACGAAAATCCAAAGCCTGTCTTTTAACTCAATCGATCTGTTTTTGCCATGCCGCGAAGAGGCCGCCGACGAGCGCCACGCCCGCGAGGAAGTAAAAACCGTCGAGCGACGCGAGGAACGACGCCTGTTGCGCGACCATCCGCGCGATCGACGCGATCGCGAGGCCGTGCGCGTCGTTCAGCGCGTGGCCGGCGGCCGCATAGCTGCGCGTCAGTGCATCGACGGTCTGCTGGAACAGCGGGTCGAACACGTTCGCGCGCTCGACGAGCCGCGTTTGGTGGACGGCCAGGCGATGCTGCTCGACGATGATCACCGACGACGTCGCGAACGAGATCGTCAATTGCCGCACGATGTTCTTCAGCCGGTAGCCGTGCGTGTATTCGTCGATCGCGAAGATCCGGAACGTGAGGTTCGCGACCGGCAGCACGATGAAGAGCAGCAGCAGCCCGCGCAGCAGCAACGGGACGATCAACGCGGCTTCGCCGACCTGCGGCGTCATCCGCGTCATCCACAGCGCGGCCGTGACGGCGATCGCGAACCCGGGCACGACGAACCACTTCTTGTGCGCGACGAATTTCGCGTAGCGCAGGTAGGCGAACAGCGCGGTGGCCGAGATCAGCGACATCGTGCCGACCAGGCGCCCGGCATTCTCGACCGGATAGCCGAGCCCGCCCTCGAGAAGCCGCGCCGTCAGGTAACTGAAGCCCGTCGTCTCGTAGTAATAGAACATGTAGAGCAGCAGCCCGACCTGGAACGTCCGCTCGCGGAACGCATGCAGCCGCACGAGCGGCGTCGGATGGTGCCACTGGTGATACGCGAACCACGCGAGCGCGCCGAGCCCGGCAAACGTCAGCATGATCAGCATCGGCGAGCCGCTGTAGAGCTGGTAATGCACCTGTTGCAGCACGATCTGCAGCGCCCCTTGCGCGAGCGCGAACACGACGTACGGCCAGAAATGTCCGGAACCGCGTTCGTCGTCCGGCGTGCGGCCGGAATCGGGCAGCGTGAGCAACGCGAGGATCGCGAACGCGATGCCGGCCGGTGCCGTGCACGCGAACAGCGCGCGCCACGTCGAATGCGCGACCAACAGCCCGCCGACGATCGGCGCGAGCGCGCTGCCGAGCAGGATCATGATCAGGAAAGCGCGCGTCGCGGGCGGCCGCTCCTGCGGCTTGAAGCTGATCTGGATCAGGATCCGGCACGCGCCCATCATCGGGCCGATGAAATAGCCCTGGAAGCCGCGCGCGAACGCGAGCTCCAGCGACGTGTCGGCCAGCGCCGCCGCGATCGCGCCGAACGAGAACATCAGCATGCAGCCCGCGACGTAGCGGCGATGGCCGAGCCGGTCGACCCACCATTGCTGCTGCAGGATGCCGAGCACGGCCGTGACCGCGTAGGCGCTCGACGACCACACCAGTTCGTCGGGCGACGCGTTGATGCCGCCCGCGATGTAGCTCGCGAAGAACGAGAAGACGGCGTTGTCGAAGTAGTCGATGCCGGTGACGAGCGCGAGTGCCCACGGGAACAGGTCCCGCGCAGGTTCGCGCGACTCCATAGCGGCGGCCGGCCCGGCACCGCGTTCATTCGCGGTCCTTGCGGGCGCGCCGCGCGCCGATTTCGGCCCGCCGCTGCGCGATCAGTTCATCGGCGTTTTCGCCGGCGAGGCGCCGCTCGACGTAGTCGATGTCGTGCTGCAACTCCTTGCGCAGCGCGACGGCTTCCTTCAACTCGCGCTGGACGGCCGCGATCCGCCGGTCGAGCGTATCGATCTGCTCGGCGAGGCCGGTTCGGATGTCGCGCAGCGAGGCATCCGAATAGCGGCGCCGGCCGTCGCCCGTTTCTTCCAGCGGACGCTTCAGCATTTCGGTGATGCCGTGCAGCGAGAAGCCGAGCGCGCGCAGCCGCAGGATGCGCGCGAAGCGTTCGAGGTCGGCTTCGTCGTAGAGGCGGTAGCGACCTTCGCTGCGCGATGGCGTGACGAGTCCGCGCTCTTCGTAATATTTGAGCGTGCGCGGCGTGACGCCGAGTCGCGACGCGGCGTCGCTGACGGTCAGGAGCGGGGTGGCGGCATCGTTCGGCATCGGGTGCGGGGAATTCGAAGGGGCAATGACGCGATTATAGATCAACCTGTACGTTCACGTTCATGTTGGGATCGAAAAACGGCCGCCGGGCAGGGTGCGCGGGCGGCCGTGTTGCGGAGCGGGGGCGATCAGCCGCCGCGGCGCATCAGGTCGAAGAACTCGGAGTTGCTCTTCGTCTGGCGGATCTTGTCGAGCAGGAATTCCATCGCCTCGACCTCGTCCATGTCGTGGATGAACTTGCGCAGCACCCAGATCTTCTGAAGGATCTCGGGCTTGATCAGCATTTCCTCGCGACGCGTGCCCGACTTGTTCAGGTTGATCGACGGATACACGCGCTTTTCCGCGAGACGGCGCTCGAGGTGCACTTCCATGTTGCCGGTGCCCTTGAACTCTTCGTAGATCACGTCGTCCATGCGGCTGCCGGTTTCGATCAGCGCGGTGCCGATGATCGTCAGCGAGCCGCCTTCCTCGATGTTGCGCGCCGCGCCGAAGAAGCGCTTCGGACGCTGCAGCGCGTTCGCGTCGACACCGCCCGTCAGCACCTTGCCCGATGCCGGGATCACGGTGTTGTACGCACGTGCGAGACGCGTGATCGAGTCGAGCAGAATCACGACGTCGTGCTTCATTTCGACGAGGCGCTTGGCCTTCTCGATCACCATTTCGGCGACCTGGACGTGGCGCGTGGCCGGTTCGTCGAACGTCGACGCGATCACTTCGCCGGCGACCGAGCGCTGCATTTCGGTCACTTCTTCCGGGCGCTCGTCGATCAGCAGCACGAACAGGATCACGTCCGGGTGGTTCTGCTTGATCGCGTGCGCGATGTGCTGGAGCATCACGGTCTTGCCCGACTTCGGCGACGCGACGAGCAGGCCGCGCTGGCCCTTGCCGATCGGCGCGATCATGTCGATGATGCGGCCCGTGACGTTTTCCTCGCCGCGCATTTCGCGTTCGAGCGACAGCGGCTTGTTCGGGTGCAGCGGCGTGAGGTTCTCGAACATGATCTTGTGTTTCGAGGCCTCGGGCGGCTGCCCGTTGACTTTGTCGACCTTCACCAGCGCGAAGTAGCGCTCGCCGTCCTTCGGCGTGCGGACTTCACCTTCGATGGTGTCGCCGGTGTGCAGGTTGAAGCGGCGGATCTGCGACGGGCTGATATAGATGTCGTCGGTGCTCGCGAGGTACGACATTTCCGGCGAGCGCAGGAAGCCGAAGCCGTCCGGCAGCACTTCGAGCGTACCGTCGCCGAAGATCGTCTCTCCCGTCTTGGCGCGCTTTTTGAGAATGGCAAACATCAACTCCTGCTTGCGCAGGCGGTTCGCGTTTTCGATCTCCAGGCCATTGGCCATTTCGATCAGTTCGGAGACGTGCAGAGACTTGAGCTCGGATAAATGCATACGGAGAACCCGCCAGGGAGGAGATGCGACGAAAGAAATAAGGGAGGAGGGCGAGCGGAAGCGCTCAGAGACTTAAATGCGTCTTGTCGACGTTTTTTAATTCTAGCATAGCCCGATTCGCGCTTGAGCGAGCGATCGGCGGCGTGATGGCGGACGTGTTGCCGACTGACAACACGTCCGCGGAACTGCCGGTATTACAGGTGGCTGTCCAGGAATGCGGTGAGCTGCGACTTCGACAGCGCGCCGACCTTCTGCGCGGCGGCCGCGCCGTTCTTGAACAGAATCAGCGTCGGGATGCCGCGCACGCCGAATTTCGCGGGCGTGGCCTGGTTGTCGTCGACGTTGATCTTCGCGATCTGCAACTTGTCGCCGTAGTCCTTCGCGACTTCGTCGAGGATCGGGGCGATCATCTTGCACGGGCCGCACCATTCGGCCCAGAAATCGACGAGTACGGGCTTGTCGGACTTGACGACGTCCTGTTCGAACGATGCGTCGCTGATGTGTTTGATCTGTTCGCTCATTGGGTCAATACCTCTTACGGTTCGGGGACTGCCTGCTTGCGCGTTGCGGCGTACCGGCCGCCGTAGGCTGCCGGCCGCTGCGGCAGGTCACTCCGCCTTTCCGGAAAGGAGGGGCGTAAGCGCTGCATGCCGCGACTCGCGGGTCGTTCGGGCGTCATATTAGCCTAAATTGCTATCTGCTGCGGGCGGCGATAGTAGTCGCTACGCGAGTAGGGGTACGACGCGACGTTCGACCGTCGTGCCATGCAGATGGAGGCCGGTCCGTCAATTGCAAGGGGCGGGCCGCATCCGGCCCGTGCGAAGGGGCGACGCGCCGGTTTGCCCGGCGATATTCGCATTGATGCGAACAAACGGTCGCATTCGTCCGGAAGCGGTGATAGAATATGCCGTGACGGGCCTCCTCGCATGGTGGGGCGGTGAACCTGGTCAGGTCGGGAACGAAGCAGCCACAATCGTTTTCCGCCAGTGCCGAGGGTTGGGCTCGTCACCTTCCTTCTCGCCCCGTTCGCAGGGCGTTTTTTATTTCTGCGTCACACTCCGTTCGACCTGCCTCTTGCCCGTCTTCCGCACCGTTTCGCGTGTCGGCGCGACGCAGCGTTACTGATACAATTTCCCGATGACCTATCAAGTTCTCGCACGCAAGTGGCGTCCGAAGGATTTCGCTTCGCTCGTCGGCCAGGAGCACGTCGTCAGGGCGCTCACGCACGCGCTCGACGGCGGGCGTCTCCATCACGCCTATCTGTTTACCGGAACGCGCGGTGTCGGCAAGACGACGCTGTCGCGGATCTTCGCGAAGGCGCTCAACTGTGAAACCGGCGTCACGTCGCAGCCGTGCGGCGTGTGTCGCGCCTGTCGCGAGATCGACGAGGGCCGTTTCGTCGATTACGTCGAGATGGACGCGGCGAGCAACCGCGGCGTCGATGAAATGGCCGCGCTGCTCGAGCGCGCGGTGTACGCGCCCGTCGATGCGCGCTTCAAGGTCTACATGATCGACGAAGTGCACATGCTGACGAATCACGCGTTCAACGCGATGCTGAAGACGCTCGAAGAGCCGCCGCCGCACGTCAAGTTCATCCTCGCGACGACCGATCCGCAGAAAATCCCCGTCACCGTGCTGTCGCGCTGCCTGCAGTTCAACCTGAAGCAGATGCCGGCCGGGCACATCGTGTCGCATCTCGAGCGGATCCTCGGCGAAGAGCAGATCACGTTCGAGCCGCAGGCGCTGCGCCTGCTCGCGCGCGCCGCGCAGGGCAGCATGCGCGACGCACTGTCCCTGACCGATCAGGCGATCGCCTATTCGGCGAACGAGGTGACCGAGTCGGCGGTGTCGGGCATGCTCGGCGCACTCGACCAGACGTACATGGTGCGCCTGCTCGATGCGCTCGCGGCGGCCAATGGCCCGGAAATCCTCGCGATTGCCGACGAGATGTCGCTGCGCAGCCTGTCGTTCTCGACCGCGCTGCAGGATCTCGCGAGCCTGCTGCACCGGATCGCCTGGGCGCAGTTCGCGCCGGGCTCGGTGCTCGACGAATGGCCGGAAGCGGCCGACCTGCGTCGTTTTGCGGAGACGCTGAGCCCCGAGCAGGTGCAATTGTTCTATCAGATCGCGACGGTCGGGCGCGCCGAACTCGGCCTGGCGCCCGACGAATACGCCGGTTTCACGATGACGCTGCTGCGGATGCTCGCATTCGAGCCGGTCGTTGGCGCCGGCAGCGCGCCGGGCGGCCAGCCGTCCGTGCCGCCGCGTGCCGTGCCGGCCCCGCGTGCTGCAGCGGCGCCGACCGCTGCCGCGGCGAAGCCGGTGTCGGCCACGCCCGCCAGCGCAGCGCGTCCGCAAGCTGCGGCGCCGGCGGCATCCGTGGCGCCGGTCGCGCGTCCGGCACAGTCCGGCGGCGAAGCCGAGCGGCCGGCCGCCAAGTCAGCTGCCGCCCCGTCACCGGCAGAGGCAGCGGCTTCGGTGCCGGCAGCGGCCGACGCACAAGCTATCGAGCTGCCGCAGCCGGAAACGAAGGCAGCGCCCGCTGGCGACATGCCGCCTCCCGCCCGAAAGGAACCCGAGCCGCCTGCCGTTGCCGCCGTGCAGCGAAACGACGAACCGGCTCCGCAGGCCGAACCGACGCCGCGCGCCGCGTCGCCCGAGCCGGCCGCCGTGCGTCCGTCGGCGCGCGCAGGCGGTGCCGCCGCCGCGCTCGACGTGCTGCGCAATGCAGGGATGCGCGTGTCGTCGGACCGCGGCGGGCGCGCAGGCGCGGCAGCCAAACCGGCGGCCCAGCCGGCCGCCGAGAAGCCGGCCGCGCCGCGTCCGGCCGTCCAGGTGCCGACGCCGCGTGCCGTTGCCCGCGCGCCGCAAGCAGCCGAGTCGCGCCAACCGTCGCCGCCGTGGGAGGACATCCCGCCCGACGACTACGTGCCGCTCAGCGCCGATGAAATGTTCGGCGGTTCCGACGACGGCTTCGTGCCGGTGTTCGACAGCGGCCCCGACGATGTGCGCGTGACGCCGAAGCCGGCGGACGCGCGTCCGGTCGCGCCGATCGACACGCGGCCGCTGCCGCCCGCGATCGCGCTCGATCCGATCGGCTTCGACGGCGAATGGCCGGCGCTCGCCGCACGGCTGCCGCTAAAGGGCGTCGCGTACCAGCTCGCGTTCAACAGCGAGCTGACGGCCGTCGATGCGGGCACATTGAAACTGTCCGTGCCGGTGCCGCAGTATGCGGACGCCGCGCAGGTGACGAAGCTGAAGGCTGCACTGGCCGATGCGCTCGGCAAGCCGGTCGAGGTGACCGTCGAGGTCGGGCCCGCACGGCGCACCGCGGCGGCGCTCGATGCGGCCGCGCGCGCGGCGCGCCAGCGCGAAGCCGAGCAGGAGATTCACGGCGATCCGTTCGTCCAGCAGCTCGTGCGCGACTTCGGCGCGCGCATCGTCGAGGGGTCGGTGCGCCCGCTCGCCGATTCGGCGCCGGACGGTGTGCCGCCCACACTCCATTGAACTGACCGCCCCGCGACAGGCACAATCACGCCCCGCACACATTGGCCGGCACGCGCCGCGTGCCGGTTTTCACACGATCAAGAAGGAGTATTCCCATGTTGAAAGGCAACCTCGCCGGACTGATGAAGCAAGCGCAGCAAATGCAGGAAAACATGAAGAAGATGCAGGAGCAGCTTGCGCTCATCGAAGTCGAAGGGCAGTCGGGCGCCGGCCTCGTGAAGGTGACGATGACGTGCCGCAACGAAGTGCGCCGCGTGTCGATCGACCCGAGCTTGCTCGCGGACGACAAGGACATGCTCGAGGATCTCGTCGCCGCTGCGTTCAACGACGCGGTACGCAAGGCCGAAGCCACGTCGCAGGAAAAGATGAGCGGCATGACGTCGGGCCTGCCGCTGCCCCCGGGCTTCAAGCTGCCGTTCTGAGCGCGGCGTCCTTGCCACTCTTTGCCGCCGTATGAAACAGCCGTCCGCCTTGTCCGCTCTCGTCGAAGCGTTGCGCGTGCTGCCCGGTGTCGGGCCGAAATCAGCGCAGCGTATGGCGGTTCACCTGATGCAGCACGACCGCGAGGGCGCGGAGCGGCTCGGCCGGTCGCTGCTGTTCGCGACCGAACACCTGCAGCACTGCGAGAAGTGCAACACGTTCACCGAGGCGCAGATCTGCGAGGTCTGCAGCGACGAGGAGCGTGATCCGACGCTGCTGTGCGTCGTCGAGACGCCTGCCGACCAGATCATGCTCGAGCAGACGATGACCTACCGCGGGCTGTATTTCGTGCTGATGGGCCGACTGAGCCCGCTCGACGGAATCGGTCCGAAGGAAATCCATTTCGACCGCCTCGTGCGGCGCGCGTCGGACGGCGTCGTCAAGGAGGTCGTGCTCGCGACCAACTTCACGAACGAGGGCGAAGCCACCGCCCACTACCTCGGCCAGACGCTCAAGGCGCGCGGGCTGGCGGTCACGCGCCTCGCGCGCGGCGTGCCGGTGGGCGGCGAGCTCGAGTACGTCGACGCGGGCACCATCGCCCGCGCAATGCTCGATCGTCGCACGATGTAAGCCGGGCGCCGCTTGCCGGCGGCGCCGTTCCTCATGCCAGGGAGACACATGAGCACCAGCCAGGGCCCGCTCGCGGGCGTCAAAGTGCTCGAATTCGGAACGCTGATCGCGGGGCCGTTCGCGTCGCGGCTGTTCGCCGAATTCGGCGCGGAAGTGATCAAGATCGAGGATCCGAACGGCGGCGACCCGCTGCGCAAGTGGCGCAAGCTCCACCCGGAGCAGGGCGGCACGTCGCTGTGGTGGTCGGTGCAGGCGCGCAACAAGAAATCGGTCACGCTGAACCTGAAAGCCGACGCCGGCAAGGCGATCGCGCGGCAGCTCGCGAGCGAGGCCGACATCGTGATCGAGAACTTCCGCCCGGGCCTGCTCGAAAAGCTCGGGCTCGGCTACGACGTGCTGTCGGCCGACAATCCGGGTCTCGTGATGGTGCGCCTGTCCGGCTACGGGCAGACGGGCCCGTATCGCGACCGGCCCGGCTTCGGCGCGATCGCCGAATCGATGGGCGGGCTGCGCCACATCACCGGCTATCCGGATCTGCCGCCGCCGCGCATCGGCATCTCGATCGGCGACTCGATCGCGGCGCTACACGGCGTGATCGGCGCGCTGATGGCGCTCCATCACCGCAAGGTCAACGGCGGCGCGGGGCAGGTGGTCGACGTTGCACTGTATGAAGCGGTGTTCAACATGATGGAAAGCGTGGTGCCCGAGTACGGCGTGTACGGGATGGTGCGCGAGCGCACCGGCGCGTCGCTGCCGGGCATCGTGCCGTCGAATACGTACGCATGCCGCGACGGCAGCATCGTGATCGGCGGCAACAGCGATCCGATCTTCAAGCGGCTGATGAAGGCGATCGAGCGCGACGACCTCGCCGACGATCCCGCGCTCGCGCAAAACGACGGACGCGTGCCGCGCACGCAGGAAATCGATGACGCGATCGCCGCGTGGCTCGCGCCGCGTACGATCGACGAGGCGCTCATCGTGCTCAATGCGGCCGACGTCCCGGCCGGACGCATCTACAGCGCGGCCGACATGTTCACCGATCCGCAGTTCGTCGCGCGCCAGATGATCCAGCGTTTCAAGCTGGCAGACGGCACCGACATTCCGCTGCCGAACATCACGCCGAAGCTGTCGGACACGCCGGGCGAAACGCGCTGGCTCGGGCCCGAGCTCGGCGAGCACACCGACGAGGTGCTGCGCGGCCTCGGCTACGACGCACAGGCGATTGCCGCGCTGCGCGAGGCGGGCGCGATCTGAGTGCGCCGAGGCCTGCGCGCTTTGCGCCGGCCCTCCCGACGAAGGTTTCCCCAAGGCGATTTTCTCTAGGCGGAAAACCCGGTCGGCCCGGTGTTTTCCCCAGCGCGCGGAACGCCGCCGCGTCGTGCGGCGGCGCACCGCATGTCCATGCGTATACCCGCCCGTCCGCGGTGGCCGGACTGTCGCTCTCGCGCCATCTTTCCTCGGTTACAATCGCCGGATGCGAATCCTACTCAGCAACGACGACGGCTATCTCGCCCCCGGTCTCGCCGCGCTCAGCGAAGCGCTGCAGCCGCTGGCCGAGCTTACGGTGATCGCGCCCGAGCAGAACTGCAGCGGCGCGTCGAATTCCCTCACGTTGTCGCGGCCGCTGTCGGTGCAGCGCGCAGCGGGTACGGGTTTCTTCTACGTGAACGGCACGCCGACCGATTCGGTGCACGTCGCGCTGACGGGGATGGCCGACGCGAAGCCGGACATCGTCGTGTCCGGCATCAACAACGGTCAGAACATGGGCGAAGACACGCTCTATTCGGGGACAGTTGCGGCCGCCACCGAAGGCATCATGTTCGGTGTGCCGGCCATCGCGTTCTCGCTGGTCGACAAGGGCTGGGCCCGTCTGGCCGACGCCGCGCGCGTCGCCGCGGAAATCGTCGCGCACTACCTCGCGCATCCGCTGCCGGGCAACCCGCTGCTGAACGTCAATATTCCGAACTTGCCGTACGACGAACTGAAGGGCTGGAAGGTCACGCGTCTCGGCAAGCGTCATCCGTCGCAGCCGGTGATTCGACAGACCGACCCGCGCGGCGAGCCGATCTACTGGATCGGCGCCGCGGGCGAGGCGCTGGACGCCAGCGAAGGCACCGATTTCCACGCCGTTGCAAACGGTTTCGTCTCGATCACGCCACTGCAGCTCGATCTCACGCATACGCAGATGCTGCCCGCGACGCGCGAATGGGTGCGCGCCGGAGGGCGGGCTTCATGAGCGGCGAGCGCGCGAAGCGGTTCCCGCTCGCGCTCGAAGATCTCAAGCGAGCGCCACGCAAGTCGGAAGGTCGGCACGGTGAACGCCAGGCGGCGGGCGCGCTGCCGAAGGCCGCCGACAAACCCGCAGCCGTGCTGAAGCCGGTTGCGGTGAAGCCGGCCGCCGTGCGGGCGCCGCTGCCGGGTATCGCCGCGGCGAAGCCGGCGACCGCACCGAAGCCCACCGCGCTGAAGCCTGCGCTGCCGAAGCCAGCTGCGCCGAGCATCGCGCCGGCCGGCGCGTTCGCCCTCACGTCGGAACGTGTGCGCGAGCGGATGGTCGAACGGCTGCGCGCGAACGGCGTGACCGATGCGCGCGTGCTGGACGCAATGGCCGCGGTGCCGCGTCACCTGTTCGTGGATCCGGGGCTCGCGACGCAGGCCTACGAGGATTCGGCGTTGCCGATTGGCCACCAGCAGACCATTTCAAAGCCGTCGGTCGTCGCGCGCATGATCGAGCTCGCGATGGCCGGCCGCACCCTCGAGCGCGTGCTCGAGATCGGCACGGGTTGCGGCTATCAGGCCGCCGTGCTGAGTCACGTGGCACGCGACGTGTATTCGATTGAACGCATCAAGCCGCTTTACGAGCGTGCGAAGCTGAACCTGCGGCCGCTGCGCGTGCCGAACATCCGTCTGCACTACGGCGACGGGCGTGTCGGCCTGCCGTCCGCGGCCCCGTTCGACGCGATCGTGATCGCGGCGGCGGGGCTCGACGTGCCGCAGGCGCTGCTCGAGCAACTCGCGATCGGCGGGCGGCTCGTCGCGCCGGTCGGCGCGCAGAGCGGGCAGCACCAGGTGCTCACGCTCGTCGAGCGCGTCGCGCACGCGCAATGGCGAGAGTCCCGGCTTGATCGCGTTTTCTTTGTCCCTTTAAAATCCGGAGTGATTTGAAACCGATGAGTATGTTGCGCGCGATGCAAAACAACCGATCCAGGGAACCGCTCACGTTCGCCCAGCGCGCGATCTGTGTGGCTGCGTTCTCCACGCTACTGGCCGCCTGTGCGACGCGGCTCGACAACGCGCCCGTCGTCGACCGCTCCGGGTCGCTCGGCACGACCGCCGCCGCGCAGCCTGCGGTGCCGCTCGGTCCGCCGCCGCCGGGCTTCTATCGTGTGAAGCCGGGTGACACGCTGTACCGGATTGCGCTCGAGAACGGGCAGAACTATCGCGACATCGCGACGTGGAACAATCTGGCGAACCCGAACCAGATCGAAGTCGACCAGCTGCTGCGCGTGGCGCCGCCGGGCGGCGCTGCAGTGGCGGGCACGCCGGCCGCCGCGCCGATCGTCGGTGGTGCGGTCGCGACCGCGCCGCTGAGCAGCGGTCCGGCCGCGCCGGCCGCCGGCACGTCGTCGGCGCTCGCCGCCACGCCGCCGGCCGCGGCAACCGGATCGAGCGATACGGCGGCGGCGTCGAGCGGCCCCGTGACGTTCGCGTGGCCCGCGCGCGGCCCCGTGCTGAACGGGTTCGACGATGCGAAGAACAAGGGTGTCAATATCGGCGGGACGGCCGGCGAGGCCGTGAAGGCGGCGGCGGACGGCCGCGTCGTTTACTCCGGCAACGGTCTGCGTGGTTACGGCAACCTCATTATCATCAAACACGATGCAACTTACCTCACGGCGTATGCACACAATCGCGCTTTGATGGTAAAAGAGGGGACGCGGTAACGAAGGGGCAGAAGATCGCCGAGATGGGTAACAGCGATGCCGACCGCGTGATGCTGCATTTCGAGGTTCGCCGGCAGGGTAAGCCTGTCGATCCGCTGAAGTATTTGCCGCCTCAATAACCGAGACGACCATGCCGAAATCGAAGCGCCACGAGCCGCAAGCCGAGTCTGAGAAGATCAGTCGTGCCACGCAAGCATCGGTGGGGCGAGTGGGTGCTTCGACGGACGACGAAGAGGATGTCGCGGAAAACGAACGTGATCTCGAGGCACGCGACGCCGACGCGGACGGTGGCGACGACGAGCGCGAAGGCCGTCAGGAAGCCGCGCCCGATGTCGACGATTTCCGCACGCTGCTGCAGGCCGAGCTCACGGCCGACACGATCCAGCATTACCTGAACCGCATCAGCGTGAAGCCGCTGCTGACCGTCGAGGAAGAGCAACGCTATTCGCGCCTCGCGAAGGCCGGCGAATTCGAGGCGCGGCAGGTGATGATCGAGCGCAACCTGCGGCTCGTCGTCAGTATCGCGAAGGGCTACCTGAACCGCGGCGTGCCGCTGCTCGACCTGATCGAGGAAGGCAACCTCGGCCTGATGCACGCGATCGAGAAATTCGACCCGACGCGCGGTTTCCGTTTCTCGACCTACGCAACATGGTGGATCCGGCAGAGCATCGAGCGGGCAATCATGAACCAGGCCCGCACGGTGCGCCTGCCGGTGCACGTGATCCGCGAACTGAACCAGGTGCTGCGTGCGAAGCGCCACCTCGAAAAGAATTCGATGTCGACGGGCGAGGCGGCCGAACGCCGCGAAGCCAGCATCGACGACATCGCCTATCTCACCGGCAAGACCGCCGAGGAAGTCACCGACATCCTCGCGCTCAACGAGCACACGGCGTCGCTCGATGCGCCGCTCGACCTCGATCCCGCGAGCAGCCTGCTCGACCTGCTGCCCGACGACCAGAGCCAGTCGCCCGACGCCGAGGTGCAGCACCGCGAGCTCGAAACGCTGACGCGCGCGTGGCTGTCGCGGCTGTCCGACAAGCACCGGCACGTGATCGAGCGCCGCTTCGGCCTGAACCACATCGAACCGGCGACGCTCGAGGAGCTCGCCGACGAGATGGGGCTCACGCGCGAACGCGTGCGGCAGATCCAGCAGGAAGCGCTGGTGCGCCTCAAGCGGTTCTTCGCCTCCAACGGCGTGCGCAAGGACGCCGTTCTGTAACCGATGACCCCGATTCTTGTTTTTGACATCGAGACGATTCCCGATGTCGACGGCATTCGCCGTCTGGAAGACCTGCCCGCGACGCTCGACGATGCCGCGGTGGCTGAACACGCGTTCGCCGCACGCCGCGAGAAGACCGGCGGTGATTTCCTGCCGCACCACCTGCAGCGGATCGCAGCGATCTCGTGCGTGTTTCGCGACAACAACGGTTTTCGCGTGCGCTCTCTCGGGACGCCGCAGGACAACGAAGCGACGCTGATCCAGTCGTTCTACCGCGTGATCGAGAAATACACGCCGCAACTCGTGTCGTGGAACGGCGGCGGTTTCGATCTGCCGGTGCTCCATTATCGCGCGCTCGTGCACGGCATTCCCGCCACCCGCTACTGGGATCTCGGCGAGGACGACCGTGAATTCAAGTGGAACAACTACATTTCGCGCTATCACTCGCGGCATACCGACCTGATGGATGTGCTCGCGATGTATCAGGCGCGGGCGAACGCGCCGCTCGATGCGCTCGCGAAGCTGTGCGGCTTTCCGGGCAAGCTCGGAATGGACGGCAGCCAGGTGTGGCCGGCGTTCCGGGACGGGCGGATCGAGGAAATCCGCAACTATTGCGAAACCGACGTCGTCAACACCTACCTGCTGTATTGCCGGTTCCAGTTGATGCGCGGGGGCCTGACGACGAGCGAGTATGCGGACGAGATCCTGCTCGTGAAGAATGCGCTTGCGCAGGAACCGGCGCCGCACTGGGTCGAATACCTCGCCGGCTTCGACGCGTAGCGCGGGCGGGCCGCGCCGTCGCCGGTGCGATCAGCCGAGTTCGAGCAGCACCGGCTGGTGATCGGACGCACGTACGTCGCCGTCGATCTCGCAGCCGATTACGCGCGGCAACAGTGTGTCGGTCACGAACACGAAATCGCACGCGAGCGGGCCGTCCGACCATTGCACCGTATCGTAGACGCCGGCCGTCGGCGGCGGTGTATGGCCGGGGTGCCGCGCGATCCACGCATCGACGAAACCTGGTGCGTCGGCAATCGGCTCCAGGAAGCGCCGGTACGCGTCGCTGTCGAATGCGCTGTTGAAATCGCCGCAGACGATCGCATCGCGGGGCTGTCCGGTCGCGCTGAACGGCCCCTCGGGCGTTTCGGCGGGAGCGGGTTGATCCGCGTGCGCGCAGGCCTCGCGATGCCGGTCGCGTAGCGCGTCGACCTGCGCAAGCCGCTGGCGCGCCGAGTAATACTCCAGATGCGTGGTGACCACGCGCAACGACCCGAAGGGCGCCTGCAACTCGATATCCAACGCGGCGCGCGGCATCGACGGCGCGCCGGCGTCGGCCGGCCACGGCAGCGATTGGCGCAGCACGCGCCCGACCGGCAGCCGCGTCGCAATTGCGTTGCCGAACTGGCGGCGCGGGGCGCCCGGCCGGATGGCAGGCAGATCGGCGCCGATGGCGTCTACGATCGTATAGCCGGGCAGCAGCGCCGCGAGTTCGGCGAACTGGTCGGGGCCGGGCCGGCCGGGTAGAGCATCGAAGCCGCGTGTGAGCTCCTGCAGGCAGAGCACGTCGAAATCGCCGAGCCGGCGGATGGCCGCGACGGTGCGGGGAAGATCGACGACGCCGTCCGCGTCCCGACCCCATTGGATGTTCCAGTCGATCAATCGCATGGTCGAGTCTCCTTGGTCTGCTGCTGCGAGCAGAACCCGTGCCGCGGTGGGGCCGCGCTGCGGGCAACGGGAGGCGGTCCTCAGTTGCTCACGCGCGGCGCAGCGCGGCATCGGCCTGCGCATCGGCATCGGCGCTTGCGCGACGAAAGCGCGCGACGGGGGCCTTCGTCGTCTACAATCTCGCCTTCTTCAACGTTTGTCAGGAAAAGCTGGTGTCCGAAGCCGTCCCCACTTCTGCGCGCAAATCGAAAAATGCGCCCGTCGCGCCCGGGCCCGCCCCGGTTCTCGAGATCGAATCGCTCGACATGGAAGCGCGCGGTGTCGGCCGCACGATGACCGAGGACGGCGAGCCGGGCAAGGTGATCTTCGTCGAAGGCGCGCTGCCGGGCGAACGCGTGACCTATTCGAGCTATCGCCGCAAGCCGAGCTACGAGCAGGCGACGGTTGTCGACATTCTGCGCCCGAGCGTGATGCGCACCCAGCCGAAGTGCACGTTCTTCGGCACCTGCGGCGGCTGCTCGATGCAGCATCTCGACATGCGCGCGCAGGTGGCGGTCAAGCAGCGCGTGCTGGAAGATAACCTCTGGCACCTGGCGAAGCTGCGCGCGGAAACGATGTTCGCGCCGATCCACGGCCCGTCGTGGGGCTATCGCTACCGGGCGCGCCTGACCGTGCGCAACGTCGCGAAGAAGGGCGGCGTGCTGGTCGGCTTCCACGAGAAGAAGAGCAGCTACGTGGCCGACATGACGAGCTGCGAAGTGCTGCCGCCGCACGTGTCGGCGATGCTCGTGCCGCTGCGGCGGCTCGTCGAGGGGCTGTCGATTCGCGACCGGATGCCGCAGATCGAACTCGCGGTCGGTTCGACCGTCACGGCGCTCGTGCTGCGCGTGCTGGAGCCGATCAACGCGGACGACGAAGCGCTGCTGCGCGCGTTCGCGGACGAGCACAAGGTGCAGTTCTGGCTGCAGCCGAAGGGGCCGGACACGGTGACGCCGTTCTATCCGCTCGACGTGTCGCTCGACTACACGCTACCGGAATTCGGCATCCGCATGCCGTTCAAGCCGACCGATTTCACGCAGGTCAATCACCAGATCAACCGTGTGCTGGTGGGCCGCGCGCTGCGCCTGCTCGCGCCGTCGCGCGACGATCGCGTGCTCGACCTGTTCTGCGGGATCGGCAACTTCACGCTGCCGCTCGCGCGGCTGTCGCGCGAAGTGATGGGCATCGAGGGCAGCGACACGCTGACCACGCGCGCGCTGGCGAACGCGCGCGAGAACGGTGTCGACGGCCACACGACGTTCGCGTGCCGGAACCTGTTCGAAGTGACGGGCGACGATCTCCGCGCGCTCGGCGCATTCGACAAGTTCCTGATCGACCCGCCGCGCGAAGGCGCGCTCGCGGTGTCGAAAGCGTTGGCCGAAATCGCGCAGAGCGGTGCAGGCCCGTTGCCGAAGCGCATCGTCTACGTGTCGTGCAACCCGTCGACGCTCGCGCGCGATGCGGGCTTGCTCGTGCACGAGGCCGGCTACCGGCTGAAGGGCGCCGGGGTCGTGAACATGTTCCCGAATACGTCGCACGTCGAATCGATCGCGCTGTTCGAGCGCGACTGAGCCGGGCGGCGGACGTAAAAAAACCGGCCCGCGGGCCGGTTTTTCATGGTGCGTGCCGAACGTCAGTTGCGGTTGCCGCCGAAGATGCCGAGCAGCGCGAGCAGGTTCGTGAACACGTTGTACAGATCGAGGTAGATCGCGAGCGTGGCCGAGATGTAGTTCGTCTCGCCGCCGTTCACGACGCGCTGGACGTCGAACAGCATGTAGGCCGAGAAGATCGCGATCGCGAGCACCGACACGGTGAGCATCAGCGCGGGCAGTTGCAGGAAGATGTTCGCGACCGACGCGAGCAGGATCACGATCACGCCCATGAACAGCCACTTGCCGAGCCCCGAGAAGTCGCGCTTGCTGACGGTGGCGATCGTCGCCATCGTGGCGAAGATGATGCCGGTGCCGCCGAACGCGAGCATGATCAGCGACGGGCCATTCGAGAAGCCGAGGATGAAGCTCAGCAGCCGCGACAGCATCAGGCCCATGAAGAACGTGAAGCCGAGCAGCACGAACACGCCGGCCGCGCTGTTTTTCGTCCGCTCGATCGCGAACATGAAGCCGAACGCGATCGCGAAGAACGCGAGCAGGCTCATCATCGGGCTCGTGGCCGCGAACAGCGAGAAGCCCGTCGCGACGCCGACCCAGGCGCCCAGCACGGTCGGCACCATCGACAGCGCGAGCAGCCAGTACGTGTTCCGCAGCACGCGGTTGCGAACCTCGGCGGTGCTGACGGAACCGCCGCGGCCGAAATTGTACGGATAGTCGTTCATGGTTTCTCCTAACATTGAACGCGTGGGCGTCCGGGGCCGGTTCGGCGCGCGCGATGTGCGGCGCAGCAAACCGGGGCAGCTATGGCTAAGATACGTTCCGTGCCGGGAGGTTTCAATGGCCCGGCGGCACAAAACATATGGATTCTGAACCTTTCATTCGTGTAAGGGTTCAATCGCAATGATACACGGGATCGTGCTACAATAGCGGATTCATTTGAACCTGTAACTTCTTAATTTTTTGGAGTTTTTATGGCAATCGAGCGCACCCTGTCGATCATCAAGCCGGATGCGGTGGCAAAGAACGTGATCGGCCAGATCTACAGCCGTTTCGAAGGCGCCGGCCTGAAGATCGTCGCATCGCGCATGGCACACCTGTCGCGTGCTGACGCAGAGAAGTTCTATGCAGTTCACGCAGCGCGTCCGTTCTTCAAGGATCTCGTCGATTTCATGATCTCGGGCCCGGTGATGATCCAGGTTCTGGAAGGTGAAGGCGCGATCCTGAAGAACCGCGACCTGATGGGCGCGACGGATCCGAAGAAGGCGGAAAAGGGCACGATCCGCGCCGACTTCGCCGACAGCATCGACGCGAACGCCGTGCACGGCTCGGACGCTGCGGAAACGGCAGCGGTCGAAATCGCGTTCTTCTTCCCGGAAATGAACGTTTACTCGCGTTAAGCCCTGGCTGACAGCAAGTAGGCAGGATTCAGCGCACGCGGCAAGGCAGCACATCATGACGAGCGAAACTTCCGTCAATCTTCTCGACTTCGACGCCGAGGGTCTTGTCGCGTACTGCGGCAGCCTGGGCGAGAAGCCGTTCCGCGCCAAGCAGTTGCAGCGCTGGATCCACCAGTACAACGCCGGCGATTTCGACGGCATGACCGATCTCGCGAAGTCCCTGAGGGAAAAACTCAAGGGCCGCGCGTCGATCGTGATGCCGGACATCGCCAGCGATCACGTTTCCACCGACGGCACGCGCAAGTGGCTGATCGACGTCGGAAATGGCAATGCGGTCGAAACCGTGTTCATCCCGGAAGAGACGCGCGGCACGCTGTGCGTGTCGTCGCAGGCCGGGTGCGCGGTGAACTGCCGCTTCTGTTCGACGGGCAAGCAGGGCTTCTCCCGCAACCTGTCGACAGCCGAAATCATCGGCCAGCTCCGGATGGCCGAATTTGCACTGCGAGCGTCGCTGGGCCGTGCGCCCGGCCCGAACGGCAAGGCCGAACGGGTCGTCACCAACGTGGTGATGATGGGCATGGGCGAGCCGCTCCTGAATTACAGCGCGGTCGTTCCCGCGATGCGGCTGATGCTCGACGACAACGCGTACGGCCTGTCGCGCCGTCGCGTCACGCTGTCGACGTCCGGCGTGGTGCCGATGATGGACCGCCTCGGCGCCGAGTTGCCGGTCGCGCTGGCCGTTTCGCTGCATGCGCCGAACGATGCGCTGCGCGACGAGCTGGTGCCGCTCAACAAGAAATATCCGCTTCGCGAGCTGATGGCTGCGTGCCAGCGTTATCTGAAGGTCGCGCCGCGCGACTTCATCACTTTCGAATACTGCATGCTCGACGGCGTCAACGACACCGAAGCGCATGCGCGCGAACTGCTGGCCGTCACGCGTGACGTGCCGTGCAAGTTCAACCTGATCCCGTTCAATCCGTTTCCGGAATCGGGCCTCATCCGCTCGAAGCCGGAGCAGATCAAGCGCTTCGCGCAAGTCCTCATCGATGCGGGTGTCGTCACGACCGTGCGCAAGACGCGCGGCGACGACATCGACGCCGCGTGCGGGCAGTTGGCCGGCGCGGTGAAGGATCGCACGCGCCTCGCGGAACGAACGGGCGCAGCAGGAAAAATCATCGAAGTTCGGGCAGTTTGACGGGGGCACCTGGCCGGGGTGCCCGAACCCTTTGGCGGTGCAACACGCGAATAGCGATCGGTCGCGGCGCCTCGGCGCCGCGCATGGTATGAACCGTTGCGGGTGCCGGCCGGCAGAAGCCGGCGGCAGCCGCCAGTGAAGAAGAATCGACGCGAGGACAAGGATGAGTGAGCCGCAGCCGTCTAACGGCGCAGAGACGAATGCCGCGAAGCCGGCACCGGCCGGACTGGAATCGCTGGCGGCGGTCGGCAGCCGGCTGGCGCAGCTTCGGGAGACGAAGGGCTGGTCGGTCGACGACGTGTCGGCGCGACTCAAGGTCGCGCCGCAAAAGCTCCGGGCGCTCGAGTCTGGCGACATCAGTCATTTGCCTGGCGTGACGTTCGCGCTTGGTGTCGTGCGTAGCTACGCGAAGATGCTTGGCGTTGATCCGGAGCCGTTCGCGCAGGCGCTGCGCCGCGAGCGCGGGGTGCCGGAAGTCGACCTGTCGATGCCTGCGTCGTCGGGCACGGATCTGCCGCGCGGCCGCGTGTCGATTCCGCTGGGCGGCTCGTCGCGCCACCATCCTTGGCTGTGGGGAACGGGGATCGTCATCGTCGCGGTGGTCGCCGTACTGATGTGGCACACTGGCGGCGATTCGTCGAGCCTGCTCGCACGCTTCAAGGGTGGCGAGGCCGAGCATGCGTCGGCTGCGAGTGCGCCGGCGGCATCGTCGTCGGCTGACGAAGCGGCCACGAACGCCGCGTCGGCAGCGGTTACGAATGAGGTTCCGGCCCCGGCTGCTGCATCGGCTGCTCCGGCGCAGGCGATCGCGTCGGTGGTTCCGGCGTCTGCGGCCCCGGTCGCGACGGCGGCTGCGTCGCAGCCCGTGGCGGCACCGGCGGCGGCCAGCGCGGCAGCGCCGGCCCAGCCGGCGAGCGTCGTGGTGGCGGCAGGTCAGTCGATGGTCGAACTGAAGGTCAAGCAGGATTGCTGGTTCAGCGTGCGCGACAAGAACGGCAAGGAGCTGTTCTCGGCGCTGGTGCGTGCCGGCGAAACGAAGCAGGTTGCCGGTGACGGGCCGTTCAAGGTCACGATCGGCAACAAGGCCGGCCTCGACGCGGTTGCGTTCGACGGAAAACCGGTCGATCCGGCAAAATATTCGGCAGCGCGGGGTAACGTGGCGCGGTTCACGTTGCCCTGACGTCAAGCGCCGTGGCGAAGGCCTGCCGTCGATCTCGGCAGGTCGTGAGGGCACGGCGCTTTTTCAATTCATGCGCCGCATTGCGGCGCATTCCGCGTAAATGGATCTATCGATGCAATCCGAAGCTCAATCCCCACGCAGCAGTCAGATTTGTTCAACCGAGCCGGTGTTCGGCGGGCATCAGCCGCGCCGCGTATCGCATGCGGTGGATGTCCGCTGGGGCGGGCAACTCGTGACGATCGGCGGCGACGCGCCGGTGCGCGTGCAGTCGATGACGAATACCGACACAGCCGATGCGATCGGCACGGCGATCCAGATCAAGGAACTCGCGAATGCGGGCTCCGAGCTGGTGCGCATCACGGTCAATACGCCCGAAGCCGCGGCCGCCGTGCCGGCGATTCGCGAGCAGCTCGACCGGATGGGCGTGACCGTGCCGCTCGTCGGCGATTTCCACTACAACGGCCACCTGCTGCTGCGCGACTATCCGGGCTGCGCCGAGTCGCTGTCGAAGTACCGGATCAACCCCGGTAACGTCGGTCAGGGTGCGAAGCGCGACACGCAGTTCGCGCAGATGATCGAGGCCGCCGCGAAGTACGACAAGCCGGTGCGGATCGGCGTGAACTGGGGCAGCCTCGACCAGGACCTGCTCGCACGCATGATGGACGAGAACGGTGCGCGCGCGCAGCCGTGGGACGCGCAGAGCGTGATGTACGAGGCGCTGATCCAGTCGGCGATCGGCTCGGCCGAACGCGCGGTCGAGCTCGGCCTCGGCCGTGACCGCATCGTGCTGTCGTGCAAGGTCAGCGGCGTGCAGGACCTGATCGCCGTGTACCGCGAACTCGGCCGCCGCTGCGGCTTCGCGCTGCACCTCGGGCTGACCGAGGCCGGCATGGGTTCGAAGGGGATCGTCGCGTCGACGGCCGCGCTCGGCGTGTTGCTGCAGGAAGGGATCGGCGACACGATCCGCATCTCGCTGACGCCGGAGCCGGGCGCGTCGCGCACCGGCGAGGTGATCGTCGGCCAGGAAATCCTGCAGACGATGGGCCTGCGCTCGTTCGCGCCGATGGTGATCGCGTGCCCGGGCTGCGGCCGCACGACGAGCACGCTGTTCCAGGAACTCGCGATGCAGATCCAGACCTACCTGCGCGAGCAGATGCCGGTCTGGCGCAAGGAATATCCGGGCGTCGAGAAGATGAACGTCGCGGTGATGGGCTGCATCGTCAATGGCCCGGGCGAATCGAAGCACGCGAACATCGGCATCAGCCTGCCGGGTTCGGGCGAGAACCCGGCCGCGCCCGTCTTCATCGACGGCGAGAAGGTCAAGACGCTGCGCGGCGAGCGGATCGCCGAGGAATTCCAGCAGATCGTCAGCGACTACGTCGCACGCAATTACGGCCGCACCGAGGCCCTGAACTAATTCGTCCACACACACGAACGATGACTGAACAGAAACGCAAGATCGAGAAGCTCACCGGCGTCAAAGGCATGAACGACATCCTTCCGCAGGATGCCGGCCTGTGGGAATTCTTCGAAGCTACCGTGAAATCGCTGCTGCGCGCGTACGGCTACCAGAACATCCGCACGCCGATCGTCGAACATACGCAGCTCTTCACGCGCGGCATCGGCGAGGTCACGGACATCGTCGAGAAGGAGATGTACAGCTTCACCGACGCGCTGAACGGCGAGAACCTGACGATGCGCCCGGAAAACACCGCGGCCGTCGTGCGTGCGTCGATCGAGCACAACATGCTGTACGACGGCCCGAAGCGCCTGTGGTACATCGGCCCGATGTTCCGTCACGAGCGTCCGCAGCGCGGCCGCTATCGCCAGTTCCACCAGGTCGGCGTCGAGGCGCTCGGCTTCGCGGGTCCCGATGCGGATGCCGAGATCATCATGATGTGCCAGCGCCTGTGGGACGACCTCGGCCTGACCGGCATCAAGCTCGAGATCAACTCGCTCGGTCTCGCCGAAGAGCGCGCCGCGCACCGCGTCGAGCTGATCAAGTACCTCGAGCAGTTTGCCGACGTGCTCGACGAGGACGCGAAGCGCCGCCTGTATACGAACCCGCTGCGCGTGCTCGACACGAAGAACCCGGCGCTCCAGGACATCGCGCAAAACGCACCGAAGCTGATCGATTTCCTCGGCGACGAATCGCGCGCGCATTTCGAAGGGCTGCAGCGCCTGCTGCTCGCGAACAACATTCCGTTCAAGATCAACCCGCGTCTCGTGCGTGGCCTCGATTACTACAACCTGACCGTGTTCGAGTGGGTGACCGACAAGCTCGGCGCGCAGGGCACGGTCGCGGCCGGCGGCCGCTACGATCCGCTGATCGAGCAGCTCGGCGGCAAGCCGACCGCCGCGTGCGGCTGGGCGATGGGCATCGAGCGCATCCTCGAGCTGCTGAAGGAAGAGGATCTCGCGCCCGAGCAGGAAGGCGTCGACGTGTACGTCGTGCACCAGGGCGACACCGCGCGCGAACAGGCGTTCATCGCGGCCGAGCGTCTGCGCGACACGGGCCTCGACGTGATCTTCCACTGCAGCGCCGACGGCGCGCCGGCGAGCTTCAAGTCGCAGATGAAGCGGGCCGATGCGAGCGGCGCCGCGTTCGCGGTGATCTTCGGCGAAGAAGAGGTCGCGAACGGCACGGTGGGCGTGAAAGCGTTGCGCGGCGCGGGTGCGGAAGGGGAAAAGAACGTTCAGCAGACCGTACCGGTCGAAAGCTTGACCGAATTCCTAATCAATGCGATGGTTGCATCCGCCGAAGACGGCGACGACTGATCGCGCTGGCATCCGCTCGACAAGAAAAGCCTGAACAGGAAGGAATCGCTCGCCGATGAGTTATCACGACGAACAAGAATCGATTGAAAGTCTCAAGGCGTGGTGGGCCCGCTGGGGCAACCTCACCACGTGGATCGTGCTCGCGGCGCTCGTCGTCGCGGCCGGTTTCAACGGCTGGAACTACTGGCAGCGCCGTCAGGCCGCCGAGGCGTCCGGGCTGTACGAGCAGGTCCAGAAGGCTGCCGCCGCGAACGACAAGGCAACGATGGCCCGCGCGGCTGCCGACATGGAAGACAAGTTCGGCAGCACGCCGTATGCGCAGATGACGGCGCTCGCGGCCGCGAAGACGCTGTATGCGGCCGGCGACGCGGCAGGCGCGAAGGCTCAGCTGCAATGGGCCGTCGATCACGCCAAGGACGACGAGTACAAGCAGATCGCGAAGCTGCGTCTCGCGTCGCTGCTGCTCGACGAGAAGGCGTACGATGCGGGCCTCGCGCTGCTGTCGGGTACGCCGGTCGATGCATTCAAGGGCCTCGTGGCCGACCGTCGCGGCGATCTGCTTGCCGCGCAAGGCAAGACCGACGACGCGCGCGCGGCTTACAAGCTCGCGCTCGACGGCCTGTCGAAGGACGACCAGTCCGCGCGCCAGCTCGTGCAGTTCAAGCTGGACGCGCTCGGCGGCTGAATTCCGGTCCCCTCAACCTCTTAACTCTGCTTCGCTAACCGATGAATTTGCTGAAACGTTACGCTGTGCCCGTTGCCTGCGCGGCGGCTGTCCTCGCTTTGACGGCTTGCTCGTCGTCGAAGGACGCGCGCCGCGTGCCGACGCCGCTCACCGAGTTCAAGCCCGTCATGGACGTGCAACAGGTCTGGAAGGCGAGCGTCGGCAAGGGCGGACGCTACCTGTTCTCGCCGGTGGCCGTGGGCGACGCGGTCTATGCGGCGGGCGAAAACGGTGCGGTCGAGAAGATCGACGCGAAGACGGGCCAGACGCTGTGGCGCTCGAAGGTCGGTTCGGATCTGTCGGCCGGTGTCGGCAGCGACGGCAACCTGACCGCGGTCGGTGCGTTGAAGGGCGGCGTGTTCGTGCTGGGCCCGGACGGCAAGCAACTGTGGAAGACCAGCGTGCAAGGCGAGATCTTCTCGCCGCCGCTCGTCGGCAACGGCCTCGTGATCGTCCGCACGATCGACGGCCAGGTGATCGCGTTCAACGCGCAGACGGGCGAGCAGAAGTGGAACTACCGCAACCGCGCGGTGCCGCTGAACCTGCGCGTGTCGGCGGGCATGACGTTCGCGGGCGACGCGGCCGTGCTCGCGGGCTTCCCGGGCGGCGGTCTGGTGGCCATCAACCTGCAGACGGGCGAGCCGTTCTGGCAAACCCCGGTGTCGTTCCCGAAGGGCGTGACCGAAGTCGAGCGCATCAACGACGTCAGCGGACCGCCGACGCTCGTGGGCGCGGAAGCCTGCGCGGTGACGTTCCAGGGGCAGCTCGGCTGCTTCGATGCAAACTCGGGCCGGCCGCTGTGGGAAAAGCCGTTCTCGAGCCGCAGCGGCCTTGCGCAGGACGATTCGGTGGTCGCCGGCGGCGACGACTGGTCGGTCGTCACCGCGTACGATGCGGCCACGGGCAATCAGCTCTGGCGCAACGACAAGCTGAAGAGCCGTGACGTCGGCGTGCCGTACCTGCTCGGGCATGCGGTCGTGATGGGCGATTACAAGGGTTTCGTTCACTTCCTGTCGCGCGAGGACGGCAGCTTCATCGCGCGGATGAAGACCGACGGCAGCGCGATCACGGCGGCGCCGGTCCTCGCGGGCAACACGCTCGTCGTGCAGACGAAGGACGGCGGCCTGTACGGGTTCCGTCCGCGCTGACGCGCAGCAAACAGGTGCGGCCGTGGCGCGGCGGGCAGGTCCCGCGCGCCGCGGCCGCGCGACTTGAAGGCGGCCGGCGTTCCCGGCCGCTCGGTATTTGAAAGGCAGTTCGAGACGAAAGACGACGGCGCGCAACGCGTGCCCGGCGCGCGCATCCGGCGCGGCGCGAATTCGTGATATTTTCATTCAGCGCAGCCGCCCGCAGCAGCGGGCCTCCCGCTGCTGCGCTTCACCGTAGAAAACACAGATGAAACCGGTCATTGCCCTCGTTGGGCGCCCCAATGTGGGGAAATCCACGCTGTTCAACCGGCTCACGCGCTCGCGCGATGCGCTGGTCGCCGACTTGCCCGGCCTGACGCGCGATCGCCATTACGGCGAAGGGCGCGTCGGCGAACGGCCTTACCTGGTCGTCGATACGGGCGGCTTCGAACCCGTCGCGAAGGACGGCATCCTGCACGAAATGGCGCGCCAGACGCGGCAGGCCGTCGAGGAAGCCGACGTCGTCGTGTTCATCGTCGACGGCCGTAACGGGCTCGCGCCGCAGGACAAGTCGATCGCCGACTACCTGCGCAAGACCGGCCGGCCGATCTTCCTGGTCGTCAACAAGGCCGAGGGGATGAAGTACACGGCGGTCGCGACGGACTTCTACGAGCTCGGGCTCGGCGATCCGCGCGCGATCTCGGCCGCGCACGGCGACGGCGTGACCGACATGATCAACGAGGCGCTCGAAGTCGCGTACGCGGGCCAGCCCGAGGAAGCGGACGAGGACGATCCGTCGCGCGGCATCAAGATCGCGATCGTCGGCCGGCCGAACGTCGGCAAGTCGACGCTCGTCAACGCGCTGATCGGCGAAGACCGCGTGATCGCGTTCGACATGCCGGGCACGACGCGCGATTCGATCTACGTCGACTTCGAACGCAACGGCAAGAAATACACGCTGATCGACACGGCCGGCCTGCGCCGCCGCGGCAAGGTGTTCGAGGCGATCGAGAAGTTCTCGGTCGTGAAGACGCTGCAGTCGATCTCCGACGCGAACGTCGTCATTCTTCTGCTGGATGCGCAGCAGGACATTTCCGACCAGGACGCACACATCGCCGGCTTCGTCGTCGAGCAGGGCCGCGCGCTCGTGATCGGCGTCAACAAATGGGACGGTCTCGACGACCACGCGCGCGACCGCGCGAAAGCGGATTTGACCCGCAAGCTGAAATTCCTCGACTTCGCGAAATCGCACTTCATTTCGGCCGCGAAGAAGACGGGCATCGGCGCGCTGATGCGCTCGGTCGACGACGCGTACGCGGCCGCGATGGCGAAGCTGCCGACGCCGAAGCTCACGCGCGCGCTGATCGAGGCCGTCGAGTTCCAGCAGCCGCGCCGTCGCGGCCCGGTGCGTCCGAAGCTGCGCTATGCGCACCAGGGCGGCCAGAATCCGCCGATCATCGTGATCCACGGCAACGCGCTCGACGCGGTGACGGAAACGTACAAGCGTTACCTCGAAAACCGATTCCGCGAAACTTTCTCGCTGACCGGGACTCCATTGCGCATAGAGTTCCGTTCGTCGAACAACCCGTACGCGGACAAGGGCTGACGCACGCCCCGCAAGGCATCGGCCCCATGGCCAGTGGCCGGGCGGGGCAGGCAAAATCAGCTATAGTGTAGCGATTGGCGCCGGATCTCTTTTTCTTCGTCGCCAATCCAGATCAACCTGCAAAAAAAGATGGAGTACGCCATGAGCAACAAAGGGCAATTGTTACAAGACCCGTTTTTGAACGCACTGCGCAAAGAGCACGTTCCCGTTTCGATCTACCTCGTCAACGGCATCAAGCTTCAAGGGAACATTGAATCGTTCGACCAGTACGTCGTGTTGCTCCGTAATACGGTGACCCAGATGGTTTACAAGCACGCCATCTCGACGGTCGTGCCGGCGCGCCCGGTGAATTTCCACCCGGACGCGGAAGCCTCGTCCTAACTTATCGCAGCGGCCGGCATCCGGTCGCCGCGAGCGACCGATGCCAGCCGCCTTATCTTGACACCCGATAATTTGATCAACGCAGCGCTCGTCGGCATCGATTTCGGCAAGACCGATTTCGAGGCCAGTCTCGAAGAACTCAGTCTTCTCGCCTCCAGCGCGGGGGCCCGTCCCGCCGTCACCCTCAGCGGTCGTCGCGCCAGTCCCGATGCCAAGATGTTCATCGGCAGCGGCAAAGCCGAAGAATTGCGGCTTGCCTGCGACGCGCACAACGTCGAAATCGTCATCTTCAACCACGCGTTGGCGCCCGCCCAGCAACGCAATCTGGAGCAGGCACTTAACAGGCGCGTGGTCGATCGCACGAGCCTCATCCTTGACATTTTCGCGCAGCGTGCCCGCAGCCACGAAGGCAAGCTGCAGGTGGAGCTCGCGCAGCTTCAATACCTGTCGACCCGGCTCATTCGCGCGTGGACCCACCTCGAGCGGCAAAAGGGCGGTATCGGCCTGCGCGGCCCCGGCGAAACCCAGCTCGAAACCGACCGCCGGCTGATCGGCGAACGCATCAAGATGCTGAAGTCGCGGCTCGATCGGCTGCGCCGCCAGCACAGCACGCAGCGCCGGCAGCGCGCGCGCAGCGGCACGATGTCGGTGTCGCTCGTCGGCTATACGAACGCGGGCAAGTCGACGTTGTTCAATGCGCTGACGAAAGCGCAGGCATACGCGGCCGACCAGCTGTTCGCCACGCTCGATACGACGTCGCGGCGCGTGTATCTCGGCGACGAGGTCGGTCAGATCGTGGTGTCCGACACGGTCGGGTTCATCCGCGAGCTGCCTCACCAGCTCGTCGCGGCGTTCCGCGCGACCCTCGAGGAAACGATCCATGCGGATCTGTTGCTGCATGTAGTTGATGCGTCGAGCGCGGTCAGGCTCGAGCAGATCGAGCAGGTCAACGGCGTGCTGCACGAGATCGGCGCGGACACGATCCGACAGGTGCTGGTGTTCAACAAGATCGACGCCGTGCCCGAGCTGGCGGCCCGCGGCGACGCGGTCGAGCGGGACGAGTATGGTAATATTTCGCGCGTCTTTTTGAGCGCACGCACCGGTCAGGGTCTTGATACGTTGCGTGCCGCCATCGCCGAAATCGCCTCCGCGGAACACCTTTCCAGCGCGACGTTACCCGACGCGCTCGATGGCACGTCCGCTGAACCACACGAAGACCACACGATTTCCGAACACGGGCGCTAACCGGTCCCGGCCGGTTCGCCGGCGTCCAATCTGGTGAACAAACTCTGGTGAACGAATACAACGAGCGGAGTACCTGGCGGCGGATGCGCGCCTTGCTGTCGATCAACGATCCCCGCTGGGGACGCGGCGAAGGCAATGGCAAGGACGGGTCCCGCCCGCGCGCGAACGAATCGAAGCGTCCGCAAGGCGGCGACGGCGATGGTCCGCCCGATCTCGACGAGATGTGGCGCAACTTCAACCGGCGCCTGAGCGGCCTGTTCGGCGGCAAGGGCGGCAACGGCTTCCGTCCCGACAACGGCCGGGCCGCACGGGTCGGCGTCGGCATCGTGATCGGCGTACTGGTCGCGGTGTATGCGGGCAGCGGGCTGTTCGTCGTGCAGGAAGGCCAGACGGGCGTCGAGCTGCAGCTCGGCAAGCTGTCGGGCACGGTCGGCCAGGGCGTGCATTGGCGCGCGCCGTATCCGTTCGCGTCGCACGAGATCGTCGACACGTCGCAGGTGCGCTCGATCGAGATCGGCCGCAACAACGTCGTGCGCCTTGCAAACGTGAAGGAAGCCGCGATGCTGACGCGCGATGCCGACATCGTCGACGTGCGCTTCATCGTCCAGTACCGGATTCGTTCCGCCACCGATTACCTGTTCCGCAGCGTCGATCCCGAGCGCAGCGTGTCGCAGGCCGCGCAGGCCGCGGTGCGCGCGATCGTCGGCACGCGTAGCGCGGCCGACATGCTGAACCAGGATCGCGATGCGCTGCGCGAGCAGCTTTCCACCGCGATCCAGCGCGACCTCGACCGCTACCAGTCGGGGCTCGAGGTGACGGCCGTCACGATGCAGAGCGTCGCGGCGCCCGAGCAGACCCAGGCCGCGTACGCCGAAGTCGCGAAGGCGCGGGACGAGCGCGAGGCCGCGAAGCGCGCCGCGCAGGCGTATGCAAGCGACCTGCTGCCGAAGGCGCAGGGCGATGCGGCGAAGCTCATCGACGAAGCGAAGGCGTATGCCGATCGCGTGGTCACCGAAGCCGAAGGCGACGCGGACCGTTTCAAGCAGGTCTACGCGCAGTACTCGAAGGCGCCGGCGGTTATCCGCGAGCGGATGTACCTCGAGACGATGCAGGAAATCTATTCGAACGCGACGAAGGTGTTCGTCGGCAACAAGGGCGGCAACAGCGTCGTGTATCTGCCGCTCGACAAGCTCGTCGAGCAGGGGCGGCAAAACGCCGCGGCGTCGACCGGCGCATCCGTGCCCGATGCGGCGTCCGCACCGGCCGCAACGGCGCCCTCGGCAGCCGCTGCCGCGCCGGCGAGCGCCGCACCGGCCGCCACCGCGTCGGGTGTCGACGTGCTGCGATCGCGCGACGCGTTTCGCAGCCGGTCGCGTGAAGACGATACGAAGTAACAGGGAGCGCAGAACATGAACCGAATCATTGCGCTCGTCGTCGCAATCGTGATCGTTGCCTTCGCGGCATCGTCGACGGTCCTGACCGTCGATCCGCGCCATGCGGCCGTGCTGTCGGGGCGCGACGGTACGCAGCCGGAACTCGCGGGCCCCGGCGTCCACTTCAAGCTGCCGCCGCCGCTGCAGACGGCCACGCTGATCGACACGCGCCTGCAGTCGCTCGAGTCGGCCGATCCGCTGCAGCTGGCAACCGAAGACAAGCATGACCTGCTCGTCGCGTATGCGGTGAAGTACCGGATCAGCGATCCGATGAAATATTTCACGGCGACGGGCGGCGATCCGGCCGCGGCGGTCGAACGACTGTCGGGCGCGCTGAAGAGCGCGCTCGGCGACGCATTCGGCAAGCGCGCGCTCGACGATGCCCTCGGCGGTCAGCGTGCGATCGCCGATGCGGCGCGCGATGCGGCGAAGGCGCAAGCGTCCGGTTTCGGCGTCGACGTCGTCGACGTCCAGCTGACGCGTGTCGACCTGCCGGCCGCGCAGACGGACGCCGTCTATCAACGGATGATCGGCGCGTTGCGCGACCAGGCGGCCCAGGTGCGTGCGCAAGGTGCGGCCGACGTCGAGCAGATCAAGGCCGACGCCGAACGCGAGCAGCAGGCCGTGCTCGCGAACGCATACAAGTCCGCGCAGACGATCAAGGGCGAGGGCGATGCGAAGGCCGCGACGATCGCCGCCGATGCGTTCGGCCGCGATCCGCAGTTCTATCAGTTCTACGCGAGCCTGCAGGCCTACCGGAATACGTTCAAGCGCAACGACATCATCGTCGTCGATCCCGACAGCGAGTTCTTCCGCTTCATGCGCAGCCCGACGGGCGGTGCCGCACCGGCGGCGCCTGCTCCCCGCAAACATTGACCTTGGGGCGCCGCGTCGAGCGGCGCCGTCGCTCGCATGGACCTGGCTGGCTCGTTGTTGCTCGCAGTAGCGCTGATGCTGATCATCGAGGGGGCGTTCCCCTTCGTGTTTCCCGTCGCCTGGCGCGACACGTTTCGTAGAATAGCCGAGCGGCCGCCGCATCATATCCGGATCGGCGGGCTGATCGTGATGGTGCTCGGGCTTGTGCTGCTGCTGCTCGCGACCTGACGGAGCCCCGATCCGGACGGCGCATCCGCCGTTCGTTCCGCCCGATTTCGAAGTTCCGATTCAACTCGCGGCGCGCGTGTCGCGCGCCGTTTCCCGTCGTAGGACCGTACCGATGTCGACCTGGTTACTTCCCGAGAATATCGCCGACGTGCTGCCGTCGGAAGCGCGCAAGATCGAGGAGCTGCGCCGCAGGCTGCTCGACCGCTTCCGTTCGTATGGCTACGAAATGGTGATGCCGCCGCTGCTCGAGTATCTCGAATCGCTGCTGACGAGCGGCGGCGCCGATCTGCGCCTGCGCACCTTCAAGCTGGTCGACCAGTTGTCGGGTCGCACGCTCGGCCTGCGCGCGGACATCACGCCGCAGGTCGCGCGGATCGACGCGCACCTGTTGAACCGTCAGGGCGTGACGCGCCTCTGCTACGCGGGCCATGTGATGCATACGCGTCCGCGCGGCCTGCACGCGACCCGCGAGCAGATCCAGATCGGCGCCGAAATCTACGGGCACGCGGGGCTGGAAGCCGATCTCGAGATCCAGCAACTGATGCTCGACGCGCTGCACCTCGCGGGCCTGTCGCGCATCCGCCTCGACCTCGGTCACGCGGGCGTGCTCGCGGCGCTGCTGGCGCGCGACGCGCAGGCCGCCGAGCGCGGCGAGTCGCTGTACGACGCGCTGTCGGGCAAGGACGTGCCGCTGCTGAACGAACTCACCGACGATCTCGGCGCCGATACGCGTGCCGCGCTGCGCGCGCTGCCGAACCTCTACGGCGACGCGAGCGTGCTCGCCGAAGCGCGCACGCGCCTGCCGGTGCTGCCGGAAATCACGCGGGCGCTCGACGATCTCGCGCAGCTTGCGTCGCAGGCGAAGGGCGTCGAAGTCGCGATCGATCTCGCCGACCTGCGCGGCTACGCGTATCACAGCGGCGCGATGTTCAGCGCCTACATCGACGGCGTGCCGAACGCGATCGCGCGCGGCGGTCGTTACGACCACGTGGGGCAGGCCTATGGCCGCTCCCGTCCGGCCACCGGCTTCTCGCTGGATCTGCGCGAGCTCGCACGGATTTCGCCGGTCGAGGCGCGCGGCACCGCGATTCTCGCGCCGTGGGCGCAGGACGACGCGCTGGGCGCGGCGGTCGCGGCGCTGCGCGATGCGGGCGAGGTCGTGATCCAGGCGCTGCCGGGCCACGACCACGTGCTCGACGAATTCGCATGCGATCGTTCGCTCGTCGAGCGCAACGGCGCATGGGTGGTCGAACCCCGATAAAGAGGCGTTCGCGGGCCGTGCTTCGGGGTGCATATCGTTGAAGCGAAACGGAAAAATTCGGAATCGCCCGCGAACATAGGTAGAATACGTTTTTAACCAGCTAACGAATCAACATGTCTGCCAGCGCAGTGAACGTGACTCCCGGGCGCAATGTCGTCGTCGTGGGAACGCAATGGGGTGATGAAGGCAAGGGCAAGATCGTCGACTGGCTGACGGACCACGCTCAGGGCGTCGTGCGTTTCCAGGGCGGTCACAACGCCGGCCACACCCTCATCATCGGCGGCAAGAAGACGATCTTGCGCCTCATTCCGTCGGGCATCATGCGTGAAGGCGTCGCCTGCTACATCGGCAACGGCGTCGTTCTGTCCCCGAAGCACTGTTCAAGGAAATCGGCGAGCTCGAAGAAGCCGGCGTGAACGTACGCGACCGTCTGTTCATCTCCGAAGCCACGACGCTGATCCTGCCGTACCACATCGCGATCGACCAGGCGCGCGAGGCGCGCAAGGGCGCGGGCAAGATCGGCACGACGGGCCGCGGCATCGGCCCTGCGTACGAAGACAAGGTCGGCCGCCGCGCGCTGCGCGTGCAGGACCTGTTCGACGCGAAGACCTTCGCCGACCGCCTGCGCGAAAATCTCGACTACCACAACTTCGTGCTGACCCAGTATCTGGGCGGCGCGGCCGTCGACTTCCAGGCCACGCTCGACACGATGCTCGGCTATGCCGACCGCCTGAAGCCGATGGTGGCCGACGTGTCGCGCCGCCTGTACGACGCGAACAATGCGGGCCAGAACCTGCTGTTCGAAGGCGCGCAAGGCACGCTGCTCGACATCGACCACGGCACCTATCCGTTCGTCACGTCGAGCAACTGCGTCGCCGGTGCGGCGTCGGCCGGCGCGGGCGTCGGTCCGCAGAAGCTCAACTACATCCTCGGCATCACGAAGGCGTATTGCACGCGCGTCGGCTCGGGCCCGTTCCCGAGCGAGCTGTACGATGCGGACAACCCGCAGCGCCAGGACCAGATCGGCGTCACGCTCGCGAACGTCGGCAAGGAATTCGGCTCGGTCACCGGCCGTCCGCGCCGCACCGGCTGGCTCGATGCGGCTGCGCTGCGCCGCTCGATCCAGATCAACGGCGTGTCGGGCCTGTGCATGACGAAGCTCGACGTGCTCGATGGCCTCGACGAAGTCAAGCTGTGCGTCGGCTACAAGGTCGACGGCAAGGACGTGGACATCCTGCCGCGTGGCGCGGTCGATGTCGCGCGTTGCGAACCGGTGTACGAGACGTTCGCCGGCTGGAAGGAAAGCACGGTCGGGATCAACACGTGGGACGCACTGCCGGCGAACGCGCAGGCCTACCTCGCACGCGTCCAGGAAGTGGCTGGCGTGCCGGTCGACATGGTGTCGACGGGCCCGGACCGCGACGAAACGATCCTGCTCCGCCATCCGTTCAAGGTGTAATTCCCAGATGACGCAGCAAATCACGATGACGGCGGCAGACTTGATGACCGATCCGCGCAACGACGACAAGAACCTGTGGGTAGGCTGGGACGAGTATCACCGTCTGATCGAGCTGCTCGCGCTCCAGGTGCACGCCTCGGGCTGGAAGTTCGACCAGATCCTGTGCCTCGCGCGCGGCGGCCTGCGCGTCGGCGACCAGCTGTCGCGCATCTATGACGTGCCGCTCGCGATCCTCGCGACGAGTTCGTATCGGGAAGCGGCCGGCACCGAGCAGGGCGAGCTCGACATCGCGCAGTACATCACGATGACGCGCGGCCATCTCGCGGGCAACGTGCTGCTGGTCGACGATCTCGTCGATTCCGGCGTCACGCTCGCCCGCGTGCAGGAGCATCTGAAAGAGCGCTATCCGGCGGTCACGGCCGTGCGTTCGGCCGTGCTCTGGTACAAGGGTTGCTCGAAGGTCAAGCCCGACTATCACACGCAGTTCCTGCCGACGAATCCGTGGATTCATCAGCCGTTCGAGGAGTGGGACACGGTCCGTCCGCACAACCTCGAGGCGTGGATCAAGCGCGGTCGCGCACAGCGCGACGGTTCGGGCGCGTAAGCGGCCGGCCGATCGAAGGAAAGCCTTGTACGGCGCCGCTTGCGGCGCCGTTTTTCATTGGCGCGCGCGTGGCGCCACGCGGGGCGCCTTGCGGACCCGATAGGCAGGCGGCGCGGCCCCGGCTATGATGGCAGCCCTGCCACAGGTCGCGCCGGATTGCATGCGCAGCGTGGATCACGTGGTTCCACGGCAACACGGCAGGGCGGCGTTTCACGGGGGCGCGAGTAGAATAGCGCTCGTTTTGTCCGACCCGGACCCGATTATTACGCTTCATATGAACGACACGACTCACGCGACCGACGCCGCACACTCGCCGCATTCGACGCAACAACACTCGATGCGGGCGCTAGCGATAGCAGCCATCGGCGTCGTGTTCGGCGACATCGGCACCAGCCCGCTGTATTCGCTCAAGGAAGCGTTCAGCCCCGCGCACGGCATTCCGCTGACCGAAGGGTCGATTCTCGGCGTGATCTCGCTGCTGTTCTGGGCCATCTTGCTGGTGGTCGGCGTCAAGTACCTGCTGTTCGTGATGCGGGCGGACAACAACGGCGAAGGCGGCGTGCTCGCGCTGATGGCGCTGTCGCTGCGGCCGCTCGACTCGAAAACCCGTGTCGCGGGCGCGCTGATGGCGCTCGGGATATTCGGCGCGTGCATGTTCTACGGGGACGCGGTGATCACGCCGGCGATTTCCGTGATGTCGGCCGTCGAAGGTCTCGAGATCGCGACGCCGCACCTCTCCCATCTCGTGCTGCCGATCACCATCGTGATCCTGATCGCGCTGTTCTGGATCCAGCGGCACGGTACCGCGCTGGTCGGCAAGCTGTTCGGCCCGATCATGGTGCTGTGGTTCGTCGTGATCGCGGCGCTCGGCGTGTACCACATCGTTCGCGTGCCGGGCATCATCGCGGCAATCAACCCGTATTACGCGGCGTCGTTCATGGCCGACCACCTGTTGCAGGCCTACGTCGTGCTCGGCTCGGTCGTGCTGGTGCTGACCGGCGCGGAAGCGCTCTATGCGGACATGGGCCACTTCGGTGCCAAGCCGATCCGGTACGCCGCGTACGGGCTCGTGATGCCGTCGCTCGTGCTGAACTACTTCGGTCAGGGCGCGCTGCTGATCCAGAATCCGAAAGCGATCGAAAACCCGTTCTTCCTGCTGGCACCCGAATGGGGGCTGCTGCCGCTCGTCGTGCTGTCGACGGTCGCGACCGTGATCGCGTCGCAAGCGGTGATTTCCGGCGCGTACTCGCTGACGTCGCAGGCGATCCAGCTCGGCTACGTGCCGCGCATGAAGGTGCTGCATACGTCCGAGCTCGCGATAGGCCAGATCTACGTGCCGGTCGTGAACTGGCTGCTGCTGGCCGTGATCCTCTGTATCGTCGTCGGTTTCAAGAGCTCGGACAACCTCGCGGCTGCGTACGGCATCGCGGTGACGGCGACGATGGTGATCACGACCGTGCTCGCGTGTGTCGTGATGGTGAAGGTGTGGAACTGGAACCGGCTGCTGGTCGGCGCGATCATCGCGGTGTTCCTTGCGATCGACCTCGGCTTTTTCGGCGCAAACCTGCTGAAGGTCGCGCAGGGCGGCTGGCTGCCGCTCGGCATCGGCGCGTTGCTGTTCTTCCTGCTGATGACCTGGTACAAGGGGCGTCACATCGTCAAGGAACGCACGGCGGCCGACGGTATTCCGCTGGAGCCGTTCCTGCAGGGGCTGCTCGCGCATCCGCCGCACCGGGTGTCCGGCACCGCGATCTACCTGACCGGCAACGACAAGTTGGTGCCCGTCAGCCTGCTGCACAACCTGAAGCACAACAAGGTCCTGCACGAGCGGACCATTTTCCTGACGTTCGTCACGCGCGACATTCCGTACGTGCGCGACGACAAGCGCCAGAGCGCGCGCGACGCGGGCGGTGGCCTGTACATCGTCAAGGCCGAGTACGGCTTCAACGAGACGCCGGACGTGAAGGCCGTGCTCGAGGAATTCGGCCGGACGCACGACATGACGTTCGAGCTGATGGACACGTCGTTCTTCCTCGCGCGCGAAACGGTCGTGCCGACGCATCTGCCGGGGATGTCGATCTGGCGCGAGCGCGTATTTGCGTGGATGCACCAGAATGCCGCGAAGCCGACCGATTTCTTCGCGATTCCGGCGAACCGCGTCGTCGAGCTCGGGACGAAGATCGAGATCTGATGGAGCGCGGCGCGCGCCGCGTTTGTCCAGATAATGAAAAAGCCCGCCTTTCGGCGGGCTTTTTTATACGCCGACGGCTGTTCGCGTGCTCAGCGCTTCAGCTTCGCGAATGCCGCGGCCATCGCGCCGGCCGGCTCCGGTTCGCGCGAACGCTGCGGGCGGGCGGCGCCGCGCCCCGCATTGCCGCGATCCTGGCCGCCGCGCGACGTCATGCCGGGCGCTGCCGCGTCGTCGTCGAGGCGCATCGTCAGCGCGATGCGCTGGCGCTTCACGTCGACGTCGATCACCTTCACCTTGACGACCTGGCCGGCCTTCACGACTTCGTGCGGGTCCTTGATGAACTTCGTCGACATCGCCGACACGTGGACGAGGCCGTCCTGGTGCACGCCGATATCCACGAACGCGCCGAACGCCGCGACGTTCGTCACGACGCCTTCGAGCGTCATGCCCGGCACGAGGTCCGCGACCTTCTCGACGCCTTCGCGGAACGTGGCCGTCTTGAATTCCGGACGCGGATCGCGCCCCGGTTTCTCCAGTTCGGCCAGGATGTCGCGCACGGTCGGCAGGCCGAAACGTTCGTCAACAAATTCAGACGGCGACAGGCCCGACAGCGCTTCGCGGTTGCCGAGCACGTCGTCGATGCGCTTGTTGATCTTCGCGAGCATCCGCTCGACGACCGGATACGCTTCCGGGTGCACCGACGAGCGGTCGAGCGGGTTCTCGCCGCCGTTGATGCGCAGGAAGCCGGCGGCCTGTTCGAAAGTCTTGTCGCCGAGGCGCGGCACCTTGCGCAGGTGCTCGCGCGACGGGAACGGGCCGTTTGCATCGCGATAGTCGACGATGTTGCGCGCGAGCGTCGCGTTCAGGCCCGACACGCGGGCGAGCAGCGGGGCCGACGCGGTATTCGCGTCGACGCCGACCGCGTTCACGCAATCCTCGACGACCGCGTCGAGCGAGCGGGCGAGTTCGCGCTGGTTCACGTCGTGCTGGTACTGGCCGACGCCGATCGCCTTCGGCTCGATCTTCACGAGCTCGGCGAGCGGGTCCTGCAGGCGGCGGGCGATCGACACGGCGCCGCGCAGCGACACGTCGAGATCCGGGAATTCCTTCGCGGCGAGCTCGGACGCCGAGTAGACCGACGCGCCGGCTTCCGACACGACGATCTTCTGCAGCCGCAGCTCCGGGTGTTTCGCGATCAGTTCGCTCGCGAGCTTGTCGGTTTCGCGCGATGCGGTGCCGTTTCCGATGCTGATCAGCTCGGCCTGCGTCTGCGCGGCGATGCGCGCGAGTTTCGCGATCGAGCCGTCCCAGTCGCGGCGCGGCTCGTGCGGGTAGATCGTGTCGGTCGCGAGCACCTTGCCGGTGCGGTCGACGACCGCGACCTTCACGCCCGTGCGCAGGCCGGGGTCGAGGCCGATCACGGCCTTCGGGCCGGCCGGCGCGGCCAGCAGCAGGTCGTTCAGGTTGCGCGCGAACACGCGGATCGCTTCGGTTTCGGCCGTTTCGCGCAGCTGCGTGAGCAGTTCGTTCTCGATATGCGGCTGCACCTTCACGCGCCAGCACCAGCGGCAGACGTCGGACAGCCATTTGTCGGCCGGGCGATTCTGGTTCGCGATGCCGAAATGGCGCGCGATCATCGCCTCGCCGGGATGCGGTACCTGCGCGTCGAGCTCTTCGCCGAGGCCGAGCTTGATCGTCAGCACGCCCGCGTTGCGGCCGCGGAACAGCGCGAGCGCACGGTGCGACGGCACGGTCTTGATCGTTTCCGCGTAGTCGTAATAGTCGCGGAATTTCTCGCCTTCCTCGTTTTCCTTGCCCTCGACGACGGCCGACGACACGACGCCCTGGTTGTGCAGGTAGTCGCGCAGCTTGCCGAGCAGTTCCGCCGTCTCGCCGAACTGTTCGGACAGGATGTCGCGCGCGCCGTCGAGCGCGGCCTTCGCGTCGGCGACGCCCTTGTCGGCGTCGACATACGCGGCCGCCTCGGCCTGCGGGTCGAGCAGCGGGTTCGCGAGCAGCGCGTGCGCGAGCGGCTCGAGGCCGGCTTCGCGGGCGATCTGTGCACGCGTGCGGCGCTTCGGCTTGTACGGCAGATAAAGGTCTTCGAGCACCTGTTTGCTGTCGGCCGCGTCGATCGCGGCACGCAGTTCGTCGGTCAGCTTGCCCTGTTCGTCGATGCTCGACAGGATCGCGGCGCGGCGATCCTCGAGTTCGCGCAGATACAGGAGGCGTTCCTCGAGGTTGCGCAGCTGCGTGTCGTCCAGGTTGCCGGTCACTTCCTTGCGGTACCGGGCAATGAACGGAACGGTCGAGCCTTCGTCGAGGAGTTGCACGGCCGCCGCGACCTGGCGCGGCTGGACGGACAGTTCGGTGGCGATGCGCTGTACGATCTTGAGTGCTACGGTTTCCGTCATGTCGTGGATGGTCTGTCTGCCTGCTGAAATCGCGGCGCGGGCCGGCAGCCCCGGAGCGGCGGGCTGCCCGGCGGGCCCGACGGGCCAGAGGCCGCGGGTGAATGAAGCGGGGCATTTTGCCATAAATGGCGGAGCGTCCAGCCGGGGGTGATAGAATTTGACACATGTCCCGCAGCTTTCCTACGACGTTGCCAACTTCCCGCATTTCTCTCGTCGCGCTCGGCGCAGCGCTCGCCGCGGCTTTGTCTGCCGGGCCTTCCGGTGCATTTGCGCAGGCCACTGGCGCCAGCGCGCCGGACACCGTCGCGTCCGCACCCGTTGCAGCCTCCGCCGCCCCGGATTTCGACGCCCGTCAAAAAGTGCTCAATCAACGCTCCGCGGAAAACGATTATCGTTATGCGCTGGCGGAGCACGACTGTTACAGCAAGTTCTTCGTCAACCACTGTCTCGGCAAGGCGCGCGACCAGATGCGCGAGGAGCGGGCGAGCATTCGCCAGGAGCAGCTCGCGCTGAACGACGAGCAGCGCGCGGTGCGTGCGCAGCAGCGCGACCAGCAGCAGGCGTTGAAGCAGGCCCGGAACGAGGCGGAAGCGCCGCAGCGGGCAGCGAACGACGCGGCGAACGCGGCTGCATTCCGCGACAAGCAGGAGCAGAATGCACTGAAGCAGGCGCAGCGCGGCGCGGAAGGGCCACAACGCGCGGCGAGCAAGCAGGCATACGACCAGAAGCAGGCGGATTTCCAGCGCAAGCTCGACCAGGCGCATCAGCAGGCGGCGCAGAAGGCGCAGGAGCGGGCGGACAACGCCACGCGCTACGAGCAGAAGCAGAAGGAAGCCGCGCAGCACAAGGCCGATGTCGAGCGGCGTCAGCAGGAAGCGGCCGAGAAGGCCAAGCAGCAGCAACAGCAGGGGCAGTAACGTGTTGAATTGATCGGGATCAGTCTCGGGCGCGTCGGCACGCCAGTCGTCGCGCTGCTTCGATGAGGAGGCAACTATGCAAAACCGTCACACGGAACAGCAGCAGGAATTGCACAACCGTTTGGCTGCATTGCAGGAGCAGCACCAGCAGCTCGCTCGGGAGATCGAGCTGAAGGAAGGACACTCCGACATCGACGACATCACGCTGCACCGGCTGAAGAAGGAAAAGCTGGCGGCCAAGGACAAAATCATTTTGCTGCAATCGCAGCTCGAACCGGATAAGCGCGCCTGAGCGCGGCCTGGCAAGCGCCGGCGCCGCCCGGGCGCTGGACACAGGAACGCTTGCCTTGAATTCACCGCTTGAAGCCACCCCCGATGCCCGGCGTGACACGACGTCCGCCGGGCGCGTTCGTGCGTCCGAAGGCACCTTCGAGCTGAGCCGCAAGCGCGTCGACGAGCTCGACACGATCTTTGGCGAAGGCGGGTTGCTGGCGCGCGCGCTCGATGGGTACCGGCCGCGTACGTCACAGATCGAGATGGCGCGCGCGGTCGCGTCCGCGATGGAGGCATCCGCGCGCCGGATGCCCGAGCCCGAGATCTTCGAAACCCGCAAGCGGCCGGCACGCCGCTTGGGCGACGCCGACAAGACGGCCGGGGCGGCCGCGGACGATGCCGCGGCAACCGAATCCGACAGCGACGCAGGCGACAACACGCTGATCGTCGAGGCCGGCACGGGTACCGGCAAGACCTACGCGTATCTGGTGCCCGCGATGCTGTGGGGCGGCAAGGTGATCGTGTCGACCGGCACGAAGCACCTGCAGGACCAGCTGTTCCAGCGCGACATCCCGACCGTGCGCAATGCGCTCGCGGTGCCGGTGTCGGTCGCGATGCTCAAGGGCCGCGCCAACTACCTGTGCCACTACTACCTGCAACGCACGGCCGACAACGGCCGGCTGCCGTCGCGGCAGGACACGGCCTATCTGCAGGAAATCGTCCGCTTCGCGAAGATCACGAAGAGCGGCGACAAGGCCGAACTCGCGAGCGTGCCGGAAAATGCGCCCGTGTGGTCGATGGTCACGTCGACGCGCGACAACTGCCTCGGCCAGGAATGCCCGCACTACAAGGAATGCTTCGTGATGCAGGCGCGGCGCGAGGCGCAGCAGGCCGACATCGTCGTCGTCAACCATCACCTGTTCTTCGCGGACATCATGCTGCGCGACACGGGGATGGCCGAGCTGCTGCCGAATGCGAACACGATCATCTTCGACGAAGCGCATCAGCTGCCGGAGACGGCGACGCTGTTCTTCGGCGAGACGCTGTCGACCACGCAGATCCTCGAGCTCGCGCGCGACACGGTCGCCGAAGGCCTGAGCCATGCGCGCGACGCGGTCGAGTGGGTGAAGCTCGGCGGCGATCTCGAGCGTGCGGCGCGCGACCTGCGCCTCGCGTTCGCGGACGGCCAGATCGTGCGTATGTCGCTTGCGCAGCTCGGCGACGATCACCCGATGTTCGGTGCGCTCGACGCGCTCGACGTGGCGCTCGATGCGCTTGCGTCGGCGCTCGCGAGCCAGGCCGAGCGCGCGGAATCGCTCGGCGCGTGCCTGCGGCGCGCGCGCGAGCTGCAGGACCTGCTGGCCGGCTGGGTCGCGCCCGGCGCGGCGGAAGCGGCCGCGCAAGCCGACGCGGCAGCGGCCGGCGACAAGGCGGCAGCCGACGGCGATCCGAACGAGAAGGTGCGCTGGGTCGAGGTGTTCGCGCATACCGTCCAGCTGCACGAAACGCCGCTGTCGGTCGCGCCGATCTTCGCGAAGCAGCGTGCGGGCGTGCCGCGTGCATGGGTGTTCACGTCGGCTACGCTATCGGTGCGCGGCGATTTCACGCACTACGCGGCGCAGATGGGCCTCAGCTCGCGTCGTTCGATGACGCTCGCCAGCCCGTTCGATTACCAGTCCCAGGGGCTGCTGTACGTGCCGCGCAACCTGCCGCAGCCGTCTTCGCCGGCGTTTACCGATGCCGTGTTCGATGCCGCGCTGCCGGCGATCGAGGCATCCGGCGGCGGCGTGTTCATGCTGTGCACGACGCTGCGTGCGGTCGACCGGATCGCGTCGAAGCTGCGCGACGTGATCGAATCGCGCGGCTGGAACACGCCGCTGCTCGTGCAGGGCGACGCAAGCCGCACCGAGTTGCTCGATCGCTTCCGCGCGTACGGCAATGCGATCCTGGTAGGTAGCCAGAGCTTCTGGGAAGGCGTCGACGTGCGCGGCGATGCGTTGTCGCTGGTCGTGATCGACAAGCTGCCGTTCGCGCCGCCGGACGATCCGGTGCTGGCCGCGCGGCTCGATGCGTTGACGAAGAAGGGGCTGAGCCCGTTCGCGGTGCACCAGTTGCCGCAGGCCGTGATCACGCTGAAGCAGGGCGCGGGCCGGCTGATTCGTGCGGAGACGGATCGCGGCGTGCTGATGATCTGCGACACGCGGCTCGTCGACAAGCCGTACGGGCGCCGGATCTGGCAAAGCCTGCCGCCGTTCAAGCGCACGCGCGAGATCGCGGTCGTGCAGGATTTCTTCGACGAGCACCGGTCGGACAAGCGCGTGTGACCGCACGCGCGGCGCCTGTCGCGTGAACGCCCCGGCATCGCCCGAATGCGGCGCCAATAAAAAACCCGGCTCGATGGCCGGGTTTTTTGTGTGCGCAACGGATGTTACATCGCGCCGTGCTTCAGAACTGCCACCACGATTTCTTCGCACCGGGGCGCGAATGGCCCGTCACGTACGGGCTGTCGGGGAACGTGCCCGCGAGCACGCGCTTGGTGTCCTCGGCGAGTTCCGGCTGGTTCAGCTTGCCGTACGACAGGATCATGATGTGCAGCGCATCCTCGATCGCCGGCGCGCCCTTGTAGTCCTTGATCGCGAGCTGCGCGCGGTTGATGGCCGCGACATACGCGCCGCGACGATAGTAGTAGTCGGCCGCGTGCACTTCGTGCGACGCGAGAGCGTTGACGATGTAGCGCATCCGCGCGGCCGCGTCGGGCGCGTACTTGCTCTTCGGGAAGCGATCGACCACGACCTTGAACGCATCGTACGATTCGCGCAGCGCCTGCGGATCGCGCTCGCTCATGTCCTGGCCGGAGAAACGCCCGAACAGGCCGAGATCGTCGTTGAAGTGGATCATCCCCTTCAGGTAGTACGCGTACGGGATGTCCGGATGATCGGGGTGGAGCTGGATGAAGCGATCGACGGCCTGGTCGGCTGCTGCTGCTTCGTTATCCTTCCAGTTGCAGTATGCAACGTTGATCTGCGCCTGTTGCGCGAAATGGCCGAACGGATCGCGGCCTTGCAGCGATTCGAAATATTTCGCGCACTTGCCCCAGTCGCCGCCGGACAGTGCGTCCTGGGCCTCTGAGTATAATTTGTTGTTCGACCAGGTAGCCGTCTCGTCCTGCTTCTGCGGCAAGCCGTGGCAGCCGGCGATGAGGGCCGCGGCCGCTACCGCCGCAGCCCGGGCGGCGACGGTTCTGGCCGTGCGTTTGGTCGAATTCATCATGCTCGCATGTCCTAGCTTCAAGTCTCGGTGACCCAGTCTAAATGACCCGTTCAAGTTCGCAGAATGCC